>CADCQT010000116.1 GCA_902803645.1 uncultured Lachnospiraceae bacterium | reverse complement strand
CGGGGCCGGTGCTTCCCATGGAATCGTCACCAGCTTTGTATTTCAGGATGGACAGATCAATCATATCAATCTGAAGAAGCTTCGTTCCACAGCGGGGAAGCAGCATGTGGTGCTGGATCTGTCCGCCAGACGGAAGGGAGATCGTTACTATGTGGTGACGGATCGCTGGCAGAAGTTTACAAGAGAAGAGGTGACCCCCACCCTTTTAGAGGGGCTGTCGGAGTACTGCGATGAGTTTTTGATCCATGCAGCGGATGTAGAAGGCAAGAAGGCAGGGATCGATGAGGAACTGCTCTCCATCCTTTCCGGGTATCAGGGGGTTCCTGTTACCTACGCCGGGGGCGTGGGAAGCTATGAGGATATCGATAAGGTCCGAAGGGCCGGAGAAGGCAGGATCCATCTGACCATTGGATCGGCCTTAGATCTCTTTGGAGGTCCTTTGAATTACGAAACGGTCATGCTTATGATGGACCGTTAACAGCGAGACTTGAATGGATAAATGGACAAGAGGTAAGAACATGAAATTTACAAAAATGCATGGATGCGGCAACGACTATGTATACGTTGACTGTACCAAGGAAGAACTGAAGGACCCGGAGAAGGTTGCTGTCTTTGTCAGTGATCGGCATTTTGGCATCGGATCCGATGGTTTGATTCTGATCTGTAAGTCACAGATCGCGGATTTTGAGATGGTTATGTATAATGCAGACGGTTCCCGTGGGGAAATGTGTGGAAACGGAATCCGTTGTGTGGCAAAATATGTGTATGACTTTGGTCTTACGGACAAGGAAGAGATCACCGTTGAGACCTTAGCCGGCATTAAGACCCTTAAGCTGTCGGTTTCCGGCGGTAAGGTGGAGTCTGTCCTTGTAGATATGGGAAGTCCCCTTCTTAGTTGCCCCAAGGTTCCTGTAATCTTCCCGGGGGATACCATGGTTGACCAGCCGATGGAAGTGGATGGCAATATCTTTAAGGCTACAGCTGTTTCCATGGGAAATCCCCACTGTGTTATTTTTACAGATGAGGATGTAAGGACCATTGATCTGCCGCAGATTGGACCGCTATTTGAAAATCATGAGACCTTCCCAAAGCGGGTGAACACAGAGTTTGCCAATATTATGGATCGGGAGAATATTCGGATGAGAGTCTGGGAGAGAGGAAGCGGAGAGACGCTGGCTTGTGGAACCGGTGCCTGTGCAACAGCAGTGGCAGCTGTGATCAATGGCCTCACAGAGGAGACGGTGAATCTTCATCTCCTGGGGGGAGATCTTAGAATCACCTATGACAGGGATACAGACAGGGTCTACATGAGTGGCCCGGCTACCACCGTCTATACAGGAGAAATCGAATTGCCGGAGCATTTCGAGAAGGATGATGTGAAGATCTACGAGCCTAAGTAAGATCAGGCTCTGGATGAATAAAAAGAAAGAGAGATTCAACATGTACCAGGTTAATACCAATTATTTGAAGTTACCAGGAAGTTACCTTTTTTCCACCATCGCTAAGAAGGTCAGCGCTTATCAGCAGGCAAACCCTTCCGATGAGATCATTCGTCTGGGTATCGGTGATGTGACACAGCCTCTTCCGGATGCTGTGATCAAGGCGCTTCACAGCGCTGTGGATGAGATGGCAAGTGCAGATACCTTCATGGGTTATGCACCGGACCTTGGATATGAGTTCCTGCGTAAGGCAATTGCAGAGAATGATTACAAGAAGCGTGGCTGTGATATTGAGGCAGATGAGATCTTTGTATCCGATGGTGCCAAGAGTGATTCCGGCAATATTCAGGAGCTGTTCTCTGGGGAGAACGTTATTGCAGTGACAGACCCTGTATATCCCGTGTACGTAGATTCCAATGTTATGGCAGGCAGATGCGGCAACTACGACACCCATAACGGTGAGTGGGACCGTGTGATCTACATGCCGGTCACGAAGGAGAACAATTTCATTCCGGAATTCCCGAAGGAGACACCGGATGTGATCTATCTTTGCCTTCCCAACAATCCTACAGGTACCACCCTCACCAAAGAACAGCTTCAGCAGTGGGTGGATTATGCCAACCGCAAGGGATGCGTTATTATTTTTGATGCTGCCTATGAGGCTTACATTCGTGAGGATGATGTACCACACAGCATCTATGAGTGTGAGGGAGCAAGGGAGTGCTGTATCGAGATCCGAAGCTTCTCTAAGAATGCCGGATTTACAGGACTTCGTCTTGGATTTACCGTTGTACCAAAGGATCTTAAGTGCGGAGAGGCCTCACTTCATGATATGTGGGCCCGTCGTCACGGAACCAAGTTCAATGGTGCACCTTACATCGTTCAAAGAGCCGGTGAGGCAGTATACTCCCAGGAGGGACAGCAGCAGGTTCGCCAGCTCGTTGATTACTACATGGAGAATGCCCGCATGATCCGCGAGGGTCTTACAGAGCTGGGTTACACCTGCTTTGGTGGTGTCAATGCACCATATATCTGGTTGAAGACACCGGATCGTATGACCAGCTGGGACTTCTTCGACCACCTTCTTAACACAGCACATGTTGTGGGAACACCGGGTAGTGGCTTTGGTCCTTCAGGTGAAGGATATTTTAGACTGACAGCTTTTGGTACACATGAGAACACAAAGGCTGCTCTGGATAGAATTAAGATGATCTAATACTATTTCGGGCGTTTTCCCAGTCAGGGAGAGCTTATGGATGATATTAAGTTGATCCAGGTCTTTGTTGAGTTTTGGGGAGCGGTGCTCTGCAGTGTTTGTGCACTCGCTCTCATACTGATTCGAAAAGAAGAGCCTAAGAGTAGCAGCGTTCTTTCCGCGATATTAGGAAATATTGTGGTGCTGCTTTGTTGTGATGCCCTCTCGATCTATTATATGGGAGGGTATGGCATACGGGCCTATTATTGCACCAGGATCTGTACGTTCCTGGTGTTCTTTGAATCGCTTATGATATCATTTTTTGCTGTTATGCTACTGATGGAAGTGCTTAGGGATCATATGATCATCCTTTCCTCCCGATGGCATATTGCAGCAGGGGGGGGTGCCATTCTTGGTACCCTTGACCTTCTGATCAATCTGTTCAGCGATAGGATCTATTTCGTTGACGGGTCTAATCAATATCACAGAGGCAGTCTGTTCTTTTTGTCTCTGATATTTCCCTATTGTATTATTTTTATTTATATTCTGCTTCTGGTATTATACCGCAGGTATCTTGGACTTCGGGAGAAGATATCGCTGTGGTTTTATGCCCTTTTCCCATTATGTATGTCCGTTTTTCAGATCTATCATTCAGATCTGAGTCTTACCAACGTTGCCATGGCTGTCTCTGCCATGGTGATGATGCTGCAGCGGTTGACGGAGCAGACCTTCCTTCGAAGAGAGGCCAGGATCCAAATTGAGCAAAAGCTCCATCCAAGAGAGGAAAGTGACCCGGCCATGGATGAGCGGCTTCGCCGGGCAACCATGGGTAAGGGGGATGTGAAGCATATTTTCATCGTAAATCCTAATGCCGGTAATTTCTTTAAGGTGGAAAAGCTTCGAACCGTTATAGGGAAGCTTCCGGAGCAGGACTATTTTGTGTTCACCACCAGAGGACCGGGGGATGAGACGGAGCTGATTCGGCAGATCCGCCATTACTTCGTGGGTTATAAGCTTCGGATATACTGCTGTGGCGGTTCCGGAACCATCCGTAATGTTATGAACGGGATCGAGGATCTGTCCACCGTGGAGATTGGATTTTATCCCTGTGGCATGACCAATGACTTCCTGAAGGTCTTCGGCAAGGATCAGGAGAAATTCGATCATATCGAGAACCTCATCGAAGGCAGTGCCATCCCGGTGGATTACATCCGAACCAACCACGGAGTGGCCTTAAATACCTTCTCAACAGGAATGGATTCCAACATTCTAAAGGGGAAGGACCGGTATAAGTCCCTTACGGTATTCGGGCAGAATGTACCCTATATTCTTGCCATGTTCCGTTCCCTTCTTACCACCAGGGCAAGGGATTACATTATTGAGACAGATGGCAGGGACAGAAGCCAGCGGTCCAGTCAGATCATTTTTGGAAACGGAGGCGTCATCGGCGGAAGCATGTATTTTACAAAGGATGCGGATATAGCTGACGGCAGGGCGAACTTTTTCTTTTCCAATGATCATGGTAGTGTGCGGCTTCTTCCGGCGGCTTTTACACTGATGAAGAAAAAGTACAATCGCCTGCCTCTCTATGGCAGGATCGGATCAGCTCAAAAGATCAGGATCCGCAGAAGGGACAACCGTCCTTTGGAGATGGACTGTGACGGCGAGATGGTCTATGGATACAGTGAATGGGAAGCTGAGATCGTTCATAAGGGCATGAATCTCATCGTGCCGAAAGGGGTGATGCTTCATGAATAGTCCCAACTACAATGCCGGCCGTTTGATTGCTCTGCTCTTATATGGTTTTCAGGGAGTTTTTACAGAGATTCGTCTGTTTCATGATTTTGGCGGAAGAGCGCCCATCCCCTGGGGTGTGCTGATTTTTTTCATACTCTCTTTTATTATGATTCTGTCACTGACAGAGGATAACGGTGTGCCGGTGTACGGATTCTGTATCTGCATTTGCATCTGTTCCACGGCCCAGGGAGTGGTACTTACCTGGGTCAACCGGAATATGCTCTATCTTCTCCTGCTGTACATGGTGCAGTGCCTTGTGGTGGCCATGTTCAAACAGAAGAGAAGTACCATTGTGGTGGGGTCCATCACCTTTTTTACTCTGAATCAGTTTGCCATCTTTAAGCTGCTGGGGGTCCTTAATGTTATGACCTGGGAAGAGTACTGGCTGTGTCAGACGGCGGTTCTTTTAAGTATCTGGGTCATGCTCAATCAGATGTCGCTTCTCTATCATAAGGAGAAAAAGAACCAGGATCAGGAGCAGAGTCTGGATGATATGCTGCATATCGTTGGTGTCATGTGTGATGAAGCCAAGGAATCGGTAAAAAGCAAGGCGGATTTTTTATCCAATATGAGCCATGAGATCCGAACTCCTATTAATTCGATCCTTGGTATGAATGAGATGATCATGCGAGAGACCGGGGAAGAGCAGACCCTGCGGTATGCCAAGGTGATCTCCAGCTCCGGTACCATGCTATTGTCCTTGATCAATGATATTTTGGACTTTTCCAAGATCGAATCCGGGAAGATGGAGGTCGTTCCTGTCAGCTATCAGCTGAGCTCCATGGTCAATGATCTTATGAATATGATCGGTCCAAGACTTAAGGTGAAGGAGCTGGATTTTGAGGTGGAGGTGGATCCCTTCCTTCCGGAATATCTCATGGGGGATGAGGTGAAGATCCGCCAGATCGTTACCAATCTTTTGACCAATGCGGTGAAGTATACCGACAAGGGCAGTGTGACTCTTCGAATCTATTCCCAGGACCAGCCCATCTTTTTGCTTTGCTTCGAGGTAAAGGATACAGGCTGCGGCATCCGGGAAGAGGATCAAAAGCATCTCTTTGAGGCTTTTCAGAGAGTGGACCAGAAGCGTAACCGTAATATTGAAGGTACAGGCCTTGGTCTTGCCATCGTCAGCAATTTTGTGAAGATGTTAGAGGGACAAATCAGCTTCGAAAGTACCTACGGAGAAGGTTCCGCCTTCCGGGTCAAGCTTCCCCAGAGGGTAGAGCAGAACGTTCCGGTAGGGGATTTTCGTGAGAAGATCCGCTGGTATGAAGAGAAAAAAGAAAATTATCACCAGATGTTTGAGGCGCCGGATGCCCGTATTCTTCTGGTGGATGACAATAAGATGAACCTTACGGTGGCAAAGCTTTTGCTTAAGGCTACAAAGGTGGTGACCATTTCTGCCGCCAGCGGCCAGGAAGCCATTGATAAGATGATGAATCACGATTTTGACCTGGTCCTTTTGGATCATATGATGCCGGAGATGGATGGGATCGAGACACTTCATAAGATGAAGCAGATGGGACTGACAGACCATGTCCCTGTGATTGCTTTAACCGCCAATGCGGTCTCCGGTGCCAGAGAGATGTATCTTAGGGCTGGTTTTACCGATTATATTACGAAGCCCATTAAGGGGGAGACTCTGGAGAGATGTCTTCTGAAGTGGCTTCCGGAGGATAAAATCACGAGGATCGACAGCAGCCTGGCAGAGCCCCATCAGGAAGTAACAAAAGAGGAAGAACAGAACAAAGAGAAGGGAGAGCCGGAGGCGGTTGAAGAGGTGGAGAAGCCACTTATCGACAAAGAGGTGGCCTCCCAGTACTCTGCCGCCTCCCAGGGGATGTACACCGTTATGGTTGGAGCTTATCTGGAAGAAGTGGATGAGAAGATGCGCCTTCTGCGCCAGGCTCTTGGGGATGAGGATTTGGACACCTATCGGATCCATGTCCATTCCTTGAAGAGCACCTCCCTTCAGGTGGGGGCTGTGAAGTTGTCGGAGTTTGCCAGAGAACTGGAGATGGCGGCCAAGAGCGGTAACTGGGATAAGATCAGACGGGAGAATGAAGCCTTGCTTTTACTATATGAGAAGGTGCGGCAGAAACTTAAGGAGGATCCCACCATCTAGAGGGTTTTGTTCTTTGGCCTTGCTTCCCTGGGCGGTGCGACTGGAATATGTCAGAAGATTTCCGTATAATGTTCTTAGAGAGGAAATAATATGAGAAATAAGTTATTAAAAGGTCTTCTGACCATTGTATCCATTGGAATCCTTCTGTTTGCGGCGCTGATTGTCACTCTTACGGTGACGGAGTATAAGCCTAAGAGCGTTGAGGCCCTCAAGGTCACATCCGCAAGGGAGCCGAAGGAACTGTCTGTGGGTGATAAGATCACGGTCCTTACCTGGAATATCGGTTACGGTACCCTGGATGAGAGGGCGGACTTTTTCATGGACGGGGGTCGGAAGGTCAAGACGGCAGATGAGAAACAGACCAAGATCAATATGGATGGGATCGTCTCTCAGGTCAGGGAGATCGATCCGGATCTTTCTTTTTTTCAGGAGACGGATATGGATTCCCAAAGGTCCAACCATGTGAATGAGGTTGCCTGGCTGGCAAGAGGTTTTGGGGATGTAAGTCACAGCTTTGCTACGAATTTTAAGGTTTTGTATATCCCTTATCCCCTTCCTCCTATTGGTCAGGTTCATGCGGGGATCCTTACCACCAGCCAGTATGAAATCAGTGAAGCCACCCGGTACCAGTTGCCCTGTCCCTATAAGTGGCCGGTACGCCTGGCCAATCTGAAGCGGTGCATCTGTGTGAACCGGATCCCGGTGAAGGGCACCAATAAGGAACTGGTGGCGGTAAATCTGCATTTGGAGGCCTATGACAGCGGAACAGGAAGAGCCCAGCAGACGAAGATGCTGCAGGAGATCTTACAGAAGGAGGCGGCAGCAGGCAACTATGTTATTGCTGCAGGTGACTTCAATCAGACCTTTTCCAATGTGGACATTGCTGCTTACCCTCAGAAGGAGGGTCTGTGGAAGCCGGGGAAGATCGACGCTTCTTCCTTTGGTCAGGGTCTAAGCCTGTATATGGATTCGAAGGTTCCAAGCTGCAGATCCCTGGATCGGGCCTACAAGGGGGCAGATCCCGAGAAATTCCAGTATTATGTGATCGATGGTTTTATCGTATCTTCCAATATCAAAGTGAAGACTGTTAAGACGAAGGATAATGGGTTCTTATATTCGGATCACAATCCGGTCGTTATGAAGGCGGTTCTCAAGAAATAAGTTGGGTTGACAGGGGGTGTTGACATGACAAAGAAAGAGAAGTCGATTCTGATCACGGATGATGGGGTGGTGGATAACGTTCATATCCGGCGGACACAAATTTTTGTAACGATTTGCGCTGTGATCGGAGTAATCTTGATTATATTAGGAATCGGTGCCATTACATATGACATATTAAAATAATATGGGGGCGTGATATGAAGGAAGGACTTAAGAGGAGAATCTATGAGATATTAGAACCATCCACAACAAAGGATATCGCATCCAAGGCGTATGATTTTATGCTGACAACGGCGGTTGTTGTGGGGCTCATTCCTATGACATTAAAGCATGAGAATCCTTTTGTGGGATGGATCGATGTTGTTACCAGCCTGTTGTTTATCATTGATTATGGATTCCGGTTTTATACGGCAGATTATAAGATGGGATATAAGAGTATTAAGGCATATATTGCCTATGTTTTTACGCCGATGGCGATCTTCGACTTTTTGTCTATTGTTCCGGTGATTACCATTTTTGGGCGGGGAGTAGTGGGAATCTCTCTTCTTCGATTGTTCCGTGTGTTCCGCGCAGTCAAGTTGGTGCGCTATTCCAAATCCATGGTGATCATCACCAATGTGATCCGCAAGGTTCGCAAGCAGCTGGGGGCTGTTTTCATTCTGGTGATGATGTACATTGTGATCTCCGCCATGCTGATGTTTCAGCTGGAACCGAAGCTCTTTAACAGCTTCTTTGATGCCCTCTACTGGGCGACCATTTCCATTACCACCATCGGTTACGGAGATATCTCCCCTGTCACCCCTCTCGGACGTATCATTACCATGATCTCCGCCCTTATGGGCATGGCGGTCATCGCCCTTCCCACAGGTATTATAACAGCCTCCTACATGGCTGAGATTACAAAGAAGAAAACGAAGTATGAGCTGTAGCCTAAGGCTACAGCTTTTTTTTTCGGAAAAGTCGGATTTGGGGTCGGTAGGAAGTTGTTTGGCAAAATAGCACCGGCGGAGCTTTGCTTTAATAAGGCCTGGTGTCGCCGCTAGGAAACCTGACATGGGAAGGAGAAAAGAGAAAAATACAGTTGACTTTGCTATGTAAGTAGTCTAGTATAATATCGGTTAGACAAGACTAACAGGAAAGGAGAGGCTATGAGTAAAGAAGTGTTTGAAATGTTATGTGCAATGGATCGGCGCCAGGTTGAGCTACAGATTGTGTTGCAGTGTGCGCCGACATTGGCAGGACTTAAAATTTCAAATCTTCTGATCCTTCCAAGAGAGCTTGAACATAGCGCTCGGTATGCCCTGGGGCACATCGGACTCATCGGTTACCGTCTGGCTTATGACAGACAGAGGGTCGTGATGCTGGTGTTTAAAAAGGAGATGCTTGTAACCTATATTCAGAAGGATGAAGTCCGGAAGTTCCTGAAGAATTTTGGATATGGATCCGAAGGTTTTGGAGCGGCACTGGCACTTTTTCAGAGAAGATATGAGGAATTTGTGGAGCAAAGGGAGAATTTTCCCCATGAAATGGGGGTGTTCCTGGGCTATCCGCTGTGCGATGTGAAGGGCTTTATCGAGAACAAGGGGAATGGGTTTGTCTTGGCCGGTTACTGGAAGGTATATGAGAATGTCTATCACACCAGACGGTTATTCAAGCTTTTTGATGATATGAAAGACGACATGGTCTGCATGCTTTCTAAGGGATATACCTTAGAACAGATTCGAAGAGAAGTTCAGAACATTTCTCTGGCAGGTTAGACCCGCTTATGGATAGAGTAGCAGGGGCCCGCTTCATATGGTCATCCCTTCAATCAGTCAGTTAACAAAGTCATCCAGTCAATCAAGTCTCCCTTCACGGGACTTGGCGCACGGTTTGCGTCAGGAAGCGGAGATGAACAGCTGGGGATAAGTTAATAGAACAAAAAATGCAGAAGGAGAGAAAAGGTAATGAGTAAGGTAAACGTTGTATTTTGGTCACAGTCAGGTAACACCGAAAGCATGGCAAATGCCGTTGGAGCGGGAATCACAGAAGCTGGAGCAGAGGCAAATGTGGTATACGTCAGCGAGGCTTCAATGGATGAGCTGAAGAGCGCAAAGGCTTTTGCACTGGGCTGCCCTGCCATGGGAGCAGAGGTGCTGGAAGAGGGTGAGATGGAGCCTTTCGTTACAGAGCTTGAGGGCTTTGTATCCGGAAAGACCATTGGACTCTTCGGATCTTATGGCTGGGGAGACGGACAGTGGATGCGTGACTGGGTAGATCGCATGACAGCAGCAGGTGCAAGAGTCGTCGGTGGAGAAGGCGTGATCTGTCAGGATGCACCGGATGTGGTTGCAGAAGAGGCCTGCAAGTCACTTGGTAAGGCACTGGCTGCCGAGGCATAAAAACTGCGACGGGGAGGATGAACGATAAGAAGGGCTCTGCAATAGCAGGGCCTTTTTTTTACAAGAAAAATGCCGCACAATGCGGGCAAACAGGTGCGGATAAATCCTTACTTGCACTCACCTTGTAAGTGAATATGGGTTACTTGATTGTGAGGAAATAGATATAAATAGTGTGAAAGGGTATACGTTTTCGGACGATAAAAACGGGAAATCTGTTGTAATCAATATCTCTCTATGGTATTATTTCTCTGTGGTCGATTAACAACACAGGATTCGTTTTTATGGAGATGTTGATAAATGAGGATACTGCGAATAAAAGTAAATGGACTTCCGTTATACAAGAATCCGTTTGATATTTCTTTTTGTGCTGTTCATAGAGTTCAAAGTAATCACTTGAACTCTGTTCACAATTTGTTTGGTAACATTTATGTGAATACCGTAGAGGCTTTTGCGGGTATTAATGCGTCGGGAAAGACAACAGCGTTGAAGGTTGTTTCTTTTTCTAGTATGCTATTAGGCGCTGAACCTTTAAATGCAGAATTTATCCCGCAGATATTGGGAGAAGATATTACTACAGTATTTGACATTGATTTTTTCACGGATGGAAAGATATTCCATCTTAGTTGTGAAATCATTAAGTCAAAAAATGAGGAGGGGATTCCTCGTGTACGCATTATATCCGAGAAATTGTGGGCCAAGGCAGTGACTAGCAAGGTGAATAAGACAAATTTACTTAATTATGATGGTATACAGCCTGTCCGGGTTCGCAATAACTCTGACGAGTATCTTCCGGATGATGTCAGTATCATGATTGCTGTCAATAAACAGATTCAGGATAAAACAATGTTTGTGGATCTTGCTTTATATACAAACTTTAACTTATTTTTACCGGATGGAGGTTCTGTTCCTACGGAGATCATTTCGTTGCTTGATCCAACAGTTGAGTATATAACAGTTGAGAAAATCAACAATAAGGTTATTACAAGATTGAAGTTTTATGGACAGAAAGAGTTGACTCTGTTCAATCCTACAGAGGTAAATGCGTATTTGTCCTCTGGTACGGTAAAAGGTGTAAGAGTTTTTTCGGATGCAGTAAGAGTGCTGAAAAATGGTGGCTATCTGATTGTTGATGAGGTTGAGAATCATTTTAATAGAGAATTGGTAGCTTCGCTATTAAGATTGTTTACGAATAAGAGAACAAATTCTAAGGGAGCTGTTATTATATT
>CADCQT010000115.1 GCA_902803645.1 uncultured Lachnospiraceae bacterium | reverse complement strand
TCGCCTGTGAGCATGACCACATGCATTCCCATCTGCTTCAGCTCCCGGACCGCAAGGGGACTCTCCCGCTTGATCACATCCGCAACTGCCAGGACACCTGCAAACTGTCCCTGCCTTGTAATATAGATCATGGTCTTACCTGCAGCCGCAAGCTCTCGGATGCCGTGAGAATCATTAAATTCCTTAAGAGCCTGCCGCCCCTTCTTTGTGGACATGGTATAGATATAATCCACCTTGCCGGCAAAAACAGAGGCGTCCTTTAGTACGCCCCGAATCCCGTTTCCAGCCAGGTCCTCGAATTCCGTAACCTCGCCGGGGACAAGCCCCTTATCCTTCGCATAACTGCAGACCGCAAGGGCCAGAGGATGCTGGCTTAAGGCCTCCAGGGAATAGGCCATGGTCAATAGTTCCTCTTCGCTCACCCCGTCTGTGGGGATCACGTCGGTGACCTGTGGAGCTCCCTTGGTAATGGTTCCTGTCTTGTCAAGGACCACCACCTTCGCTCTTCCTGCCTCTTCAAGAGCTGCCGCGTTCTTATACAGGATGCCGTTTCTCGCTCCCACTCCGCTTCCCACCATAATGGCAACCGGGGTAGCAAGACCCAGGGCACAGGGACAGGAAATCACAAGGACAGCTATGGCCCTCTCAAGAGCAAAACCGATATCCGCACCTGTTATAAGCCACACCAGTGCAGTGATCAGGGCGATCCCAAGAACCACCGGTGTAAAAATACCGGCAACAAAATCTGCCGTTCTGGCAATGGGGGCCTTGGTAGCAGCCGCCTCACTTACCATGCGGATCACAGCAGAAAGGGTGGTATCCTCTCCCACCCTGGTGGCCTCACAGGTTAATACGCCGGACACATTCATGGTTCCAACGGACACTTCCGAGCCCTCTGTCTTATCCACCGGAACGCTCTCGCCGGTAAGAGCCGACTCATCCACACTACTGATACCAAAAAGTACCACACCGTCCGTGGGGATGGCATCCCCCGGTCTGACAAGGAAGGCATCTCCCACCTTGATCTGACTGGCATCCACCGTGATCTCTTCCCCGTCCACCAAAAGCGTGGCGGTCTTTGGAGCCAGGTTCATAAGTCCCTTTAAGGCATTGGTGGTCTTCCCCTTGGAAAAAGCCTCCAGGGTCTTGCCCACAGTGATCAGGGTAACGATCATAGCTGCAGACTCAAAATAGAGGTTATGCATCAGCCGCATAACAGCCTCTTCGTTGCCCCTACTCTGCCAGTAGGTCATCTGGAAAAGTATGAACAGACTGTACAGATAGGATACTCCGGATCCTAAGGCCACCAGGGTATCCATATTGGGTGCCCCGTGGAGGGTGCTTTTCCCTCCGCTGATAAAAAAACTCCGGTTTACCGTAAGAACGGTTCCTGCAAGAATCATCTCCATAAGAGCCATTCCCACGTGATTCCCCTCCAGAAAACCGGGAAGGGGCCAATTCCACATCATATGACCCATGGTCAGATACATAAGAGGAAGAAGCAACAAAAGAGAGGCCCCAAAGCGGTGTATCAGCATAGGGGTCTCTCTATCTTTGAGATCACTGGCGCCAAGCGCCTGACTCTGCTCTCCCGTCCGATCAGCTTCGGTTTCCCTGGCCCTGGCATGATAGCCGGCCTTCTCCACCGCCATGCAAACCATCTCCGGATCCACATCCCCTGTGACCTGCATGGAATTCGTCAGAAGAGAAACACTTACCTCTTCTACTCCGGGAACACTTCTGACTGCCTTCTCCACATGAGCGGAGCAGGCAGCACAGGTCATACCATCTACGTTATAGCATTTCATTTTCAATATCTCCTGGTGATGCAAACAGTATAACTGTCAAATCGCAAGTCTCGCCAAATCTTATATCAGGCCTGCTGAAGCATCTCAAGAAGCTTATCCTTCTGTGTCACACCTACCGCCTTGGCTACCACCTCGCCCTTGTTAAAAACGAGAAGCGTAGGAATCGACATAACATTATACTTCTCGGCAATTCCGGGATTCTCATCCACATCTACCTTGCCTACCTTATATTCACTTACTTCATCCGCCAGCTCTTCGATGATAGGGCCCTGCATCTTGCACGGACCGCACCAGGTAGCCCAAAGGTCCACCAGCACCGGCTGATCTGCCTGCAACACTTCTTCATTAAAGTTCGCTTCTGTCAATTTGATTGCTCCCATAAACAATCTCCTTTCCTATTGATGATTTATTCGCCCCGGGTCTTTCTCCAAGATCCCGCGTAACACATTTGTTTCTTACAAGGACATCATACCATAGGTTCTCTTTGATTGCAATTATATTTTACACAATCTATTATCAGAACTCCGAACGATAGATCTTCTTCGCTTCTATTCCGGCTTCTTTTAACTTTTCTTCCAGGAAGGTCATCATGCTGTCTTCCAGAGCCCTGGGATAACCTGCATACCCCCCTCTGGTCTCAAAGGGAAACTGCACAGCAGCAGAATCCGGCTCTACCCCTCGCATCCGCTTCAAATAATCCGCCGAGATCCGAAAGGTTCCCACACTGGCATCCCGTATCTTCTCAAGAGACAGGGCTTTCCCCACCTGCTCCACCATATGGGTATAGCAGTCTTTCCAGTCCCTCTGATAGATCATGGGATCAAAGCAGAGCCGCACCGAAGCACCATGATCCATAGCCTTCGCCGCTGATGTCAGCCTGGCCTTAAGAGAAGCGGTCCTGTGTTCAAAGGAATCGATCACCGGCTGAGGAGAGATGGTGTAGGCAAAGACCAGATTTTCTACAAGCCCCTCCTCTCCCTCCGGTAGAAGGGCGGAAATATCCGGTCCCCCCTTGGTTCGGATCTCAACCGTCACCATTGGATGATCTGCTGCAAACTTCGCCCAGAGCCTGGCATACCCGGTTATGGAATCAAAGGCCATAAGATCCGTATCAAAGGAAACAGAGAGGTAGATTCCCTGATATCCCTCTTTTTCCCCAGCCTCTGTGGATAACCGCAGATCCAGCCTGTGGGCTTCCTCTAAAATATCTTCGAAGTTTACAAAGATCACCACGTAGCCACAGGAATACATCCCCTTCAGATAGCAATATTCACAGTCGTACAGGCAGTTCTTCATGGAAGACACATAGTAAAAATGCTGTGATCCAAAATCCTGACACACCGGTGCCCCCGGGTAGATCAGCTGTCCGCTGGCCTTTGCCAGGAGAAGGGAGGGGTGGTTTTTTTGCCAGAGGCGGTTCTGCCTCGCCCTTCCGAAAACATCCATGTAGCGATCCACCAAGATATTCTTCGCTCCCGGGAACTTATCCACAATTTCCTTTGTCCTCGGGTGATCTGCGATCTCCTTTTCCACATATATATTCTCAAAATAAAACATTCCAAACGTTCTTACAGATCCAGGCGGTACTGCTCCACCAGCCTTGCCCCATGGATTCCTGCTGCTTTTCCTTTCACAAATTCCGGAAGCTTTTCAAGATAGACCGTCTTCCCCGGCATATCCTCTGTCAGAGGGGCGATCTCCATCTCTGCCTGAAAGCTTCCCTGTCTCCTTCCATCTCTGTCGATGTACTTTTTCAGTCCGATCTCCCAGGTCTGTCCTGTGTAGAAATCATCCCGGATCAGCTGCCCCTCCTGATACAGACCGGCCTTATCTCCGGCATAATCCAGCATCAGATAGACCTCCTCCGGTCCCTTTTCATCCCGGGTAAGCCCCCTGGCTTCAATGGTGTAGCGGGCTTTATCTTCCCTCTCTTCCACCGGCCAAATCACCGTCTCGCCTGCAGGGATCAGTTCCCGGTTATAGCGGTAGCAGGCCATGGACTCCGAATCTGACATCAGAAAACTTCCGGCCCCTGCCAAATGTCCCCCTTCAATGATCCGTTCAAAGGCCTCCCCCATTACCTCTTCCGGTGGCTGGGGATAGATCCGAAATTCCGGCCTTCTGCTCTCTTTCTCCTCCGGATCCACCTTCCAGACCAGCTGGGGATGACCGGCTTCATCCTCCACCAGATCTCCCTCGCTGACCACAAGATACTCCTGACCATCCCTTGTCATCTTACCGGCATGAAGGGCCTCCCGGGATGTGAGCACCAGAATCTCTACATCCTCCTTTGGCTCTCCCTCCCATTCGAAGCTGTCCGCATCCCCATAGAAGACCCAGGTCTGCCTTCCCTCATCGGAGCGAAGAATGGTAAGAGGTGTGGCCCTGGCCTTTTTCAGGAGAAGATCTTCTCCCACCTTAAGGTCGATGGGATAGAAAAAATGTTCTCCATCTTTCATATCATATTCTCCGAAGTCACACAAGACCTCTCCTAGGGCATTATATGCCATCAGATGCTCTCCCCGCTGCTCTGCCATGGGATAGAGCCTCTGATAATTATTTACAAAAAAGTATCCGCTCTTTCCATTATAACGAAGAGCGCTTCGAAGAGAGGTGGTATCCCCCGGATCCTCCGGATTCCCCGGCTGCTCGATATAATCCATCCCTGCCAGTTCCTCTCCGAAATCCTTCAGGAAAAGTGACAGCCGCCGGATCCTGCGATAGGAATCTGTCAGCTGCCCCGACTCCCGAATGGGAGCGTTGAAATCATAATTTTTCACAGGAAGATCGTTGGGATAACCTGTGGCCTTACTCTCCTGCAGAGTGGTAAGCTTCCCTGAGGGATTCGTCCCCCCATGATACATATAGTAACCGATAAGGGATACCCCGCTTCCCATCTTTGCCAGGGTCATGCACTCCGTATCCTCCCCTGTTGCCACCGGCCGGCGATGGGCAGTGGGCTGAAGTCCCCCTCCCAGCTCGCAGGTCAGATAGGGCACCTTGTCCATATCAAAGGTAATGCCCTCACCTAATCCGTAGTCGGAGGCGATGTTATGATCGTTTCGCTCTTTTGTAAAAACATAATTTACCGAAGGCGCAAGTTTCCGGGTGGATGGATCCCAGGGCGCATCACAGTAACCTCCCATAACCGGAAGAAGACCTGCTGTCACGGCTCCGCCCCATCCGGTGGCAGTCCATAGAGGCACATCATAGCCCATCTTTTGAGCCATGCTCTGGAGGGTCTTCATATGCTCCTGCCCCTTTTCTCCGGTAAAACCGCCCACATGGCCATATTCATTTTCCACCTGGATCCCGATAATGGGGCCTCCATCCTTTAAGAAGAATCCTTCTACCTGCTGATAGACCTTCTCCCAGTATGCCTTCACATATCCAAGGTAGGCCGGATCGTTGCTTCGCAGTTCAAAGTTCTCCTGTCTGCTTTTCTCTAAGAGCCAGTCCGGAAAACCTCCGTTTCTTACCTCCCCATGGGCCCAGGGACCAAAACGCAAAAACAGATAGATCCCCGCCTTCTTCACTTCCTCCACGAAGGCTCTCAGGTCTCTTACCCCGGTAAAATCAAACTCTCCCTGTATCTCCTCATGATGGATCCAAATGGTATAGGTGGAGATGATGTCCACGCCTCCCGCCTTCATCTTACGAAGTTCATCCCCCCAGGTCTCTTTGTCTACTCTGGAATAATGCATCTCTCCCATCACCGGAAACCAGCGGTGGCCGTCTACCAGGATGGATTTTGGATCATAGGTTATCTTGCTGTCTTTCTTAAGATTCATATTCTTCTCCTCTGCTGGTCAGCTTCGCTGACAGAAATTCTATGTCAACTCTTACCGGGCGGGACTTACATTCCCGGTGTACTCTCCTTCATCATGCTCTCGTAATTGGATAAAACTACATTCTCTGTCTCATCCCCCTCGATCAGCCTTAGGATCTGCTCCGCCGCTGACGCCCCCAGCATCTTCTCATCAAAAGAAATGGAAGTGACCGCCGGCTTCACCTGTTCCAGGATCCTGCTGTTATAAAAGGAGGCAAGGCTTAGATCCCCCGGAATGGAAACCCCAAGCCCCTGACAGGTCATAAGTACCTTCTGGGCCATCACATCATCCATACATACCAGGCACTCCACCTTTTTTGAAAGGACCCCGGATATTTCCTTCTCCAGCTTCTCCCCTTGTATGTTGCCCAGGCAACACAAATCCTGATCTATAGGCAGCCCCGCCTCCTCTAATGCACGCCAGTATCCTGCCTCTCTCTGCCTGGTGATAACATGGTGGGGATCTCCTCCCATCAGGGCAAATCGGGTATATCCCTTTTCCATCAGCCGCCTCATCAGATCCCTGCAGGCTGTTTCATTATCATTATCTACCTGGTGGATCCCCGGGTCTTCGCAGGTTCCAATGGTGACAAAGGGCACCTCATTTGCCTGCAGGTAAGCGATGGCCGGATCCTCTACCAGGGTCCTTGTAAGGATCACCCCATCTACCTTACGGTTATCCACTGCCCTTCGAAGATCTTCGATGTCCTCTCCTCGGTTCAGGGTAATCAGCACATCATATCCCCTGCCCCCTGTCACCTCGGCTATTCCCACCAGTACCTTCTGGAAAAAGGGCATATCTATAAGATCCGCCTCCATGGGCCAGACAACAGCAATATTATAGGTCCGCTGCTGGGCCAGCCCCCGGGCTATCACATTGGGTCTGTAGTCGTGCTCTTCGATATAGGTAAGCACCCGCTCTCTTGTGGCATTTCCAATCCTTCCCTTCCCGGAAATAGCCCGGGATACGGTCGTCTTTGATATGCCAAGGGCTTTTGCAATATCATCAATGGTCATCGGCTTTTCTGACATGGTTCCCTTTCTCTTTTTATAAGCAAATTCCTGCGCATCCGTAAGGAGCGTTTTTCCGTCAAAAAAACAACCGATTGCAGGGTGGTTTCTGGAAAATATGTTATACAACGGGTTGCGCAATCGGTTGTTCACTTTCTTAGATTATCCATCCCACCCCTCTTCGTCAATGCGCAGATTGGACAAATATCCCCCTCTTCTTTTATTCACATTGCGCAGGCCTTCTTGCGAAGGAATTCAAAAAATGTTAGTATTTTCAGGAATAGACAAATTGCTATTTGGGAGAGACTAGCAATATCCACACGTAACTTAGGGGAGGAATCTATGGATAATAATTTCAATCAATCATCAAATCAACAGAGTACCTCAGGGCAGAATTCTTATGGTCAGCAGACCAATGGACAGAGCTCCTTTCACCAGCAGGCCAATGGGCAGGGTTCCTTCGGTCAGCAACCTTACGGGCAGCAGCCTTACGGTCAACAACCCTATGGGCAACAGCCTTACGGTCAGCAACCCT
>CADCQT010000114.1 GCA_902803645.1 uncultured Lachnospiraceae bacterium | reverse complement strand
TTCTCCCCGACTGGCAAGCTCCGTCAGGTCGGTGGAAAACTGCCTAAGGGTAGAAAACTCTCCCCCTCTTCCTTTCATCTTCGTATGAGCATTAAGCTCCTGTCGATATACATCTCCCTCAGCACCCATTGCATTGATCAGATCATTAAACATCTTCTGCAAATCAAGATCCATAGAAGCAAGGAGTCTTGCTCCTGCACAATCCGGGGTACGAATAATGGCAATAAGCACATGTTCCGTTCCCACCTCATCCATATGACAAAGGGAAGCCTGGGTCTCGGCAAATTCCATCACCATACGATACTTAGGGGTGTAACCATCCTGTTCTACGATCGCTATATCCCCTCCAAAGGACACCAGATCCATAATCAGCTTGATGAGTTTCTTCTCTTCAACATCTGCATCCGCTAAAATGGCGGTCGCCATGGATTCTGCTCCCCCATGGAGAAGTCCAAGGAGTAAATGTTCTGTTCCGATATAATTTTGTGATAACCGCTTGGCACTTCGTTTGGCATAACGAATTGCCTGTTCTACGGCAGGTGTGTATTTCATATACTAAACGCTTTCTAAAATAGATTACAAATCATTCAGGTCCATTACGTCTAATCTCTGGCCGGCTGACTTTGGAGCCTTTGGCATGGTAAGATCAGCCTGATAATGCGCTGTTCCTTTCTTACCCTGGTCAGGAGTGGAAAGAGCAGCCTGCTTCTTTGATGGAGGCTCTTCCAGTGGCATCTCCTCTGAAGGAGCCACTTTGGAAACCTCATCTTTCTTTGCATTGCTGACAGGAGTAGAGGAAAACGTCTCCTGCAAATCATCCTCCTCATCCAGATCCTGTTCATGTCCTCTAAGAACCAGTTGAATGATCAGCACCAGAATAACAGCCACCAGAAGAATGATAACAGCAATAACTCTCCGGTCTGTGATCAGTTCCTGAAAAGACAGATCCTCGGAAGACATCTTACGGATAGTCTGTGATACTTCCTCTTTATTCCCAACGGCCTTTTCCTTTTTCGAAGCCTTTTTTCGCGATGATTTTTTAGAAGAGGAAGACTTTTTCTCTGCTTTTGAGGAGGAATCCTTATCTTCCTTTTTCTCTTCCTTCTGATCCTCTTTCTTTTCTTCTTCCTTCTTCTCCTCCGGCTTTTTATTCTCTGTACTCTGGGCAGCAGACTCTGCTACCGGAAGAAAACAGGAACTTCCGGAAAGGGTATCCGAAGAGACCACAAGTCCGGCATTACCTCCATGGATCGCCCTGAACTTAAAGGTGGCACTGGAAGCTGAAACCGTAAGAACATTTCCGCTTGCCGTTGCACGTCCGCCATCCACAAGCTCAAGCATGGTATTGTCGTACTTCAGCGACAAAGCCGAGCTTTGGGAACCAATCACTGTTACCGTTACGGTATCTCCTGTAGAAACTGAATTAGAAGACAGCGAAATACTTGTGGCGCCTGCTGCAAGCGCCACAGCGGGCAAAGATAATAGCAGAAAGGTGAACAGCAAAAAAACAGCAAAACACCTTGTTAAGATATTCTTTGATTTATGACACATCATCGGGTTACCTCTCTCTGTGACCATACTACATTTTGATTATAGGAAACATATAAACCCTCGTCAACCGTTTACACATGGAAACGTCTGCCAAGTTCTGTCCGTGCGCGGCCTCCTCCAATGATCAAAGTCCCCAGGAAGATGCACACAGAAGAAATAAAGACTGACTGGGAAAGGATCGGCTCCGTTACCACCTTAAAATGGATCAGGCCAAGGGGCACAAACCCCACAAAAATCGCTGTCATAAGAAAGATCATATAACTTTCCCATCGCCTGTGGTTTACGATCATAAGCACAATGCCTGCAATATTATACAAAAGCAGAGCCAGAGGCAGGCAATAATTAATGGACCAGCGATAAAAACCGGTACAGATATCCAGGGCGATCATAAAAGCGAGGGTTAAAACAAAGGTCCAGATGATCCGCTTCATATATCCGTTGGTGGGATTAAAATAGAGAGAAAACACCACATAACCATATAAAATGGCAATACAGGGAATCACGCTCCACCACCTTCCACCGATCATGTAATTGGTGGCCAGGAGAAGAAATCCTGCAACAACACAGATGGCCAGTAGGATCCTAAGGGCAAGATTACGCTTCCTGGTCAGCCCGTACACATCCGGATAACCCATAGGACGCCTCTTATCCACTTTTGTATCCTTTTTCAATACACCGCCACAGAGAGGACAGTACTCCGTATGGTCCAATACCTTCACTTTGCAGCGGGAACATGTCTTACTCATAAAAAACTCCATTCGTCTCAACAGCAACATCCATTCCATCCTGCTGCATCTGCCGGAAGACCCCCATCTGAACAGCGGTATCTTCCAGTTCTGTCACAAAAGAAAGCACCAGATCATCATGGAAGGAAGCCACTCCACACTTAAGCCCCTGACCATTGGAAAAGGGGAGGAAACAATGAAATCCCTCAATATAGGGATCATACTCCTCGGCCACCGTCACACGCCCCATATTGGTGATGGTGGTAGTATTCGCCAGGGCATTTCTTGTATAGATCAGCTTCATGGCAATATTCTTAAGAGGGAGGGGAACCGCCCGGGCAAAGAGATACTGCTCATTGGACACATTGTAGGAAAAAATAGCCTCCAGGTTCTCCTTGGTGATCTGCCGGGTAAGGCAGTCGTGGGTCAGAGAAAGAATCTCCTCAAAGGTATAATCCTCCTTGGTGGGTGCAAACTCCGACGAAACCATAACAAAAAAATTCTTCGTGGTAATGGAATTAAAGAAGGGGCGAAGGTTCACCGGAACCGCCACACGAATGGGCCGCTTCTGTGATATCTTCCCCTGATAGGCCCGATAGGTACTGTAAGTAAAGGCCGCAACGATGTATTCGTTGATACTGACCCCATGTTCCTTGCAGTAGGCTCTCATAGCCGACACCGATACATGTCCGTGAATAATCCCAAAACCATGGTAGGCCAGCTTCTCACCTTTGATTAGGAAAGCCCGTTTCGACTGGTACATACTCTTTGAAGCCTTTTTGTAGTTCCTGCGGAAACTGTCTTCCCGGTTCAAAGACGTCTCATCGGAAAGACCGTCCCCCACCCGATCCCGAAGATCCGAATGAGACAGGCGTAGATAGGCATAGGTCAGCTCCCGCAAAAAAGCAAGTCCTCCCGTTCCATCAGCAAGAACATGAAAGACCTCCAGATTGATTCGAAAACCGTAATAGGATACTCGAAACAGGAAACTGTTATTCTGATTGGTATGGATGAATCTGCAAGGGTAGGCATTCTCCTCCTCCACCCTGGGAGCCGGTTTATCGTTCTCCTCCAGATAATACCAGAAAAAGCCACTTCTTAGACGAAGCCGAAATCCCGGGACCTTGGGTAATACCTCGTCCAGGGCCCGTTGAAGAAGTTCCTTTTTGATCGGTTCCTTCAACACCACAGCCAAGCGATAGGTATTACTCATATTCTCTCCTGCGATTACAGGAAAAAGATTTGCTGTATTATCTAACCTCTCCCAACGTTTATAACGCTTTCTCATGTTATCTCCTTACAAAAAAAGCCGCTTTATAAAAAGCGGCTTTTGTATATTACATTCATAAGCTTAAATATAGCTCGAAAAATCGTATGCCGAAGGTGCTGAATATGTGCCATTTTTCTCGTAACTTCCGGTAGATGCAGCAGCCTGTGCATAATAACGGATCAGGGATGTATTCGTCTCCTGAGCCGATCCATAGCCGGGGCCTGTAAAAAGCGCTTCCACATCCTTGGAATCGGCCTTGGAAAAAGTCTCCTCATCCAATGCAAGGGTATGATCTTCCTTAATGGAAATACCGATCTTCGCTAAATCCGCCTCATTATAGGAGGACATATTCACAAGCTTCGCCGTATTGGAGGCAACCCCACTGACCTTAGACTTCTCACCGGACCTTACCATGTCATTATAATCACTGACATAGTCCTTAACAGCGCTATAGATCTCCTTCGCATCCTTCTGATACAGATCCTTATCCCGCAACTTCTTAAGGGAATTCGTAAGATCGGTAGCATCTTCTGCTACTGTCACCACTGCCTTGGACACCGTTCCCTTCACATCAGAAAGGGATGTCCTCTGGCTCACCTGACTGCGGCTAGCGGTATTCGTGGAATTATCCTGGGCATAATACTTCTTCAGGAGCTTATAATAACTGCCACTCTTTACACTGTTATACTCCGAAAGAACGGATGTAAAATCTCCGAAACCATCATAGCTGTTAAAATTGCTCAAACTGCTCTTCCCTGATGTTGTATGATGAAAGCCTGAGAACAGTGATGCAATGGAATCTGAATTATAACCTGAAATTCTCATTCGAATCACTCCCTTAAAAAAGCAGACAATTCACCCATCCAAGGATGGTTTTCTATTATTTATTATACATACTTTCGATCTGCCAGTCAACAGGAGCCAGTCCCTGCTCCTCAAGGAAGGCATTACACTTACTGAAGTGCTTGCACCCGAAAAATCCCCGATACGCGGAAAGAGGAGATGGATGGGGAGCCTTCAGCACAAGGTGCTTGGGATTATGGATCATGGCCGCCTTCTTACCGGCATGGGAACCCCAAAGTAAAAAGACCACCGGTCGATCCTGGGCTTCCACGGAACGAATCACTGCATCCGTAAATTCCTCCCAGCCGATCCCCGCATGACTGTTGGCCCTATGGGCCTCCACAGTAAGCACAGTGTTCAAAAGCAGCACTCCCTGCCTAGCCCACTTGGTCAGGCATCCGTTATCCGGAATGGTAAGACCAAGGTCATCCGACAGCTCCTTATAGATATTCTGAAGGGATGGAGGTATTTTCACCCCCGGCTGAACGGAAAAGGAAAGGCCGTGGGCCTGCCCCGGTTCATGATAGGGATCCTGTCCTATGATCACCACCTTGACCTGAGACAGTGGGGTATAATGCAGAGCATTAAAAATATCATCCGCCGGAGGGAACACGATCTTGCTCCGATATTCTCTTTGCACTGTTTCATATAATGATTTGTAATATGGCTTACGAAATTCCTCCTGAAGTGATTCCAGCCAGTCTCCATCAATGGCAGACATGTTACTTCCTTCCTATAACCTATAAACGGACAGATACGCCCTGTTCCTTTAAGTACTGCTTCAATTCCCGGATCTCAAGCTCCTTATAGTGGAAAAGAGATGCTGCAAGAGCAGCCTCTGCCCCACCTTTTGTCAAGGCTTCGTGGAAATGTTCCTTGCTGCCTGCTCCACCGGAGGCAATAACCGGAACAGATACTGCCTCTGAGATGGCCCTGGTCAGTTCAATATCATAGCCGGCCTTGGTCCCATCGCAGTCCATACTGGTCAAAAGGATCTCTCCCGCTCCCCGCTTCTCCGCTTCCCTGGCCCATGAAACAGCATCTAATCCTGTATCCACTCTTCCCCCGTATTTATAGGCATGGAAGCTTCCATCCTCCATTCTCTTAGCGTCAATAGCCACCACAACGCACTGGGAGCCAAACTTCTCTGCCGCATCACTGATCAGCTTTGGATTCTCAATGGCAGAGGAGTTAATGGAGATCTTATCCGCGCCCTCCCGAAGAAGCTCACGAAAATCATCCACACTGCGGATACCGCCTCCCACTGTAAAGGGGATGAAAACCTGCTCTGCCACCTTGGAAACCATATCCACAACGGTCTTTCTCTGATCAGAGGAAGCAGTAATGTCCAAAAAAACCAATTCATCTGCCCCAGCCTTATCATAGGCCTTGGCTACGGACACCGGATCTCCGGCATCCTTTAACTCTACAAAATTAATACCTTTTACAACTCGTCCGTCCTTCACATCCAGGCACGGTATAATTCTTTTTGTCAGCATATCAACTCTCCAGGAAATTTTTAAGTATGGTAAGACCTACGTCACTGCTCTTCTCAGGATGGAACTGACATGCATACACCCTATCCTTCTGAACAGATGCATGTACCAAAGCCCCATAATTGCAGGTGGCTGTTACGATGGAAGGATCCGTTGCCTCCAGATAGTAGGAATGTACGAAATACACATACTTCCCTTCCGGAATATCTCGGAACAGATCTCCCTTATTGGGGTAGGAAAGATCATTCCATCCGATATGAGGGATCTTCCGTCCATCTCCCTCCGGAAGACGTCGGATATGTCCTTTTAAGATTCCAAGACCATCCACACCCACAGACTCTTCGCTGTCCTCAAACAGCAGCTGTAGCCCCAGACAGATACCAAGAAGGGGCTTTTGTAATCTAGCCACCTCCTTGATCACCTCCACCAGTCCTCTCTCCTTCAGCTGCTCCATTGCGCTACCAAAGGATCCGACTCCCGGTAAGATCACGTGGTCGGCTGATAGAATCTCCCCGGGATCACTTGTAATCTTCACATCTGCTCCAAGAGAGAGCAAAGCCTTCTCCACACTTCGAATATTTCCTGCGTCATAGTCAATAATTGCTACCAAATCCCTACTCCTTCGATGTTAGTCCCGCCTCAGAAACGACGTCATTAATTGCTCTTGTATAATCTTTTCGGGTTAGGCTGTTGTAGATCTTGTTCGCATCTTTTTCCGTTATGCTAAACTGATCCTTAAGCTGTTGAATAATCTTTTCGCCTAACGCCTGATATCCCAAAGAGATATCAAGCTTCTTTGCTTCTCCTGAATGGGTCTTGTATTCATGATATCCAAGCACCAGCGCATCCAGTGCATAATCGTATTCCTTACGCTTCATTCCCGCCTCGTAGGCATCGTAGCGAAGGGAAAGTGTCATCATAAGCTTTGCCTGCTTTTGCATGGCATCATCCTCTTCATCCGGACTCTGCAATGTGCTAAGGGCACGGTACGCCTTCTGATAATCCTCTTCCGCAAAGGCCTTACGGGCCTCACTTCGATAGGAGCTGTCAGGAACGAACTTCAACACGATCATGATCAGCGCAATCAGAGAGATTGCTAAAATGATAAAAGGAATAATGCCCTTGATGGGAACCTTCGGAGAATTGTCCACCGGACGGGGCTTTTTCTCTTTCTTAGGCTTCGGCTCCTTGGGTTTCTTTTCCTTCTTCTCTTTCTTTTTCTTTGGTTTTTTCTCTTTTTTCTTTTTTTCTTTCTTTTCTTTGGGGGCCTCTTCCGCTTCAAAGGAGGCTAAAATATCATCATCCTCCAGGGAAAGCTCCTCTGCCGAGGGATCGTCGGAAAGCATCAGATCATTCGTTGTGATCTCTTCCTCTCCATCCTCCTTTGGCTTTTTCTTGAAGATACCCTTGATCTTAGCAATAAGACCTCCGATACCTCCCTTTGGATTCTCTAATTCATCAAGAGAAATGTTCTCATCCTCCAGATCCAGGGAATCGGATACTGACTCAGCGGACTGTTCAAAGCCCTCCCTGGCTTCCGGAAGTTCCTCATCACTGGCATCTGCATTCAGCAGATCTCCAATGTCCATCAACTCTCCATCTTCACCGGCAAGGATCTCTGACAGATCCATGGACTCACCTGACTCATCCATCAACGGCACCTCCTTAGCTGATGTATCACCATCTGCAAACGGGATCTGCTCTTCAGAATCAAGCTCATCCGGAGCGAATTCTGCCTGAAGAAATTCTTCAGGAGCAGCTTCAACCTCTTCTGTCTCCATAATATCCGGTATCCCTTCCCCGGGATCCGGTTGTACTTCTTCGAGTGGGATCTCTTCCTCTATCGCAGGCTCTTCAATCGACAGTTCTTCTGCCCCCTGCTCCTCAGCCTCATCCTCTGTCGCCTGTCTCTTGGCTTCTGATACGATGGAAGAGATATTATCCATAAAGGCATCCTTCGGATCCTCTTCGACCGCTTCCTTCTCTTCTCCGATGCTGCTAAAATAAGGGCTTACCTGTTCTCCATCCGGAAGAGAATCCTCTTCCGATACCCAGGCATCCTCTTCTCCATCCGATCTCTCCCTAAGGCCCTCTTCAAATTCCTGAAGAAAATCATCTGCTCCCTCTCCTACCAGCTCATCTTCAAATTCTGCTAAAAGCTCAGAATCCGAGAGGGCACGCCTTAGATTCTTCCGATTGACCCTCCTGGGCTGATAATCCGAAATACCGGTCTTCTCCATAAAATCATCCCCGGGACGCACACGATTGCGACGACGAACCCTCTCCTTGGTCCTGGCATCATCCCGTCGACGTTCTTCTTCTACATTTGATTTTGCTTGACTGATGGAATCTAAAAGTCCATCCAAATAATCTTCAGAATTCGGCAAAATCTTACCTCCATAACATAGATAAAGGGAAGCGAAATGTATCACTCCCCTTCCTACTCTTTCACCTGTGAAAGCTCTTATTTCTTCTTCTTACGACCTGCCTCGTATTTGTCAACAAGACCATCGATCGCTTCTACAAGCTTACCGATCTCCGGTTTCGTAAGCTGAGCATCTGCTCCAACGCTCTCACCCTTACGGCGGATATCGTCATTGATCAGAGATGAGAAAATGATGACAGGAAGATTACGCATCACTTCGTCCTCCTTAACCAGCTTACACAGCCTGTGACCATCCATCTTCGGCATCTCGATATCGGTAACGATCAGATGTACATCATCCAATACTGTTCCCTTATCCTTGTAGTCATTCAGCTTCTCCCAGGCCTCAAGACCATTGGGGTTCACATTAAGGTTGGTATACCCGGCCTTCTTAAGGCATTCCACAATAAGCTTGGAAAGCAACGGGGAATCCTCTGCAATCAGGATTGGAGATGCAGAACGGTCACGATCCTTCATATCATCCAGATCCGATACCTTAAGTCCTGTCTCAGGATTGATATTGCTTACGATCTTCTCGAAATCCAAAATAACCACAAGTCTGTTCTCTAACTTGATGATACCGGTGGCAACACCGCTCTCATCAGAAGAGATCGTGGAATCCGGGGTATTGATATCCTCCCAGGATACACGATGAATACCCAGAACCTGATCAACATGGAATGCGGTATTCAAACTGTTAAAGTTCGTGATAAAGAAAAGTCCTTCTACCTTCGGATCATCCGGATATCCTAAACACTTACGGAGATTGATCACCGAGATCATGGTATCACGCGGCATAAAAATGCCCTCAACAAATGGATGTGAGTTAGGAACCGGTGTAACATGCTGATAATTCAGGATCTCAATGATCTTCGCAACATTGATTCCATAGAAGTTGTCAGCCACCTTGAACTCAAGAATCTCCAACTCATTTGTACCGGATTCAAGTAAAATATTTGTATCCATCGTCTTCCTCCTGCTCTGGTACTATTTGTTCTTAGACCCTGCCAGATCAATCTGGTAGGTCGTACTATTCATGGTCTCTTGTAAAACGATCTTGGATGTATCCTTAACCGTCCCCTTCGGGAACTGGAACAGGACAACCATATTCTTGGACTTACCAGCCTTAATGGTTCCCTCGTAAGTCGTCAAATCATTCAAAAGCAAGGTTGCATCGCTGTTTGCACTCTTGCTTCCATAAGATGCACTAAAATGCAGATTCATCTTAAACAGATTGACCTTCACATCCGTCGAACTGTTATTGACCGCTTTAAAACGCATCACAACCAGTTCATTCCCCTTATCCGGAGTCAGATCATATACATCCCCACTTCCATAGCTGGATGATACCTTCGCATCTCTGTACAAAAAAGAAATATTCTTGACATCTAAGGCCTCTGTAAGTGTCTTAGAAACTACAACTTCTGTTGAATCTTCCGTGTCATCCCCGCTATCCCCCGGCTGCGCTGCCGGCTCTGTAGAACTGTCATCCCCCGTCTCCTTCTTCTCTGTAGAATCTCCAGGGACCGCAGGAACAGTAGAATCTGTCTTATCCTCCTTAGGAAGAGACATAATTCCCTTATCCTGATTGATATTGAACTTAGAGACTACCTTTGCACTGTAGAGAGCGACATCGTTCTCCTGCTCCTCTGTAAGATCAATCATTGTGGGACCACAGCCGGTAAACAAAAGACTCACTGACAGCACCAGTAGGCAGGTTACGATCCTGTTTTTCATGTTGGCGCCTTTCATGATACTTCCTTCAATTTTAATAATATGTTATCATTCCTTCGTTTAATATTCAATAAAAAATGGTTACATTATCCCAATCATTTATCCAGTTCAAACCAAAAAGCGACCCCTCCATCCCGGTTCTCCACTCCGCATTCCTTGTGGAAGGTATCCATGATGGCTTTTACCACGGAAAGACCAATCCCGCTTCCTCCATAGGCCCTTGTACGTGCCTTATCCACCTTGTAGAACTTCTCCCAGAGATGTGGAAGACTCTCCTCAGGAATGGAATCTCCCGTGTTAAAAACTTCGATATAGACATCCTTTTCTCTCTCCTGTATCCTAAGGCGGATTTCTTTCTCATCCTTGCAGTAGTGTATCGCATTGGTCACATAATTGGTCAGCACCTGTTCTGTAAAAAAAGAATCCGCCCACACGTAACATTTCTCAGGGTGATCAAATTCCATCCGAATCCCTTCCTGCTCCATTATCAGGTGATTTTGCCGAAGAACAGACTCGGCCACTTCCACCACATCGAAATGTTCCATGGTCATAACATTTTCTCCGAACTCGATCTGGTTTAAGGAAAGAAGCTGAGAGACAATGTGATTCATCTTATCTGCCTCGTCCATGATGACTTCGCAGTAGAACCTCCGGCTCTCCTCATCATCATTGACAGAATCCAAAAGCCCCTCCGCATAACCCCGGATCAGAGCAAGGGGAGTCTTAAGCTCATGAGAAACGCTGGAAGAAAAATCCCGTCGCATCCTCTCGTTCTGATCCCTAAGGTCCAAGTCTCTTTGAAGGTCCGCATTGGCCTGCTTCAGTCTCTGAATGGTCTCCTCTAACGTCTCTGACATCTGGTTCATATGGATACCAAGGGTATCCACTTCATTGGGATGTCTGCCGGGAATATACTTCACCTGAAAATTCAGGTTTGTCATCTCCTTACTGATCCTGGTCAGACGAAGTACCGGCCTTGTAATGTACCAGGTCATCAGGATGGCAACCACCACCGCAAGAACAATGGAGATTACACCGGCATAGGCAAGAAAACGACTGGACAAAAGGACACTTGCATTAATAGAGTTCATGGCGGACCGGATCAGAATCATGTTATCATCCGGCAGGGTTCCCCAAAGTACAAGAAAATCCGAATCCATCTTGGGATCATGTAGCCGCAGAACCGAGTAGGAAGCATCGGAATAGAGCACCTGACTGTCCTCCTGTCCCTGGAACATGGATCGGTAGAGCTGGGCCATCATTAGATCATTCTGATTCTGAGAGGATAAAAGAACCGTCCCCCCCGATGAAGATACCATAATCTGCAGGCTTTCATTGGCACACAGAGACTCAAAGGTGGTCCGGTATTCATCGGTATACAGTTTACCTTCCACTTCTGCTTCACTCAGCTGGATGTAGGCACTCTCCATAGCAGCCTGTTTTCTGCCGATATAAAACTTTGCAAAAAAAACGGAATTTATAATCCAGACCACAGCGATGGCCCCAAATGTAATCAGCACAATCCCACCGGCAATCTGCCGGTTGAGACTGTGCTGCTTTGTGGCTACACCTGCGTTATTTGATTCTTTGAAGGGAAACACAAAACCCATTGCCTATGCCTCTTTCCTGTCTTAATGACACTTATGCTGCTTGCAAAGGTACTTTGCCGTATCATCTGTAGGATCCCAGGTATGCCAGGATGGAATCTTGGCGATTACCGGCTTTTTGAAAGGCTCGTAGCCGCTTCCGTTATAG
>CADCQT010000113.1 GCA_902803645.1 uncultured Lachnospiraceae bacterium | reverse complement strand
GCTAAAACATCGTCACTTCCCACCCCAACAAAGATCTGATCCGACGGCACCTGATAGGTCTTTGAAACAGCCTCCACCAGTTCACCGGCACTTGGATCCGGATACTTTCGCAGCTGCTCCACATCAAACCCGGAAAGCACCTTCTTAACCGAAGGAGCCGGCGGGTAGGGATTCTCATTGGTATTTAACTTAACAATGTTTGCGATCTTCGGCTGTTCTCCCGGAGTATAGGGCTCAACTTTGTGAACTCTCTCCTCCCATTTCTTCATCTGCTCTGCCATATGCCACCTCTTCTTTTCTTTTTCACTTAACCGTCGGTGCAAAAGGCACCGACGTTCTAATTCTATATGCAAAAGGCTCCAAAGGCAAGTTGTCTGAAAAACTTCCCTTCGGAGCCTTATGAATTCAAGTCTCACCCCGCGAGACCTGGCTCGAAATATGTGTCAGCGAAGCGGTTATGAATCCGCCTTCTTGGCAGAACCCGCCGGCATATTATATACGATCACCGGAAAACCGGAGCTTACGTAGCCAAAGATCTTCTCCGCGGAGCTTGGAGGAAGATTGATACATCCATGGGAACCGTTGGTCTTATAGATGTTACCACCAAAGCTGCTTCTCCAGGGGGCATCATGCATTCCGATGTTACCGTTAAAGGGCATCCAGAAAGCCACATCACTGGAGTAGTTCTCACCCTTTAAGGTAGCATCCTTCTCCTTATAATTCACACGGTAGACACCGGTGGGCGTACCGCGCTTCAGACCGGTATTACCGGATACAAAGTCAGACTCAAAAACTCTCTTACCGTCTACGATAAGGAAAAGATGCTGGGTCGCCAGATTGATCTCCACATAGGAGTTACCGTAATCCGTCTTATAACTTCCGTGGTTGGCCGCCTCATAGTGATAGATAAAGTCACGGGTCACATCCTTGCCGCCCTTTACATCCTTCTTCAGCTGTTCCTTCTCACCGTCATAGTTGATCCACCAGCCGTAGTTACCGCCGCTGACTGTAACCGTAGGACCATAGGAAGTCTTAAGCTCTCTTGGAAGACCAAAGGTATTGAACTTGTAGCCCATGCTCTTAACGAAGGCAGACAGACCATCCTCATCAAAGACAACCTTGCCCTTCTTATTGATCTTAAACCACTTGGACTGCTCTTCCTTGGATACCTGATAGGTCTTATCTCCCATATCATAGGTGATGTTGACCTTCATGTATTTATTCAGCTTGTTCATCTGATCATTTAACGTGGGGTCGTCCTCTTTGACCGTAGGCTGAACATAACACAGCTCCTCCCGGAGGTTCAGATCCCCCGCAAGGGCACTAACATCCTCTCCCAGCTTCCTGGTAAAAGCCTCAAGATCGATCTCGTTACCGTAGACCTCTTTCTTAATGATGTAGCCCTTATCATCCACAGCCAGTCTGGCATTCTCTGTCTTGGTAATATCTGTGGTGGTCACACAGGACAGCCCCTTTGCCACCTGATCCAGCTGATCGCTGTCATAGCTTACCGCATAGGATGGTGTGGTAAGCTTTGTCTTCCTGCCAAAAAGACTGGCAGGCCAGGTCCAGCTGTTCTGCTGCTCCATAAGAGCATCTGCCGCCTTCTGTGCAGAAGACTGATCCATCTGAAGATCCACATCCTTACCGTAGATCACATCCTCCGTCTTATCCCCTGTAATGTTCAGCTGATAACCATCCACCTTATTTTGAAACTCATTCACCAGATCACTGCTCTTCTTATTGGAAATCTCTCCCATACCCGTCAAAGAGGTGTGCGGAAGGAAATGACTTCCAAAATAGATCCCGCCGGCAACATATGCAACGGCAAGTCCTCCAAGAAGGACACCTGATGTAATACCTAATGCTTTCTTAGCGCTCATAAACTTTCCTGTCCCCTATCAATCTATTTTTAGACACATTGCTAACATTCTACACCTTACTTACAGAAATTTCCACCCTGCCATACATTTATAGGAAATTGTTCCTTTTCAACTTTCCTTACCTGTACTAAAATCAAAAACATGAAGAAAATAAGCAAAAATTTAAAAACCATTTGGAACACAGATCCCATGCGGCTGTGGATCCTTTTATATTTTCCAACCTATCTGATTGCTTTTTTTATATTAGAGCATGTTGCCTCCCCCACCAGAAGGCATATCCTGACCACCCCGGTCGACCGGGCAATCCCCTTTCTTCCGGTGTTTGTGATCCCCTATTTCTTCTGGTTCCTTTTTCACCTGATTGCCTTTATCCTTACCATTCAGGAGAAAGATGCTCTTCACTACTACCAGATGGCCTTTGCCATCTTCTCCGGAATGACGGTCTTTATCATCGTATCGGCCATCTTTCCAAACCATCAGGACCTCCGGCCCCTGGTGACAGGAACTGACCCTTTGTCCATAGCAGTTCGGCTCCTGTATACCATCGATACCCCCAACAACGTGATGCCCTCCATCCACGTATACGATGCCCTGATCCTAAACACAGCCATGTGGCGCTGCCAGCGGGTCAACTCCTCCCGTTACAGCTCCTTCTGGAAAAGTGCATCCCTTATGATAACGATCCTGATCATCCTTGCCACCATGTTCTTAAAACAGCATACCATCTGGGATGTTCTTGGAGCCTTCCTTATGTATTTTCCCATGTACCGCTATTTCTACTGTAAGTTCAAGGTTCCGGAATATCTTAAGATTCGCTCCCATAGAAAAGAGGCATGAGCCAAAGCTCATACCTCTTTTTCTTTGCTGTTCTTATCAACTTACAATTCCATAGCCTCTGCGATCCAAAGAGCTCCGCTGGCATCGCTTGGCATTCTCCAGTCTCCTCTTGGAGACAAGGCCACGCTACCCACCTTAGGGCCGTCCGGAAGGGCTGACCGTTTGAACTGCTGGGAGAAGAACCTGCGATAGAAGGTAACCAGCCACTTCTTGATGGTGTCATCCTCATAGGAATCTCCCAATGCCTTTCTGGCCAGGCGATAGATCTTCCCGGGTGTAAATCCGTAACGCATCACATAGTACAGGAAGAAATCATGCAGCTCGTAGGGACCCACAAGATCCTCTGTTTTCTGGGCGATCTGCCCCTCCTTCGGAGGCAGAAGTTCCGGAGAGACCGGTGTGTCCAGCACATCCAAAAGCACATCCCGAAGCGCCTGCTGCTCCCCGGTACAGGTATCTGCCACATAGCGAACCAAATGCCGTACTAAAGTCTTGGGAACGGAGGCATTGACGCCATACATGGACATATGATCTCCGTTATAGGTTGCCCATCCAAGAGCCAGCTCCGACAGATCTCCTGTACCAATGACCATACCCCCGTGCTTATTGGCAAGATCCATCAGAATCTGGGTCCGCTCTCTGGCCTGACCATTCTCATAGGTCACATCGTGAACCGCCTCATCATGACCGATATCTGCAAAATGCTGCCGTACAGAGGCTGCAATATTGACCTCCATAAAGGTAGCTCCCAGCTCTTCGATCATCCGCACTGCATTATCATGAGTCCTGTCCGTGGTTCCAAATCCCGGCATGGTAACCGCCAGGATCCCTTTCCGATCCAGTCCCAGCAGATCAAAGGAACGAACCGTCACCAGAAGGGCCAGGGTAGAATCTAACCCTCCGGAGATTCCGATGACAGCCGTCTTGCAATGGGTATGCTCCAAACGCTTACGAAGACCGAAAGCCTGAATATTCAGAATCTCCTCACAACGGGCTGACAACTCCTCCGGGCGATCCGGAACGAAGGGATGGGGATCCACAAAACGGGTCAGTTCCAGCTTCTGGGGTTCTAGACGAAACTCCACCCTCCGATAGGTCTCCTCCGCCTCTCCAAAGGTGTTCATGGCGCATCTTCTGGAAGCAATGGCGCCAAGATCGATCTCACTTAGGCACATACCTTCTTGAAAGGGGCGGGACTGAGATAAGAGCCGGCCGTTCTCTGCAATAAGGCTGTGTCCGGAATAGACCACATCCTGGGTAGACTCACCGATCCCCGCATTGGCATAGATATAGCCGCAGTAGAGTCTGGCAGACTGATCTGTCACAAGGCTCTTCCGATAACTGCTCTTCCCTGTCAGCTCATCGGAGGCAGAGAGGTTGACCATTACCGTAGCGCCGGCTCTTGCTAAATCTGTGGAAGGAGGATTCGGAACCCACAGATCCTCGCAGATCTCGGCTCCCACCATAAGCCCCTCCACATTCTCACATGCAAAAATCAGATCCGATCCCATGGGAATCTTGTGGTTGTGGAAGATCACATCTTCTCCCGCCTCCGGTCCCGGGGTAAAATAGCGAAGTTCGTAGAACTCGTTATAATTAGGCAGATGGCGCTTTGGCACAAATCCAAGGATCTTACCGTGACAAAGGGCAGCGGCCACATTGCGCAGATGTCCTCTATACAAAAGAGGAAGTCCTACAAACACCAGAGCATCCACCTCTGCGGTGTAATCTGCGATCCGGCGAAGCTCCAGGGCAGCCTCTTCTAAAAGCCGCTTCTGAAAAAAAAGCTCCCCACAGGTATAACCTGTAATGCAAAGCTCCGGAAATACAACGATCTTAGCTCCTGCCTCACAGGCTTTTCCTATCCAGCTTCGGATCTCTTCCCCATTGGCTTTTGTATCTGCAACCACCACCTTAGGTGTTACCGCTGCCACCCGGATATATCCGTCAATCATGATCTTCCTTCTTTCTGTTTTCCTTCATTTCCCTGATCTCATCAATGGTAAAGTTGTATGCCTTGTTACAGAACTGGCAACGGACCTCCACCGGCTTGGCGTCCTTAATGATATCCTCCAGATCTTCATCCTTAAGGGTTGCAAGGGAACGCTCCACCCTCTCCCTGCTACAGTCACAGGTGAAGGAGACATCCTTTTTCTCTGTCACTTTTACATCAAAGCCGGCCAGCACTCTTTTAAGAATATCCTCCGGCGTATTGCCCTCCTCTAACATGGTGCTTACAGGAGGGATGCCCGTAAGGTTATTCTCAAGCTTTGTAATGGTCTCATCATCCGTATCCGGCATCAGCTGGATAATAAATCCACCTGCCACCCGGACTGTATTTTCCTTATTCATCAGGACACCAAGGCCAACAGAAGAGGGGGTCTGTTCACTGGAGGCAAAATAGTAGGTCAGATCCTCTGCGATCTCACCTGTCATCAGCTGAACCGTTCCCACATAGGGCTCTTTTAATCCGATGTCCCGGATCACCGTAAGGAAGCCGTTACCGATGGCACCGCCCACATTCAGCTTCCCCTCCTTTGGAGGAAGTGTAACCTGTGGATTATGGGCAAATCCCTTTACGTTACCGTGGGAATCCGCCGTCACCGTGATTCCCTTAGCCGGGCCATCTCCCCTAAACTGCAGGGTCAGAAGATCCTTCTCTCCATCCATCATCATCCCCATCATAAGAGCGGCACTCATGCTTCGTCCCAGTGCCGCTGTGATCTCCGGTGATGTATTATGGTTCATACGTGCTGTCTCTGTAAGCTGACGGCTGGTAATGGCAAAAGCTCTGATCTGGTCATTTGCCGCAATGGCACGAATCATATAATCTTTCATTTTGTATTCCTTTCTTCCTTCTCCTCATGGGTACTTACATGAGGCTGTATGCTTCCATCCAGATAAAATCCCGGTCTCTTCGGATCTTTCTGACATTCCTGACAGAGAAAGACCACCCGCTTCGATTCCGCTGTCACCGGCTTTTCCGTGTCGCTGTCCCAGACAGCCAGCAATTTTAATCCGGACTTTTTAATTAGTTCTGTGACCGTCTCTGTCTCGTAGGCCTTCTGGGCATGTTCCTCTGAAAAACGATAAAAAGCCAACTCCTCTTCTGCCGTCTCCTCCGGCGGCAGATCAAAGAGCAGATCTTCCCGGACAAAGAGGGTGAGATCATAGTAATTTACCATGGTCTTTGGATCATAATTATTTTCCCAGATCACACTTCCTGTGTCCCTCTGATCCGTAAAGGTGTTCCTGCTCAGGATATGCTCATACAGATAGGGGCTTTTCATATCAAAGAGAAAGACCCCGCCGGGATCCAGATAATTGTTCACAAGGCGAAGGGTGGTAAGAAGATCCTCCTCCGAGGTAAGATAGTTCATACTGTCACACACACTCACCACCCCCTGCACCGTTCCGTACAGTTCCAGATCCCGCATATCCTGCTGCAGATAAAGGATGGCATCCTCCATGGACGCCCCGCCTGCCTCCAGACGGACCATCTCCTCTTCCCTTGCAATATCCAGCATATCAGAAGACAGATCCACACCGATCATCTCATAGCCCTTCTCATATAGCCGCCGGGTCATCTGCCCTGTTCCGCAGCCAAGATCCAGCAGGATCTTCTGCTCCTTGTCTTGAAGATAGGGAGAGAGGATCCTGTGAATCTGATCACACCAGCGGTCGTATGGGATCTGATCCATAAACAGATCATAGACCCTGGCAAAGGAAGTATAACTGTCCATTGTATTCTCCTTTTTGTCTTTGGTCATCCTTCCTATCATACAATATCCCCTGCCACTCTGGCAATTTTTGACTTTTTTGCCACCGATTTGTATACTCGATACTGTGTAAATGGAAACAGGACCTATGGTCCACAGGGGAAATAACATGATAGATTTCAAAGGATTCTTTTCAAAAAAAATCGGCCCTAAGGAGACAGACGCTCCTCAGACCTTCGATCATCATATTACAGGCAGCATCAAATCCTACTATAAAAGGCGGATCTACTCACCCATCCTCTACCTTGTGCTGCTCTTACTACTGGCAGGGATCTTCCCGGTTCGCTCCATGATCTCACCGGTGCGTCTTTCCGATCCAAACAGCATAAAAAACGCCTATAAGACCCATAATTCCTACGGCAGGATCCGGCTGAAAAATCTGTATTTCACCGGATACCGGCAGTATTGGATGGGAAGTACCAGAGGGTATTACTACTATACCGTTATGAAGGATAAGGTGGTGCTGGTGCTTTTAGACCCTGTCACCAGTGAACAGGGAAATCCCACCATCAAAAACCTTACGGTCCACGCCAGGATCCTGAAGGATCCTGCCACTCGTCAGCTGGTGCTGGAAAAGCTGGCAGAGGATCTGTCCTGGACCAGACAGGGGCTTACCGGGTCTGTCTCCCATTATACCCTCTCGGAACCGGATGCCACCGGCATCCTGCCCCGGCTCTTTGTCCTGGCCTATGTGGCAACGGGTCTTTTCGCCCTAATCAGCATCTTAGCCTACATCCTCTATATCCGCCATCCTGCCTATGCACGGCAGATTCGCCGTCTTGCCCCCTACGGCAATCCCAGGAAAATGTTAAAGGAAGCGGAGGAGGAACTGTCCACCCTTCCCCAGCTGGCAACAGAGGATATGTTCATCACCCAGCATTATTTTATTGAGACCAGCACCTATGGAGTGGCCATCGTCCCCATCCGGGAGATCATCTGGATCTATAAGTACTCCACCCTCCATAAGCTGCTGTGGCACCACTTCGCCATCAGTTATACCCTGTGTCTAACCTGCAACAAACATCGCTATCTTCGCTGCCCGAAAAACACCAAGAGTAACATCGACGGTATCATGGATTATCTCTCCGAGGCCAACCACGATATCCTGGTGGGATTCTCCGAAGAGAACCGGCGAAAGGTGGAAGTGATCCAGAACGATCTATTGCCTCTGCGCAAGATTCTGGCCTTTCTCTCCAGACGAGTGTAACACTATTCCATCTGTGCTTTCATCCAAAGATAAAGCTCCTCAAACACCCGGTCTCTGTCCAGTTCCTGGAGGATCTCATGCCGGTCTCCTTCGTAGAGCTTTAGGGTAAGGTTAAAAAGGCCTGCTTTTTGAAATTTCCGGTAGACCTTTTTAACACCCTTCCCAAGAGACCCCACAGGATCATCCGATCCGGAGGCAAAGAGAACGGGAAGATCCCTTCGGATCTTTCTGATATTGCGGATCTGATTGCCGTGGTAGATCATTCTGACGTCTCCGTGGAGACCGTTCAGAGAAAAGAGGTAGGTATTCATAGGATCCTTGTAATACCGCTTCACACTCTCCACATTGGTGGAAAGCCAGCTGTTCTTCGGATTCGAACCATCCATATCAAACTTCCGGTAATCGCCGCTGAATAAGATTCCTGTCACTAGAGGGCTCTTATAATCCCTTCCCCGGATCAGGCTGGCAGTTCTTATGATAAGATCTGCCAGATGCAGCATCGGATCCGGCACCGTTCCGGTTCCAAGGATCATAGCCCCCTTCAGATCTCTGATCTCATTGGCCTTTTCTGCAAGAAACATCCGAAGAAGATAGCTTCCCATGGAGTGTCCCAATATAAAATGGGGGACATGGGGATACCGCTGTCTGGTAAGCTTATAATTGGTCAGCATATCCTCCACCATCACCTCTTCGCAGCGGTCGCAGTGCATGATCCCCCACTCCGCTTCACAAAGCTTACCCACCGAATGGCCATGACCGATATGATCATGACCTGTCACCGCAAATCCCCGGTCCACCAGGTAGGCGGCAAACTCCTCATATCGCTCAATATATTCGATCATTCCATGTACCAACTGAAGAACAGCCACCGGCTCTCCCCCATAGTCCCTGTAACCATCCCCGTCACACCAGCATACGCCATGGACCTTGGTTCCGACATCATCTGTTGATACAAAACTATAGTTTTCTTTTATCATCATAGCATTTCCCCCAATCTAGCTCTATTTTATTCAAATCCTGTTAATTGAGCAAGTATTCCCCGATGATCACCTGCATACTCACCTGCCCCCGGAACTCATTGATCCCCGGATAGTAGGTAACAGACAGCCGGATCGGATTGCTCCGACCTGCATAGGCGGCTTCTAATACATCCTGTCCGTATGCCTTGCAAATCGCCTCATCAAAGGCCTCCCCTTCTCCAAAATAGAGCCCGTCCATTTTCCGGGAAGCATCCCCACCATAGGAGAGGGTCAGTTTCCTGTATTGCCCCTGTTTGCCAATCGCACGGATCCCCATAATAGAAAGATCCTTATCTGCAAAAACAGGCTTCGGATTTCCGTTTCCAAAGGGTTCAAGGACAGACAGCTCATCGATCCTGTTTAGGCTAAGATATCCAAGGGGCATGGGAACATCGATGAGGATCTTCGGCTCCAGATCCTTCTCCCCCAGCTCACTCTGTTCATTTAGAAGGCGCCGCAAATTATCCACGTCCTCAGCCTTCATGGAAAGACCGGCTGCCATGGGATGGCCCCCGAATTTGGTGAAGATCCCTTCCCCCCGCTTACTAAGAGCAGACTGGTTGGCCTGCTGCATCTTTTCATACATGGAGTAGGCTTCAATGCTTCTTCCCGATCCCTTCACCCCTTCCTCTCCATCACAAAGTACGAAGGTGGGACGGTAATATCGTTCCTTGATCCTGCCGGCAATGATACCGCAAAGGCTTTCATGGAGGGACGGCAGGTAGATCACCAGCACCTTGTCCTCTTCCATCCCTGCCTGCTGAACATATTCCATAGCAAGGGCGGTTCCCTCCTCTGTCATGGTCTTTCGCTGTTCGTTCAGGCTGATCAGCTGAGCAGCCATGGCCGCAGCCTTAGCCTCATCCTCTTCCATCAGAAGGGACAGGCCAATCTCAGCGGTGTCCAGACGTCCTGTGGCATTAAAGGCCGGCCCTAATACAAATCCCACATGGTAAGAGTTTAGGCTGCCCTTCTCGATCTTTGCTCTGGCCATAAGAGCCTGAAGTCCCTTATTCCTTGTCTGCTCCAGTCTGGGCAGTCCAAGGGCCACCAGGGTTCGGTTCTCTCCCTGGAGGGGCATAATATCACAGATGGTGGCAAAGGCCGCCATGGGAAGATAGTACATGGCCTCATCTTCCCTTCCCGCCCTTTGAAAAAGAGCGATAATCAGCTTCCATGCCACCACGGCTCCGCAGATCTCCGGGAAGGGATAGGTGTCATCTTCCCGGTGGGGATCCACCACCACATCCGCAGGAGGCAGATGGTATTCCTTCCGCATCTCCCCCCCCTCTTCCACGGTGGTAAAGGGAATGGCATGGTGATCTGTCACCACCACCGTCATCCCCGCCTCCTTGGCTCGCTCTATGGCAGGGGTGGCGGCAATGCCGTTATCACAGGTAAGGATGACCTCTACCCCCTCCTCTAAAGCCTCGGAAACCATATGGGGATTTACACCATAGCCGTCATGGATCCTATGGGGAATGGCGTGATCACAGTCCGCCCCCAGGCGGCGCAGTCCGTGGGTTAAGATATAGGTGGAAAAGATTCCGTCCACATCATAATCTCCAATGACCCGGATCTTTTTCCCTTCCCGAATCCGCTCCTCTATGATCTCACAGGCTCTGTCCAGATCCTTCAGTAAAAAGGGATCATGAAGATGGGAGAGGTTCGGATGCAGATAAGCCTCCATCTCCTCTTCTTTTACTCCACGATTTACCATCAGTCTCGCCGTCACCTGATCGATACCAAATTTGTCCGCCAGGGCGCGAAAGTCTGCTCTTTTGGCCTGCACTCTCCAGTTTGCCATATCTGTCCTTTCTTATCACGAAAAAAGGCTAAGGCCCCTTTTAGACCTTAACCTTGTCCTATTACTTGTCCTGATTGCGACGCTCCTGGCACTTATCCAGAAACTTATATAACAGCCGGTACAGATCCGCTGCATCCTGAGGATCCAGGGACATACAGGCCTTCATCTCTGCCGGTACATTCACCGCCTCATCCCGAAGAGCCTCTCCCTCCGGTGTAATGGAGATCAGAAGGTTCCTCTCATCCTCCTTGCTCCTGTGACGGCGGATAAATCCCTTCTGCTCCAGCTTCTTAAGAAGGGGAGTCAGGGTACCGGAATCCAGATACAGGCACTCACCGATCTCCTTCACATTCATCTGTTTGCGCTCCCAGAGAACCATCATGGTAATGTACTGGGTATAGGTCAGATCCAGTCTGGCCAGAAAGGGCTTATAACTGCGAACCACTTCCTTGGCACAGGCATAAAGGGGAAAACACAACTGATTCTCCAGCTTAAGGCAGGAATATTTCTCCTTCGATACATTCATCTCTTTATCCATACTCACACTTCTCACATTCATTCCAATCATATCTTGCTATTATATTGTACGCAATCAAATACAACTTGTCAAGATTTCAGAGTATGAAGAATATATTTTTCGATGATTTTGGCCACACCATCCCGATCGTTGGTATCTGCAATCACATCTGCGAACTCTTTTACCTCATCATAGGCATTCTCCATAGCCACAGACAAACCGGCAAACTGGAGCATGGGAATATCATTATAGCCATCTCCGCAGGCAATGAGCCTCTCCCGTTCGATACCGATCTCCTCTAACAGTACCCCGAGGGCTGCCGCCTTCTCGATTCCATTGGGCGTGATTTCCAGAAAATAGGGTTCTGAGAAAAAAGCATTCACGCCCCCCTTTAATTTCCTTCCGATCTCCTCATAGGGAGCCTTCAGATCCTTCGGGTCTCCCACGATCAGAAACTTCATCACCGGGTCGTTTGCCGCTTCCATATCCAGCCGGTCCACTCTCCGGACGGGAATATTATTGATGGCAGCCTCCTTCTGTACATAGGGATCATCCGGATTCTCCGTAATGACACCCTTCTTGTCGTAGGTCATGGCCGTTACATTGTACTTACGGGCAATGTGACAGATGGTATGGTAGTATTCCACATCCACCGTTGACCTCCGCAGAGCCTCTCCTCTCTTACAGGACCAGATCTCCCCTCCGTTATAGGAGAGGATATAGCCTCCGTATTTTTTTAATTCCAGATCCCTGGCGATCTTCTTGACTCCCGGCACCGGCCGACCTGTTGCCAGGATCACGGCGCATCCATCTTTGGCTGCTGCCATCACAGCCTTCCTGGTCCGGGAAGAGACTTCCTTCCTGGAATTTGTCAAGGTTCCATCCAAATCCAGAGCGATAGCTTCGTACTTCATAGATCAATCACTTCCTTATCTTTATTCCGGATAGACCAGATTCTCCTCTGTGGCATTTTCCAGCACCTTCAGATACTTCTTTGCCAGGTAATTGGCCATACCAAGGTTCATATCCAGGTAATTGCCGCAATCCTTGGCAGCTGCTCCCGGAACCTCTCCGCGAAAATCCCGGATGAAGGCAAAAAGCTCAATGATCAGAGGAAGGATCTCTCTGCTGGTGTATTCCCCAGCCAAAAGAAGGTAACAGCCTGTTCTGCAGCCCATCGGTCCAAAGTAGACCACCTTATCCCCGTACTCCTTATGATTACGAAGAAACGTCGCCGCAAGATGCTCAATGGTATGCAGCTCTGCCGTATTCATAACCGGCTCACGGTTAGGTGCTGTCATCCTAAGATCAAAGGTGGTGATTACAGCATCCTGATAGCGATCCACACGGGATACATACACTCCCGGCAGTAAATCCAAATGGTTGATCGTAAAACTTGTAATCTTCTCCATATTTCCATCCTTTCTATAATAAGTATACAAAAAGGCAGATGCCTGTGCACCTGCCGACCCGACTGCGGATAACAGGACTTGAACCTGCACGGGGTTACCACCAGAACCTAAATCTGGCGCGTCTGCCAATTCCGCCATATCCGCATAACTGTATAAAACAGCTAACGTCTATTATAACGGAAGAACTCCTAGAATTCCAGTTCTTTTTTGTTAAGTTATTCACTTTATGCACAAAATGTTAATAAGAATCAATTTTTAACTAATCCACATCTTGTGGTCGAATTCAGTTTCCACCCTAATTTTTTTCATCAAAAATGTGGATAAAGTGGATAACTTCGTTGATAACCCCCTAAAGACCCTATTTTTGCACTTTTTTATCCACGAATTTCTGTTGATAACTGTGGATAACTTTCCAGTTTCTCCACAAGATAGGTGGAGATTTCCACCACAAGAAAAAACTTCCGGGAACCATGTCCCGGAAGTCTTCCATTCAAATCAAATTCCTTTGATCTTCAATTATTTCTTTGTAGCGTACATGAAGTACTTCATGCCGTAAACGGTGCTGTAGATTCCATCCACATTGCCCTTCTGCATGTAGATATCATTGTAGTAGTAGATTGGGATAACTGCCCATGTATCCATAAGCATATCCTCAGCCTTATGCATCTTATCTACACGGCTTGCGAAATCTGTTGTGTTACGGATCTCGTTAACCAGCTCATCGTACTTATCCCAGTTTGCAGGTGTTGCAGAGTTCTTAGGATTACGTCCGAACTGGCAGTCGTTGTTACCGGACTTGGTGGTAAACATCTCTAACATGTTGATTGGATCGTTGTAATCTGCAAGCCATCCCTCACGGGCACAGGTATAGTTACCCTTCTTACGGTCATCAAGGAATACATTCCAATCCTCTGTCTGAATGGTCATCTCGATGCCAAGAGCAGAAAGGTCAGACTGGATTGACTCAGCGATCTTCTGATGTCCATCGTTCTCATTCAGGATGTATGGGATAGAGATAGCAGGATCACAGGTAACTGTACCGTCATCCTTCTTTGTGAACTTGTATCCACAATCCTCAAGTAACTTCTGAGCCTTGTCTACATCCACCTTGGACGCATCATAGTAGGAAGTCTTGTCTGTCTTGAAGGTACCGCCGTTACCATCGTTCATACCTGCAGGAATGAAGGAATCTGCAACCTGCTGACCTGTCTGACCTACTGTATCAACAATGTACTGACGATCAATCAGAAGTGAGATTGCCTCACGGAACTCTCTTGCCTGCTTATCGGAAAGGCCCTTGAAGAGCTTGGAGTCAACATTGAATCCGATGTAGTAAGTACCAAGCTGATCTACAACGTGGAACTCCTTGTTATCCATAACAGACTTGATCTCATCATTTGGTACCTCATCGATGAAGTCAAGGTCTCCACTTGTGTATGCAGCGTAGGTAGCTGTGTTATCAGCTGAGAGCATGAAGTGAAGCTCTTCTATCTTAACATTGGATGCATCGTAGTAGTTCGGGTTCTTAACGTAAACCATAGACTCGTTATGCTTCCACTCCTTAAGAGTATAAGCACCGTTGGATACGAAGCCGGCCTTCTGAGCCCATGTTCCAGGCTCCTTGCCCTTATCCTTGGCCTCTACTTCCTTCTCATATACAGGGAAGAATGCAGGGAATGCCATAAGATCGTTAAAGTATGGGCATGGGTTTGTCAGCTGAACCTGAAGAGTGTAATCGTCTACAGCCTTCACTGCAAGCTTATCCCCATCTCTTGCCACGATATCGTACAGATAGCTGTAGTCAGCTGCTGTCTTCTTATCTACTGCACGGTTCCAGGAATATACAAAATCATTGGCTGTTACCGGCTCACCATTGGACCACTTGGTCTGCTTCATCTTAATGGTGTAGGTCTTACCATCATCAGAAACCTCCGGAAGTGACTCCGCAACAGACGGGATCAGTGTTCCGTCCTTATCGTAGGTATAAAGACCTGCGAAAGAGTTAACGGCAAGGCAACCACCATCAACAGAAGAGTTCAGGGCTGGATCCAGATGATCCGGCTCAGAAGCCAGATTGATATACAGTGCTTTGTTGTTCTTGTTCTCGGTGGTAGCTGCTGTCTTCTTACCACCGTCTGCCTTCTTGGATGCTCCGCATCCAGCCATGGAGAAAACCATAGCAGAGGCAAGTACGAATGCGAGTAACTTTTTCTTCATACGTATCCTCCTATATAAACGTATTAATATTTTCTGTGCCCTCTGCTGATTCTTTCGTTCCAGCGCAGGCACGAACAAACGCTTGTCAGGACTCGCTCGCGAGTCTTGCGCGCCGGATTCGGGTCTGCTTCAGCAGACAAATTCCTGTCCGAATCCGTGCGCATCCTCGCGGAGCG
>CADCQT010000112.1 GCA_902803645.1 uncultured Lachnospiraceae bacterium | reverse complement strand
TGATACTTCTTCTGATAATCCATATAAACCTCTCTTCTGTTATGGTTTAAATCCTATGAACATTATACCCTAGATCCTTGTAAAAAAATAATATTATATCTACCCACAGAAAACTATTCGTGGTACAATCGTTTCCGTATTTTTATAAGTGAGAGGGTAAAAAAAATGGATTACAGTACAAAATCTGATCTGATCAATCAGCTCCGTACCAGCATGATGACGGAGGAACAGAAGGTGATCTGGGAAGGAAATGAGGACGGGCGGTATATTGATGAACGTATTGCCTTTGAAGCCTATACTCCCGAACAGAAAGCATTTCTATTAGAACAACAGGCCAAGGTAGAGGCCAAAGCCAAGGAACTCAAGAAAAAGAAAGCCGAAGAGGAAAAGCTGAATCATCTGTTTACTTTAGCCAGAAACGAGCGAAGAAAAAGCGGCGATACCCACTGGTTCTCATCCAAACGATAAAAAAAAGGACAGGGCTCGTAACGGAGCTTCTGTCCTTTTGACGGATGCAGAGGGGACTACATCCGTCAGTGAGGGGAGTAAAAAAGTAACACATTTGTGTTTCTGCGTGTATACTACCACAGGAAAGGTCACAGAAAGGTCACACTCCCTAAACAATATTATCGTTCTGGAATCTGGACAGATGTTCATAGGGAAGGATCAGCCTTCCCCGGTAAAATCCGCAGCCGTCATTCATCAGATGATTATCCACCGCGGTAAACATATTCACGGAAACATCTGCAAGTTCTAATTCCTCCAAAGCCTGCAGCCTTGCAAAGGCATTGTCATAGGCTGTACAGAGCCCTTCCCGGAACAGTCGCTTTTCCTTTGTTTTTTCCTGGGACTTTTCATATCGGCCGTGGTTTGCCTTTCCGATCTCTGCCAGATCATCCATATCCTTTGTTCTAAGCTGCACTTCAATGTTACTTCCTGAGAGTTCATCCTGGAGCACAATATGAAGGGACTGATACCCGTATTTCTTCGGAAACATGATATAGTCCTTAAAAAGCCCCGCCGTATCCTTAGACAACCGGCTGGAGGGCCGAACCTGATCCTCATTGATTCCCGCCGGAATAAACTGCTTTTTCTCCAGAAATCCGGGAAGCTTTTCTGCAATATCATAGAGACATTCCAGTTCTTTTTCTTTGGGATCTTCCCCTTCCTTCAGATGACATACCGGCATGGAGACGATGATCCGATATGCGATCAGATCCCGAAGTTCCGGTATTTCCTCTGCAATTTCATCTTCTCCCGGTACCTGACCGTTTTTCTCATACAGTCGTTTCACCGTATCAAGGATATAACGGTTGTATTTTTCCTCTGCCCGCACCAGAGATTTGATCCTTCCCTTAAAGGTGAAGGCCAGAGATGGGTACCGCTCTGTCATATACAGATAGAAATCCCGCAAACGCTGGGACTGGGAAGTTAAAAAATCGTTGTGCTCTAAAAGATCACTCATTTCCTGCAGAAAATCATAATGTTTTTGTTCTACAGGACTTTTATTCTCTTTTCCATGACGTTTCAGATCCCGGGCATAGTTATGAATAATTTTAAGGACCGTATCGCCCTGATACAGATAATCGTTCAGTGAGATCATTTCCAGCTCCTATTCCTCTAAGAGTATCTTCAAATCTTCCAGGAGTCCCTCCTGAGACAGCACCTGTTTGGATGCCATACCAAGCGCAATGGCACCCTCAACATTTTCTGCCCGATCATCGAAAAAGATGCACTCCTGTGGTTTTAGATCATAACGATCCATCAATGCCTGATAGATGGCCGGTGATGGCTTTGTATCGTGGATCATAAAAGATACCATGTAACCATCCACATCTTTCATAAAATCTGCGTACTCGGTGTGCTTATGAAAAAGGTCCTCCGGATAATTGGACAGCAGATAGATATTGTATCCCTTTTCCTTCAGTTCATGCACCTTCTTCCAGACCTTTGGACGTGGAACCTGCATATACTCTCCGTGAGCAATAAACCATCGGAGGTATTCCTCCTCCTTTGGAAAACGTCTTACATACTCTTCGGTAATATCCTCCACGCTCCGGTTTCCCAGATCCATTTCATGCCAGAGTTCTTCCGGATCAGCAAAGATCAGATTTCCCACACGAAGGGCCTCTTCTTCCTCCAGACCGTAGTCCATGAACATTTCCTTCCAGCGATAGTCAAACAACACACATCCGATATCAAAAATTACATTGCGGTATTTCAACTTCTTCCTCCTACTTCTTAAACATTTCTTCCATAAAACTGGTGGTTCCGGAAGAAATAAATTTGCGGATCACACCCCAGAACAGTTTCTGTTCCTCCTTCGTCATAGCACCAAGAGATTCCCGTATGGTGGCAATGGTCTTGGCTTTCTCCCCGGAATCGATGAGATCGATCAGGTTGGTGGCACCTGTGCTTTCCATTATACCAAATAATGTATCGATAAAGGCCTTTCGCCTTTCCACATTGAGTCCATAGAGCAACCGGCGAATGGTTTTATCAAAAACAAGACTGCCCTTACTCTGCTTCTCTCCCAGCACAAACCGGTTCCGTTTGATCTCCCAGTTCTCCGGATTATGAGCCATGACCCCACTTACCGAGGTCTTAATAAGCTTCTTTTTGTTCCTCTGTTCCAGCAATACCCCCACAATGGAGTCCTCCGGCAGATAACTATGGATCCGGTCTTTGATGGCTTTGTATTCCTCTGATTCCACCACACTTTTATGAAATCCCGGCCCGTCGTTGGAATACACCGCCAGGATTCTTTTCTGTATCGATGACTTGCAGAAAGCAGATGCATACATGGCAAAATTACCTCCCTTGGAATGTCCTCCCACCCGAAGCTTTCGAATCTTATGGTCATATACCTCATCCAGGTATTCTTTGGCATAGACCTGCCCCCGGGTCTCCTTCTCCAGGGACATGTTGAAATCTTCCTTCCAGCCTACAATGGAATTATCCGTGCCACGATAGGCCGCAAAACAGGTCCTATCCGGCAGAATATAGGAGATCGCCGCAAACTGCGTTATGCTGTCCACATCTGTCATCTGCCGGTACGCTGCAAACTTCAGCTTCCCGAACCGCTTCGTATGAACCATTTTTTTAAGTAGATAAACGGATGTCTTGGTCAGTTCCGGAGAAGACATGATTTCTTCATCCGTATATTTTGCAAAATAACGTTTCGTCACTTCCGCTATACCCACAGATTCCGAAAGGCCTCCTGTGGGTACGATTCCTGTAAAATCTGTATATACCAGATAAGATAAAAGGAGATTATCCACTTCATTAAATGGATCCTGATCCATAGAGATATCACTTCTCCAGTCCAGATAGTCCGATAAATTCGCCATATGCTCCCCCTTTCAATCCGGTCAAGACTCGCTCGCGAGTCTTGCGCGCCGGATTCGGGTCTGCTTCAGCAGACAAATTCCTGTCCGAATCCGTGCGCATCCT
>CADCQT010000111.1 GCA_902803645.1 uncultured Lachnospiraceae bacterium | reverse complement strand
TGTGGGTAGATATAATATTATTTTTTACAAGGATCTAGGGTATAATGTTCATAGGATTTAAACCATAACAGAAGAGAGGTTTATATGAATTATCAGAAGAAGTATCAGCAGTGGAGAGACCGGATCGGGGAAGAGGATCCTCTTTTTAGCCAGCTGGTCGCCATGGAACATAATGAGACAGAAAAAGAGGAGAGTTTCTATCAGGATCTTGCCTTTGGAACCGCAGGCCTTCGTGGTAAGGTGGGAGCAGGAAGCAATCGGATGAATATCTACACCGTGGGAAGGGCTACCCAGGGTATCGCAGACTATATTGTGGACTGTGGTCAGAAAGCCATGGACAAAGGCGTGGTGATTGCACACGACCCCCGCCATATGTCGAAGGAATTTTCAGAACTGGCGGCAGATATTTTCTCTGCCAATGGGATCAGGGTCTATACCTTTCCGGATCTTCGGCCTACTCCGGAACTGGCTTTTATGATCCGCCATTTGGGAGCGGTATCGGGTATTAATATTACGGCCTCCCATAATCCAAAGGAATATAACGGTTACAAGGCATACTGGGAGGACGGATGTCAGGTCAGTTCGCAGATCGCCGATGCCATGACGGAGAAGATCCGGGCTGTGGACATCTGGACAGGGATTCGCACGCTGACAGCTACGCCGGATCCGGAGCAGAAGCCGGGGGAGATCCTGGTGCTGGGAGAAGAGTATGACCGGTTGTATTTGGACCGGATCGAGGAGCTGGCAATTCACAGAGGAGAGGAACTGGATCTGGATATTCCTATTGTCTATACCCCACTGAATGGTTGCGGTTCTCTTCCTTTCCGCAGGATGCTGACGGATCGGGGGTTTACCAACTGGGAGATCGTACCGGAGCAGGCGGACCCGGATCCGGATTTTACTACGGTGGGATATCCAAACCCGGAGGATCCGAAGGCTTTTGCCCTGAGTGAAGCATACGGTAGGAAGATGGGGGCAGAGCTTTTGATGGCAACAGACCCGGATGCGGATCGTTTTGCCATTGAGATTCGGACAGATCAGGGAGACTATGTTCCTCTGAACGGGAACCAGACCGGTTATCTTCTGGTGAAATATATTCTCGAAGGACATAAGACAGCCGGAACCCTTCCTGAGAAGGGGGCTATGGCCAAGTCCATCGTGACTTCGGATCTTTCCACCCGTATGGCGGCGGCCTATGGGGTGACGATGTTCGAGACACTTACCGGATTTAAGAATATCTGTGGCATCATTCCAAGGCTTCACAGGGAAGGATATACCTATCTCTTTGGATACGAGGAGTCTGTGGGTTATGCGGCCTGTGAGGATATCCGGGATAAGGACGGTATCTCGGCCGGTATGCTGGTGGCAGAGGCGGCGGCTTACTATAAGAAACAGGGGAAGAGTCTGTGGAATGTATTGCAGGAGATCTATGAGACCTATGGCTGTTACTGTGAGCTTGAGCCGAATCTGGTACTGGAGGGGATCGCCGGTGCCAAGAGGATCAAACGGATGATGGCGGCCCTGCGGGAGAAGCCTTTCACCGAGGTCTCCGGAATCAAAGTGGCAAAGATCATCGATTATACCCATGGATATGAAGACATCCCGCCTCAGAATGCGCTGCGCTATCATCTGGAAGACGGTAGCTGGTTTGCAGTTCGTCCAAGTGGAACAGAACCTAAGATCAAGTTCTATTTTTACAGTGTGGCAGAGAACAAAAAGGCAGCAGATGAGAAGGGCGCATCCATACGGGACTGCGTATTAAAGTGCATCTCATCGGTGGAATAAAGTCTCGCCCCGCGAGGCAAAAGAAATGGTGATAAGATATGGCATTATACGCAATGGGGGATTTCCACCTGAGCTTTCAGGTGGATAAATCCATGGATGTTTTTGGTAAAGTCTGGAGACATCATGAAAAGAAGATCGAAAAGTATGTGAATCGGATGGTAAGCTCCGAAGATACTCTGGTGCTCACAGGGGATCATTCCTGGGGAAGGAATCTGGAGGAATGCCGGCTGGATCTGGAATTTATCCGGAATCTCCCGGGGAGGAAGATCCTACTTCGGGGAAATCATGATATGTTCTGGGATGCCAAAAAGACAAGGGCATTGAATGAGCGGTTCAATCCGGAGCTTTTTTTCCTTCAGGATAATTATTATGCCTATGAGGATTATGCCTTGGTGGGAACCAAGGGTTACACCTTTGAAGGCCCCTTTTACTATGATGCATGGGGGAATCTGATGGGTTGGGACGAGGACCGGCAGGCTCATGCCGAGAAACTGGTGGAGCGGGAGATGACAAGGCTGCGCAGATCCTTCGATTCGGCAGCTTCTGCCGGTTATAAAAAGTTCATTATGTTTTTACATTATCCGCCGACCAATATCTTAGAGAAGGAAAGTCCCTTTACAAAGATTGCTGCCGAATATGGGGCAGAGCAGGTGGTGTATTCCCATTGCCACGGTGCCAGTCGTTATGGGGACAGCATCCGTGGAGAGGACCAGGGAATCATCTACCATCTGGTATCCGGGGACTATCTGGACTTTAAACCGGTGAAGATCCTGCCGTGATCAATACAGCTTGAAATGATTCTTCCAGTAGTCCAGTAGTCCGTCCTTCTTCATCTTCGACAGTTCCTTGGACAGAGCTGTGCGGTCGATGTTCAGGTAATCTGCCAGCTGCTGTCGATCGAAGGGGATGTCGAAGCTTTTGCTGTGGCTCTGGAGAGACACGGTGTTCAGGTAGGCTAAGATCTTGCCTCTCATATTGTGGGAGGCGGTATGAAAGCTACGGGTGGAAAGATCCATATTCTTCTGCAGAGAGATCTTCAGCAGGTTCGCTGTAAGCCGATGAATGACATGGTGGTCATTACAGGTGCTGCAGTGGGTCAGGTGCCGGATCTTCAGGAAGAGGATCTGACAGTCGGAATTTGCCACAATGTCAACCGGAACAACGGCGTTCGGGTACATGGCATAGGACTCTGCAAAATAATTTCCCCTCTCGAAATGCGTAAGGATCGTACGGTTTCCCCACATATCATTGCATTCCACAATGACAGAGCCCTCCAGGATCAGGCCCATGGAGGAAATAACGGAGCCGGAGGCGAAGATCACTTCCCCCTTCTGAAAACTCTTCTGATAGCTGGAAAGACAGCCCAGAGCCTCCCGAATCTCCGACAGAGTCATTCCCTCGAAAAGTGTTGTATTAATAAGCAGTTCCTGATCCATGAATTCTCCTTATGGTGGTAGGCATGCTATGCCTGTGTATACAAATAATACGTCCATGGTAACACCAAATTCTCTCCGGGTCATCTGTAAAATTTAAAAATTATAAAAAACAAAGGAGGAGATCCGTCAGGACACAAGATCCCCATCCTTCATTGTGAGGCAGCGGCTTCCGTATTCGGCAAAATCCTTATCATGAGTTACCATAACGATGGTGGTACCCTCTTCGTTGATCTGTCGAAGGATCTCCATAATGGCAGTACCCGTCTCTTCATCCAAAGCTCCGGTAGGCTCATCCGCCAGCAGGAGTTTTGGTTCTGTTACTAGGGCTCTGGCAATGGCAACCCTTTGCTGCTGCCCCCCGGACAGTTCGTAAGGGTACTTATGTCTTTGGGAAAACAGTCCCATCTGTTTCAGGATGGATCGTACTTTTTTCTGGCGTGTGGATCTTCCTACCTTCTGATAGTGGAGGGGAAGAGCAACGTTCTTATAGACGGTCTCATCCGGCAGAAGAGCGAAGTTTTGCACAATAAAACCGATGTTTTTATTACGAAAGCCGGCAAGAGAGGCATCGTTAAGATGCAGGATATCCTCTTCCTGGAAATGGTAGTGGCCTTCCGTGGGACGAAGGATCGTTCCCAATACATTCAGGAGAGTGGATTTTCCACAGCCGCTTTTACCCATAATCGTCAGGAACTCTCCTTCTCTGATTTCCATGGAAATATCCTTCAGGGCATGGATGTGTCCTGCCTTTGTCTTGTAGGAGACCTGTATGTGATCCAATGTAATAAACATGATTCATTTCCTCCGATGATTTCTGTAAGGTTTGATTTGATGTGTTTGCAACGTAAGGTATTTATTGTTTTATCACTTCTGTAATAGGAATCCGGCTCTCTCTTGTACTCAAGCCATAGGCATAGAAGAGCATTACAAGAGCGAGAAGACCGTGGATTTTCAGATACAGGTTGAAATCGGCAGCTGTATAGAAATGGCAACAGAAGCTACCGGCGAGAAGGGACATTGCCAGCATACTGCTATATACTGCCATCAGTCGCCGGGTCAGTTGCTTTCCGGTTGCCCCCAGCAAGCGGCGGATTCCCATATCTTTTCGCATAATACCGATCCACTGGCTAGTAAGAAGAAGGATACATAGGAATCCGCATAAGATCAAAGTAACAAGAAATCCGGTGGTAAGGGGGGAGACTGCAAGGGTTTCTTGAAAGTTCTCTTCTTTTACCATTAGTTCCATTTTACAGTTTTCTTTTTTTAAATGCTTTTTGCAATCCTGTAGGATCCCGGATTTTTTCTTAGAGAAAAAATCGAAGGTATAGACCTGTAGATCGGTATTTTTGCAATCCAGAAGATTGATAAAAATATAGTGATCGAAGTCACTGTCATCCTCGTAACCTACGGTTCCGATCACCCGATACGTGTAACCCTTTACGTTAAGATACTTCTTGCCATCTCTGCTATAGATGCCTTTGATTTTCTTGCCTACCACGGCAACCGGATGGTTTTCTTTGAAATCCTCCGTTGTAAAGAATCGTCCGTCCTGCATCGGAAGTGTGACGTAATCGCCGGTGTACATCATGTAGCGGATGGTGTGTTCTGCGGATGTTGTATCATCCAGGTAAACAGCCAGGTCAGTTTGCTTATTGGATAGGGTGTGCCACAGGTTCTGGTGAACCTGCGGCGAATTTTTGGATAGATAGACCTGGGCATCTGTTTGGCCGAAGGTTCCGCTTTCCATCTGCTGGATGGTCCGGCTTAGGGAGAAGTGATGGAGAACCAGCAGACAGATGAGGGGAAGAAGGCATTGTGCAAGAAATAGAAGGGTGGTTATCAGTTTTTTCATTATTCATTTCCTCCGATGATTTCTGTCAGATTCATTTTCTGAATGTAAAAGTAACAGCCTGCCGTAAACAGAATAAATAGGACGACCGTTAGTAGCTGTACCGATAGGAGGTTTTGGATTCGGTAGCCGGATAAGAACAGGATACCGCTGCTCAAAAGATCCCCTGTAAGAAGCAGTATTCCTGTAAAGCCCATACACTCCAGCCATATATCATGGCGAGATCCGCCGCAGAGATATTCGATACTGAAATGGTATCGGTTTCTGCGTAAAATTCCGATGATACACAGGAAGAAGGATACAGAGGTGAAAATCGTGACGAGGAATACCAGTAGGTTATACTGTTTTGTTACCTGTCCGGTCATGCGGATGTATTTATCGGTGACGGATTCCCAACTACTGTGCTGCTGGTCATGAACACCAACGCTCCAGTAACGGTTGTAGCGGGATACGATGGAATCGACAGTGTTTTGTAGAGAACCAACAGTGAGCCGGGTTCTTATATTACCGTTTAGTTCATTTTGGGTTACAACACGGGCAAAGAAGCTCTTCTGCCGGATCTTCCATGCAGGTAGGATAATATAGCGTTCGACGGATTTGAATTCATTATCAGAAGCTAAATAAAAAGACCGCTTCTGTAGGAAGCCAATGACCTTAAAGGTGAAAGTTTTAAATAGGTAATGCCCCTTGAAAGTATCTCCTATTTGATATTGTGTTCTATAGGCGTTCCCCAGAAGAATGGGGATCGTTGCACCTGTTTTATACCGATAATCAGAAGGCATAAACCCCTTTCCTTTGGTAATGCGAATATGATTGCAGTTAAAGAACTTGGAACTGACCATCAGAGCTTTTACCTCACTATAGGGATGGCCGTGCTTTATCCATTGAGAAGACTGGATGTCCCCGTTTTCATATCCATCGAGAAAGATTTTTTTTGTTTTCTGATACAGGAGTAGAGGCTGGGTATCGCAGGAATAAAAATCAAAATTCTGGTCTGATTTTAGGTCTTCTACTAACTGTTGCATTTTGTGGTAGAGAATGCCGCTTCTATCTCCATCCCAATAAGTAGATAAAGATTTATCGTCTAAAGCATCCATGGTCCAGTAGTAGGAATATTTCCCGTACTGCAACTTGAAATCTTTTGAGATCTGATGGCTTTCCTGTTGCTTTTTAGTTGTGCTTCCGGCTAGAGTCAGACTGCCGGTGATTAGGATCAGAAGAAGGGTTGCCACGGCCGCATTTTTGTAAAACAATCTTCGGATGTGTTTTTGTCGTATGGTATTCATTGTTTTATCACCTTCGAAACTGGGAGCCGGCAGATCCACATTTTTGTATATGAAACATACGCATACTCCTCGTGTAAAAAAGTGCCTTCACTTATATAGACGGATTTGAAGAAAAAATGTTACAGTTGTTTTTAAATAAGTACAATGTTTTTGGAAAACAGGTCGAATGGATGTAGATAGAAAAGACTTTAAGAAGTTAAAGTGTTGTGGTATGATACATGCGACATGTGAATGTAGACAGTGGGAGAAGAAGATATGAGTATAATCAATCTGGAACTGAAAAAGGTAGTGGACGACAGCTATGATATTGAAATCGGTCGTCACCTTGAGGATACTATGATCCAAGACATTAAAAGTGGGCTGGTGGGGAAGATCAGGAGATTTGCAGTCATCACCGACAGTATTGTAAATGATCTGTATGCAGAGCCCATCTGTGAGAAACTGCGCCAGGAGGGCTATACGGTTTCATCCTTTGTTATTCCGGAGGGAGAGAAGAGTAAGACAAGGGAAGTAAAGGCCTGTATTGAGGATGCCATGCTGGAGGCTGGTTTTCGAAGAGACTGCTGTGTGATCAATGTGGGAGGCGGTGTGGTCTCTGATCTGGGAGGATTTCTCGCAGGAACCTATGGAAGAGGAGTTCCCTTTCTGAATTATTCTACGACTCTGCTTTCGGCTGCAGATGCCTCTGTAGGAGGGAAGACAGCCGTTGATACGAAGCTGGCCACCAATCTGATTGGCCTGTTTAATCAGCCGAAGAAGGTCTACATCGATCTTGCTACCTGGGAGACCCTGGATAAGAGGCAGTTGTCCAGTGGAATGGCAGAGACCATTAAGCATGCCTGCCTTGGCGATTTTGAAATGTTTGAGTATTTAGAATCGCATATGGAGGATATTCTGTCCGGAGATGCAGCAAGCTGTGAGTATATTGCTGAGAAGAACTGTAGCATCAAATATAAGGTTGTTATGAAGGACGAGCGCGAGAGTGGCCTTCGGGAGATTTTAAATCTCGGCCATACGGTTGGACGTGCTATTGAAACCGTCAGTGATTACCGACTGTTGCACGGTGAAGCCCTTGCCATCGGAATGGCGGCAGAGGTTCGTCTGGCTACGAAGTTTGGAACTATGACACAGGATGAGGCGGATCGTGTCATTGCCCTCTATGAGAAGGCTGGCTTATCCACAGCAATTCCTTCCTATATCGACAGGGAGGAGCTGGTGAAGAAGCTTTACACCGATAAGAAGGTCAGGGATGGTCATCTTCGTTTTGTTCTTCAGAAGGGGATCGGAGCCATTGATGAGCATGTTCCGGGAGAATATGCCCGTCCTGTCGCAGAAGAGGATGCGAGAGAGATTATCATGGAGATGCCTTAGACTTTGAAAACTCGATTATCACTCAAGTGTTGTTACGAGGGGGAAGTAACAGAAAAGAGAGTTCGTTGTTTTTATTTCAAAAATGGTGCTATTGAAGAATAGCGGGGAGGAGACCAGAAGTGAAAGAAAAGATGATAAATGGAATTATTCTTGGAGTCCAAATACGGAGTTTGAAGAAAAAAATAGTGATGTTTCTGTTAAGCTGTATGTTCATTATTAGCATAGCAGGATGTGGTAAGACGGAAGAGAAGAAGGCTTCTGTTAAAACAAACCCAGCCAAGCTGTTAGAGAATAAGACGAACAATATGAGCGAGGTGGAAAAGGAAGTCTACCAAAAGTTCAAGGATCAGCAGAAAAACGATAAAAATTTTAAGATTGTAGAGCCAACAGATGAAGAGATAAAGAAGATCGGAGATACAGAGATCGGAATTGCAATTCCTTCCATGGCATACGTGGATGAAAAACTGGTGATTCTGAATGATGCCAGGTATATTTACGCATATAGCTTTGAGGATCGAAGGATCCGATGGATGTGTGATATCCGAAAGATCGGTTTCTCAGCGTTAGAGGGTGATGAGGCATATGTTCTGAATGTGAATACAGATGGTACAAAGATGTACTTGTCCTATGCATCTCTTCCGGATCAGGATTGCTATGCTGTGATTGATGTAAAGAAGGGAACGGTAGAACGAACTGTTGGAGAACAATATACAGACTTATATCAGCCGAAAATTGATGAAGAGCAGAAGAGTTCCTATTCCGATGTATACATTGATGGAAGCGGTAATCGGATATGGATGCAGATCGATCAGAAAGGCAATAAGAACAGGAACGTACAGATTGTTGTGTCTTCTGAAGGCCGGCAGGAGATATATACACCATTTGTCTCATGAAAAATAAATTTATTAGCACTCGCTATTGACGAGTGCTAATAATGGTGGTATAACATAATTGTTCAAAGGATACAAGGTTTGCAGAGTTCGTTGACCCTGCCAAAGATTGGAGGAATGACTTATGTTAATGCCTAGTATTTTTGGAGAAGATCTATTGGATGAGGATATGTTCCATGACAGTTGGTTCAATTTTCGGATGCCGATGCTTCCGGACGTTGATAAGACACTGTATGGTAAGCATGCGAAGAACCTTATGAAGACAGATGTTCGCGAGAAGGATGGTAACTATGAGGTGGCTGTGGATCTCCCTGGTTTTCGTAAGGATGAGATCAAAGCATCCCTTGTGAACGGCTATCTGACCATTTCTACGGAGAAAGCGCTGAATAAGGAAGATAAGAACGAGGATAAGAAATATCTGCGCAGGGAGCGTTATGTTGGATCTATGACACGGAGTTTCTATGTGGGAGATTCGGTAAAGCAGGAGGATATCAAGGCAGAGTTTAAGAACGGTGTTTTGAATCTTACGATTCCGAAAGAGGAGACGAAGAAGATTGAGCAACAGACCCAGTACCTGACGATTAGGTAAAGCAAGCAGGGGTGTGACGGTGGTACCGCCACACCTTTTTATGTTTGTGAATTAGTACAGGATCCGAT
>CADCQT010000110.1 GCA_902803645.1 uncultured Lachnospiraceae bacterium | reverse complement strand
TATAGATCAGATTGCCCGGATCCACACGTTCCGGAGAGAAGCCGAGATAGAAATCCTCTCCGCAGGTGAGTCCGCTGCCTTCCTCCAGAAGGGGCTTGATCAGCTCTTCCGTGGTTCCCGGGTAGGTGGTGGATTCCAGAACCACCATGGTTCCCTTCTTCAGGAACTTAGAAATCGCGATGGTTGAATCCCTGACATAGCTGATGTCCGGCTCCTGATGGCTGTCCAGCGGGGTCGGTACACAGATGGCAATAAAGTCCACGTCCTTAATGAAGGAGAAATCCGAGGTCGCACGAAGCTTCCCTTCCTTCACCAGCTTCTCCAGATCCGAATCCACCACATCCCCGATATAGTTGTGGCCTGCATTTACCATGTCCACCTTGGCGCTCTGCACGTCAAAGCCGATGGTGGTAAAGCCTGCCTTCGCCTTCTCAACGGCCAGGGGAAGTCCCACGTATCCGAGTCCCACAACACCTGCGATCAGGGTGCGGTCCTCAATCTTCTTCAGCAGTTCACTCTTCATGTCGCTCATCTCTGTATCTCCTCGTATTATATAGTCATACCCATTCTTTACCTTTTCTATAGGTATCGGGTATGCTGTTAAAGATGCTGTGGATTGGTTTACAGCTCCTACCACTTGATGGTTTTAGAAAGGCTCCAACCACAGTCTCCTTGTTTAATTGTTAACTAAAACTTCCCACACCGCAAAGGTGTGTTGAACCTTGAAAACTCAATAATAAAGGCAATAGAAAAGGCATAGATGCCAGATCCTTTGGTATAATTGAATTGACTAGAAACAACCAAACAAAGGAGCAGATCTATGCCAAATTCAATTCTACCACAGGACAACGATGGACAGGAACTTTTCAATGCGATTTCTTCATTTTTTTCGATGTTTGGAATCGGAAAGCTTTTTCGTATGTGTAATGCACAGACGGAAACTGTAGCGCATAAAAATAACCCTCCTTACTGAACTTTACATTGTCCAGTAAAGAGGGTACATATCAGACTAAACGAGACGCCTTATATTATTTTAGACCAATGGCTTCCGACCAATTGAAGAGCTTCCCTACAACCTTACAGTGATGGGCCAGCTCTTCGTCTGTCATTCCGTGCAGGATCGGCTCTGTATAGAGCTGCCACATGGCAGAGACGATAACATGAAGTTCTAATCTGGTGACGGATGGATCCGCCAGCCCCCTCTTCTGAAGTTCCTGCAGATAGGCATAGTCGATGTCCGACATCTCTTCCAGCCATTCGTCATGAAAATGACTGTATTTTGTCCCATCCGCACATTTCAGGAGCAGTTCCAGACCGTCCCGGATCTCCATCAGCCGCAGGTACCAGAGTCTGGTATTTTCTTCGGTATTGGTCCAGACTTCCACCAACTGCTGGTCGGTAAGAAGGGAAGGATCGTTTTTCTTCCCTTCTTCCAGAATGGAACGCATGGAAAAGACCGTATCCTTGATAACGGCTTCGAAGAGCTCTTCCTTCCCCTTATATCGCTTGTAGACAGCTCCGGTCGTCACGCCGGCATCCTTGCAGATCGCAGACAGCTGCGCCTGCAGGAAACCCTTTTCTTTAAAATGTAACCTTGCACTCTCCAATAATCTTGGATCGATGCTGGTATCTCTGTTTGCCATTATCCTATCTTTCTTCGAAACCAACCGGTGTCGGATTCCTTAATCTGAACAAATTTCCTGTATATTCCCTTGTTGCGCATTAACTCATTATGTTTACCACGCTCTACGATTTTACCATTGTTAACAACCAGAATGCAATCCGCATCCTGAATGGTATTGAGTCTGTGGGCAATGATCAGCAGGGTCTTACCCTTACACAGTTCACTGAGGGCCTGCTGGATGGCCGCCTCGTTATCCGCATCCACACTGGCGGTAGCCTCATCCAAAATAACGATCGGTGCATCCTTTAAGATACAGCGGGCAATGGAGATTCTTTGCTTTTCACCTCCGGAGAGGGAAGCACCACCTTCTCCTACAACCGTCTGGAAACCTTCCGGCAAAGACATGATAAAATCATAACAGCGGGCTTTTTTGGCAGCCGCAATGACCTCTTCCTCGGTTGCATCCGGACGACCCATGGCGATATTGTTATAGATCGTGTCCTTAAAAAGATATACATTCTGGAACACCATACTGATCTGTTCCAGAAGTGCAGAAAGGGCGATCTTCCTGATATCCTTGCCATTGATCAGAATCGTTCCCTCCTGAATATCCCAGAATCTTGCCAGCAGATTCATCAGGGTAGACTTACCGCTTCCGGAGGGACCCACCAGGGCGAAGGTCTCCCCCTTCATAACCTTGAAAGAGACGTTACGGATGATCTCCTTCTTATCATAAGAAAAGTGTACGTTCTTAAACTCCACTGCAGGAGCAAATCCGTTGATAGAAGTTGCATCCGGATCTCCCTGATCCTGCAGTTCCTCCACAGATAGGATCTCTTCCATACGATCAATGGCCTGATCCATAATGGTCAGCTTTTCTGCATCCATGTAGTTGATCTTCAATGGCACAAAAATATTCAAAAGAAACAGCGACATCCCCAGAAAAGCTGTAACCGGAATCGTTCCATTCAGGTATAGAATAATAGCTGCCAGTCCCACAAGGGCAGTTCCGCATTCAAACAGGAAATGGATCGCGATTCCCCAGGGAACCTGCTTTTTCTCAAAACGAAGACTCTCCTGGCAGGAACGATCAAAGTTGGCGGTAAGCTCTTTGGATTTTTCACCCAGAAGGTTATACGTCTTGGTAATACCGATACCCTCCACATAATCTAATACCGCCTTGGTCAGATATTCACTCTGCTCCTGTCTCGTTTTAGATAATGCAATACCGTTTCTGTACTTCCCCTCTCCCACCAGTAGCATGACAAGGGAAACCCCAAGGGAAATGCCACCTAAAATCGGATTAAAGAAGAACATACAGACAATGAAGATCATCTGAGAAAAATAAAAACTGATGGTATCAGCCAATGTCATCATGGAATTTTCCTCAATGAACACCATATCGGTGGACAGAACCGAACTGATCTTACCGATATTTCCACTGGTAAAATATCCCATGGGAAGCTTTCTCAAATGTTCTCCCAGCTTTACACGAAGGTCTGCCATAAGCATAAATCCTGCCGCCGACTGCAGACGGTCTGAAATGTGGATGCAAAGAGCCTGTAGTAACACAGCTCCTAACAGCAGTAGACCGTACTCTAAGAAGGATCCTTTCGTTAGGCGTTTTTCCAGAAAATCATCCACCATAAATATTGTTAAAATCAATGCCCCATTCTGTAGCACGGATTTTAAAAAGGAAAAGATAAAGGCAGTCAGGATCCTGCTCTTGTATTTCCCGGAAATTCCAATAATTCTTCTAATAGATCGAAACATGTGTTATGCCTCCCTTACTTTCTTCTGCTCGTGATCACCACCGGCAGCTGACCAGGTTCTGGTTCCCTCCGAAATTTCCCAGAGACTTCTGTATTTTTCACAGAACCGTAACAGCTTGTCATGGGTTCCCTCAGCAATAACTTTTCCCTGATCCATAACAATGATCTTATCCGCATTCTTGATGGAATAGAGCCTATGGGCAATAACGATGACCGTCTTCTCATGGATCAACTCCGCAATGGCAGCATTCATCTTCTCTTCATTCTCAGGATCCATAAAGGCGGTTGCCTCATCCAGCACAATGATCGGTGCATCCTTTAGGATGGCTCTGGCCAGAGCGATTCTCTGTCGTTCACCACCGGAAAGCATCTTACCGGAATCTCCCGCCATGGAATAGATTCCATTCTCCAGCCTGTCCAAAAATTCCTGACACTGTGCCTTTCTTGCCGCCTCTATTATTTCCTGATCCGTTGCCTTTGGATTCCCCAGACGGATATTTTCCAAAAGACTCATCTGGAAGAGG
>CADCQT010000109.1 GCA_902803645.1 uncultured Lachnospiraceae bacterium | reverse complement strand
TTCCCGTTCTTATGAAGCCCCACCGGGTACTGAGCTTTGTTGCGGTAGTGATAGGGATCTGTCATTCCAATGATAGGCTCCATAATACCTTCCACAAAGCTTTGGTCAAAGCCCCCCAGACGGATCAGATCATCTCTTACCAGCTCCTGCTTCATCGCCAGCTGGGCGGGGTAGGACAGATTCATAATCTGACAGCCTCCGCACTGAGATGCCACCGGACAGGGCGGCGTCACCCTGTCCACGGAGGGAGTAAGGATCTCTATGATCCGGGCATAACCGTAGGTCTTTTTCAGTTTGGTGATACCGGCTGTGATGGTATCTCCCGGCAGAGCTCCGGGAACGAAAAAGGCCATGCCTTCATATCGTCCCACACCCTCTCCGTCTTTGCCAAGGCCTGTGATTTCCAATGTAATCTGATCGTTTTTTTTCATACAATATCCTTATATCTAGATTCAAGTCTCACCCCCAAAGACCTGGCACGAAATTTGCTTCAGCGAGCTGACAAAGTTCCTATGCAAATTCCTGCGCATCCCTTCGGAGCGTTTCTCTCAGTCGCCCCCGACTGAGATGAAAAAAGAGGACACCATCGTGCCCCCTTCTGTTATCCTTCGTTTGGTGCTGTGGGACGAATATTCGTCTCCAAAAACCGGTTGTAACCCTTCCATGCCAGACTCTGGTTCTGACTGTTGTAGATGGATTCCTTCATGGTCTCCATCTTGGCATCCACATTGTCTGCAAAGGAAAGCGCCATTGCCTCACAGATGGCCGGCTTCTTAGGTGAACCGAACTCTAACTCTCCGTGATGAGCCAGAATACAGTGCAGCAGTTCCTTCTGCTTCACCTCCGGAAATTCTGGAATCTCCTTGATCTTATCCCGAACCATTCCGGCTCCGATCACGATATGGCCGATGAGCTGACCCTGATCGGTGTAATCATTACTAGGATAAGCGGAAAGCTCATCCAGCTTACCGATATCGTGACAGATCGCTGCTGTCAACAGCAGATCACGGTCCAGGAAGGGGTAATGCTTCGCATAGAAATTACATACCTTGGCCACAGACAGTGTATGCTCTAACAGACCACCGATAAATCCATGGTGCACGCTCTTCGCCGCAGAGTGAAAACAGAACTGACGCTTAAACTCCTCATCATCGAAGAAGGAAAGAAGAAGCTTCCTCATATATTCTGCCTTGACCGAATGGATCAGGCGAAGCAACTCCGTATACATCTCCTCCGGATCCCGCTCGGAACAGGGCAGATAGTCCGCCGGTGTATACTCACCTTCTGCCGCCTTACGGGCCTGACGAATACTCATCTGATAGGATCCGTTATAGACGCTGACATCTCCACAGATACTGATATAATCTAAAACGTCAAACTCCTCGATTCCCGGAGAAGAGGGATCCCAGACCTTGCAGTCAATGGTACCGGTCTTATCCTGCAAGGTAACATTCAGATAAGGCTTGCCGGCCTTCGTCTGTGCCTGTGACACTTTCTTCACCAGATAGATCTCTTTGATTTGCTGCCCCTCGCTAAGGGTATTAATGAAATGCATAGCTGCTCCGTTCTAAACCTTCATATCTCCTTGTTATCCCGTCCCCACGAGACCTGATTTGCCTGTCTTAGATATATCTAAACAATACAGGCCTTATCAGTTTATTATAAATATAAAGTGGCTTGCTTTCAAGTAAAAGCCTCTGTTGCCAAATGGTTTTTCATGGTACAATACCGATTATGAATAAAAAAGTATTACACACATTAGAATTTGATAAGGTAATTGAAAAACTGATGGGTCATGCCACCTCCGATAAGGGGCGGGATTATGCCCGTATGTTAAAGCCCACCGCTGATCTGGATAAGATCCGTGACCGGCAAAGGGAGACTGCTGATGCCCTCTCCCGTATTTTCCGTGAGGGAAGCATTTCCTTTTCCGGCATCCATGACCCGGGGATCTTTGGCAAGCGCCTCGAGATTGGAAGTTCCCTGAATGCAGGGGAGCTTTTATCCATCGTCTCTCTTTTAGCAGTGGCCAGCCGTGCCAAAAAGTACGGATCCCCGGCCAGAAGCGATACTCCCGGGGACTCCCTCAGTCATTATTTTACAGACCTGGATCCTTTGGACAGCCTCCGTCATCTCATCGACCACTGTATCATCTCAGAGGATCAGATCGCAGATGATGCCTCCTCAGGCCTTAAGAACTGCCGGAGGCAGATGGCTTCCATGAACGATCGGATCCGCTCCCAGATGACCTCTCTTTTGAACTCCGCCTCCGTACGGGATTGCCTTCAGGACACCGTCATCACCATGCGGGACGGCCGGTATTGTCTTCCTGTGAAGGCAGACTGCAAGTCACAGGTTCCCGGTATGGTCCATGACCAGTCCGGCAGTGGTTCCACCCTGTTCATCGAGCCCATGTCCGTTGTAAATATGAACAATGAGCTCCGTGAACTGGAACTGACAGAACAGAAGGAGATCGAGAAGGTCCTTGCGGATCTTTCAGCTCAGGTCTATGAGGTGATCTCCATTATCATCTCCGACTTTAAGATCCTTGCTGAACTGGATTTTATTTTTGCAAAGGGACAGCTTGCCCAGGAGATGAACGCCATGGAGCCGGTGCTGAATACCAAGGGATGTATCCATCTGAAGAAGGCCCGCCACCCGCTCCTGGATCCCAAGAAGGTGGTTCCCATCGATATTCGTCTCGGTGAGGACTTCGACCTTCTGGTGGTGACCGGCCCTAACACCGGTGGTAAGACCGTCTCCCTTAAGACCGTCGGTCTTCTGACTCTGATGGCCCAGGCCGGCCTTCATATTCCTGCTGCAGACCGCAGTCAGGTGGCTGTCTTCCAGGATGTCTATGCGGATATCGGAGATGAACAGAGCATTGAACAGTCCCTGTCCACCTTCTCCTCCCATATGACCAATATCGTCTCCATCTTAAAGCAGGTCCATTCTCCGGCGAAGGCAGAGCGGACTGCATTGGTGCTTTTCGATGAGTTATGCGCCGGTACCGATCCAAGCGAGGGAGCAGCCCTTGCCACTTCCATCCTGGACCGGCTCCATAAGACCGGTATCCGTACCATGGCCACCACCCACTATCCGGAGCTTAAGGTCTATGCCCTCACCACTCCCGGAGTGGAGAATGCCTGCTGTGAGTTCTCCCTGGAGACCTTAAGTCCCACCTACCGTCTTCTCATCGGTATACCGGGTAAGTCCAATGCCTTTGCCATCAGTAAGAAGCTTGGCCTGTCTGAGGATCTCATCGCAGAAGCCCAGGGAAGGCTGGATGAGAACGACCAGAGCTTTGAGGATCTTATGGTCTCCCTTGAGGAGCGTAAGATCGCTTTGGAGCGGGATAAGGAAAAGGCCGAGAGAGAACGTGCCAAGGCCGAGACCTTCCGCCGTCAGGCTGAGAGTCAGAAGGATAACCTAAACGACCGACGGGATGCCATCATCGCCAAGGCCAATGAGGAGGCAGCCCAGATCCTTGCCCGCGCCAAGGAAAAGGCAGACACCGTCATCCGCAACTTCAACAAATACGGAACCGGCACCCCGGATATGGCAGAGATGGAACGTCAGCGTTCTGCCATTGGGGAAGAGCTTAAGGATGCCAGAAGCAAGGCTGCTGTCAAAGCGAAAAACACCAGCAAGCGCCAGGCTGCCGGCGGTAATGTGGATTCCAAGAAGCTTCGCATCGGTGACGACGTTATGGTGCTTTCCATGAACGTCAAAGGTACCGTCCACACCCTGCCGGATGCCAAGGGCAATCTGACGGTGCAGATGGGTATTATGCAGACCAAGGTAAACCTCCGGGATATAGCAGTCATCGGAGATGCAAAGCCCACCAACAAATACCTTAAGAAAAAGGCCACCGTCCACAAGGGATCTCTGAACAAATCCCGCACCATGTCAACCGAGCTGATGCTCCTGGGAATGACAGCAGATGAGGCGGTTGCCGCTGTGGATAAGTTTATCGACGATGCACGTCTAACCCACTTAGAGGAGGTCCGTATCGTTCATGGTAAGGGCTCCGGGATCCTCCGTAAGGCGGTCCACGATTACCTTCGTCGACAGAAGGATCTTCGTGGTTTCCACTTAGGTGCCTACGGCGAGGGAGACTCCGGTGTCACCATCGTAGAACTATAAGAACAAAATTCCTATACACATGAAACGGGCGCAATCCCGTACCCTGTATCTCCGATTCGTTACGAGCAAGCGTTACTTAGCGGCCGTCCTTTGGCGGCTTTTGTAACCTGCTCAGCGAGTCATCGAGCCACAAGGCTTCGACGGAGATACCGATAGGTACAGGGATTGCGCCCTATTTATCTTTATCCTCTTATTCTATTTTTCCCAGGGGAACCGGTAGCACCTTACATTGGTCCACATACGACTGATCCGTTGGTTTGCCTCCTGCCCAAAGCATTTCATTACCACGCAGCGCTTTAATACCTCCTTGGGGGGATACTGGGCATAGAGCTGCCGCTTCTTCTGCTCCGATGGAACCTGGAAGGTATAACGGCCGTCATCCTCTTTTGACGTAAAGAAGTAGCTCACATCATAATCCATGGTGTCCTTCTCATCATCTTCTGCCCCGTAATTATACTTCAGATAATCGTAGACCGTCGGATCCTCTCCTCCGCTGATACAGGAGGTATAACCGATGTAGTACATATTCCGGACCACATTATCCGGACGAGAGATAAAGTCGATAAAGGCTTCCGCCGCCTGTTGCTTCCTGGGATCCTGACGGATACCATCCTTCATCATGACCCATCCGTCAAACCACAGATTCGATGCTCCCTCGGGAACGGAGTAGGCAAGTTCCACCCCGTCTTCGTCCGCCTGATCCATGGAGAAGACCGCATCTCCGGACCACTGCATGCAGGCCCCGGTCTTACCTGTCACCAGGTCCTGTTTGCCTGCATCCGTTTCCATGGCATAGGCATTCTCTCTCATATCCGTCAGGATGTTCTCGACCTGATCCACCGTCTTATCCCCGGTGTCGTTCATGATCTGATCCAGTTCTTTTCCGTAGGCCTCCTCCGGCAGCTCTTCCTCTGCCAGATCCTGCAGTTTCTTTTGGTTATAGATTCCAAGAGCTCCAAAGTAGGAATCCCGGACACTGTCCTTGATGGTGATCCTCTTCTGATACTTCCGGTTGGTAAAAAGATTCCAGGTCTTCGCATCCTTATCCTTTACAACAGCCGGGTTATACACAATTCCAAGGGTTCCCCACATATAACCGGCGGCATACTTGGAAACCGGCTCTCCCTTCATGGAAAGGGTATTGAGCCGATCCCGGATATAGGGAGAAAGCCCCTTGGTATAGTAGTGATACTTGGTATCCTCCCGAAAGCGCTTAGACAGAGGCAGAAGTCTCTTCTCCATCATCAGCTTCATGATCATGTACTCCGAGGGACATACCAGGTCAAAGGTGTTCCCCAGTGTCATCTGATTGTAAAGGTCCTCATTGGTTCCATAGGTGGAATACTCCACCTTCACCTTCTGTCCGTACACCTCCCGGTACCATTCTTCAAAATCCTTCACCATGGAATCTACGCCTCGGATCTTGGTGCCGTCCTCTAGGGTTATGGTCTCATCTGCTCCCCAGTCTCCCAAATCGATGTATTCCTCACAGTTGGCAATGCGAAGAACAAGGGAGGGATCATCCGATAGGGTCTCCTTTCTGGAGGATCCACCCTGAAGACCGCAAGCGGTCATAGATCCTGCCGTTCCCAGGAGGAGCGTCAGGCCAAGACAAAGGGAGAATACCCCCTTTCTGCCACGAAGGAGCGCCCCTAACGTTTTTCTACTTTTCATAGAGACCATCCTCCTTCCTCCTCTTTGCTGCTTCTGTAATTAACC
>CADCQT010000108.1 GCA_902803645.1 uncultured Lachnospiraceae bacterium | reverse complement strand
CAGGGTGGCTCCGATGTAGTTGGAACATTTCACCGCCTGATCCAGATCAAAGTCATAGGTGTTTTTCATAAAATCAAGGCCGTAGTTTCCCGGCGCAACAGCTATGGCATCCTTCCCCAGGACCCGTTTCTGATGAAGTTCCACCCGGATGGTATCCAAAAGAGCCTGTACGCTCATAGGCTCCACCAGACCGGAGGTCCCCAGGATGGAAATCCCCCCTTCGATTCCAAGTCTTGGATTAAAGGTCTTCCTGGCGATCTCCTCTCCCCCGGGAACAGAGAGAATCACCTGTAAGGGGAAAGGGCAGTCAAAAAACTTCATGACCTGGGCAACTTCCCCTTCGATCATCTGCCTTGGAACGGAGTTGATGGCGGCATTTCCCACCGGCTGATCCAGCCCTGCCTTTGTTACACGACCGATTCCCTCTCCTCCGTCAATCAGAACAAGGTGTTGCCCCGGCAACACTTCCTCCTGCCTGTCACCGTAGGAAACTGTGGCATAGACGATGGAGCCTGTGGTCACATCCGGATCCTCTCCCCCGTCCTTTTTAACACCGCAGCTGACCCTTTCAGCTGTCATCTGAATGTCTAAAATCGTGGCATGAAAGGGAATCTTTTTGGGGGTCTCGATAACGATCTTATCTTTTCTTCTGCCGGATAACAGCATATAGGCGGCTGCTTTTGCGGCAGCGGCAGCGCAGCTCCCTGTGGTGAAATGATATTCCATTACAGATTTCCCTTCTTCATCTCATAGAGGACCGCGTTACAGATGGCAGCCGCCACATTGCTGCCCCCCTTACGACCGGTGTTTACAATATAGGGAACCCGGGTCTCCATGATTCCTTCCTTGCCGCTGATCACATTGACAAAGCCCACCGGGACAGCGATTACAAAGTCCGGAATAAATTCCCCGGCATCGATCATCTCCCGAAGCCGGATCAGGGCCGTAGGTGCATTTCCCACTGCAAAGATCACCTTATGGGGAAGCCTTGCAGCATACTCCATTGAAACGGATGCCCTTGTGACGCCCCGGCTTTTTGCCTCATCTGCCACCTCAGGATCTGCCATAAAGCAATGAACCTCTCCTCCGTATTCCCCTAAGATTCTCTTGTTGATACCGGAAAGAGCCATATTGGTATCCGTTACAATGTGGGCTCCCTGGCGGATCAGCTCTGCCATTTGAGGGATTGCCTGATGAGAAAAGGCCATGGTCCTGGCATAATCAAAATCTGCAGTGGTATGAATACAGCGTTTGATCAAAAAGGCCTTATCTTCCTCCAGGGTGATCCCCTGCTCCTTCAGTTCTTCTGTGATGATTGCAAAGCTTCTTTGCTCAATCTCCGATGGTTTGATCTTCTCTATCTTCATATCTGTTTATTCCCATCATCTTATAGATCTGTTCCAGATCCATATGCTCCCGCAGTGTCTGTGCCAGTTTGTCATATTCCTGCTCTTTTAACCGCCCCTGGTCTACCACCTCTTTGTCCGGAAGGGTAATCCCCTTCTCTTCTGCCAAAGACAGGGAGAGCAGACGAAGGATCCTGGCCTGATCGAAGAGACCGTGGATGTAGGTTCCGTAAATGTTTTCTCTATAATATCCGCTTCCCCGGGAGGTAAACTCCGTAAGATCTTCTACCAGAGGCAGGGTCTGTCCCATGTGGATCTCATAACCTTCGTATTCCACCAGATCAAGGGACTTAAGGGGTCCCTCTTTTACGGTAAAAATGCCCCGGCTCTGTCTTCTTTGTTTTACTTCTGCAAGGACCGTCTCCACAGGAAGAAGTCCAAGCCCACGGGTCTCTCCTAATGACTCCACCCCTGCAGGGTCTCTTATCACTTCTCCTAACATCTGGTAGCCCCCACAGATGCCCATCAAAGGCTTACCTGTATCTGCAAAGGCATGAATGGCCCGGTCCATTCCATAGGTCCTGAGCCATTCCATGTCAGCCATGGTATTCTTACTTCCCGGAAGGATCACAAGGTCTGCCTCTGACAGCTCCCTAGGATCTGTGGTATAGAGGATCTCCAACCCCTCCACCTGCTCTAGGGAAGAAAAGTCCGTAAAGTTTGCAATATGAGGAAGGCGGATCACCATAACATTCACAAGTCCCCGTTTTCGCCTTAAAAAGCGGGGAGAAAGAGAATCCTCATCATCTACCATAAGGTCCATGTAGGGAACAACTCCTGTCACAGGAATGTGGCACCTCTCTTCTAACATTGCAATTCCAGGATCCAATATGGTCTTATCCCCCCGGAACTTATTGATGACAAGTCCCCGGATCCGATCCCTCTCCTCCTGTTCTAATAAAGCGATGGTTCCATACAGCTGGGCAAAGACTCCCCCCCGGTCGATATCTCCCACCAGAAGGACAGGGGCATCCACCTGTTTTGCCATGCCCATATTCACAATATCATGTTCCTTAAGGTTAATCTCCGCAGGAGAACCTGCCCCTTCCATCACGATAATGTCATACTCTGCTTCCAACCTGGAAAGGGCATTACAAATATCCGGCCAAAGCTTCTTTTTATAGGCAAAATACTCCTTGGCCGGCATGTTCCCAAGGACCCTTCCGTTTACGATCACCTGAGAGCCGTAGTGATCCGTTGGCTTTAGAAGAATGGGATTCATATAGACACAGGGGCTGATGCCTGCGGCCTCTGCCTGCATCACCTGGGCTCTTCCCATTTCAAGGCCATCCTCTGTAATATAGGAATTTAACGCCATATTCTGGGACTTAAAGGGAGCCACCCTGTATCCATCCTGATGAAAAATCCGGCAAAGACCGGCCACCAGCAGGCTTTTACCGGCACTGGACATGGTTCCCTGAACCATCAGATATTTTGTTTTGTGCTGCTTTTTTTTCATTGATATATCTCCCGAAACTGTCCCCTTGGGATATGAAACAGCTCCTCTATGTATCCGTCTGTCAATACCTCATCCGGTCTTCCCATCCTCTCGATCCCTCCTCCGTCGGTGATGCAGATGACCTGATCCGCCAGGCTCTTTACCAGCTCCATCTCATGCATGGAAAGAAGGATACCGATATGTTCCTCCCTGGATAACCTGCGAAGGATATTGACCAGTTCAATCTTATATCCGATATCTAAGTAGCTGGTGGGCTCATCCAATATCATGACCTTGGGCTGCTGAACCAGTGCCCTTGCCAAAAGGACCCTCTGCTTTTGCCCATCGCTGATCTGTGAAAAAAGCCGGTCCTTCAGTTCTGTAGCTCCCGTGAGAGCCATGGCTTTTTCAATCTGTTGTTTATCCTCTTCCCTAAGCCTTCCCATATGATCGGTATAGGGAAAACGCCCGATGCCAACGGCTTCATAACAGGTGATGTACCCTGTATCCCTTCGCTCGGTTACCATAACAGACATTTTCCGGGCGATCTGATCCGGCGGGATCTTTGATAACATCTCCCCATCAAGAAAAACCGTTCCCTCCACGGGCTTTAACAGTCCGGCAAGGGTCTTAAGCAGGGTGGACTTACCGGAGCCGTTAGGGCCAATGAGAGCAATGATCTGTCCCTGGTCAAGTCCCAGCTCAACGCCTTCCATCAAAGGATGTTTGTGATAACCAATGGACAATTCCCGGGTTCGTAACATATTACTGTCCTCCCTTTCTTCTAAGGATCAGAGAAATAACGATGGGCGCTCCAAAGATCGCCGTAATGGTACTGATACTAAGCTCCATAGGAGCAAACAGCTCCCTGGCCAGAAGATCGCATCCCAGGCAAAAGGCTCCGCCGCACAGGAAGGAGGAGGTGATCATAATCTTAGGACGGGCGGTCTTAAACATCTGTCTTATCAGATGAGGAACAGCGATCCCCACAAAGGAAATGGGACCGGCAAAGGCCGTTACGGTGGCAGACAGAATGGAAGAGACCAGGATCAAAAGGATCCGAAACCGCTTTACATGCATTCCCACACTTTTCGCATACTGCTCCCCGTACAGATAGGCTTCGATCCCCTTGGATAAGAGGAAGGCCGCCACCAAACCAAGAAGGGTCACGGGAGTAAACAGCATCACCTCCTGCCAGGAGATGGAAGAAAAACTTCCCATGGACCAGTTATGGAGATTTACAATATTAGAATCGTTGGCAAACGAGACCAGAAGTTCCGTTACCGCAGAACAGATATAGCCGATCATCACACCGGCCACAATCAGGATGGCCATATTCTGTACTCTTTTTGCTGCAAGAATCACAAAGAAGGTGGCTCCAAAGGATCCGAGAAGGGCTGCAAGAATCATGGCAAGGGCTCCAAAGCTGTAGCCATACCAAAGGGCAGTGATCATCAGGATCGCCACACACAGCTTTGCTCCGGAAGAAATGCCAAGAACAAAGGGGCCTGCAATGGGATTTGCAAAAAAAGCCTGGAGGAGATAACCGGAAAGAGCCAGAGCCCCTCCTAAAAAAAAGGCTGCCAGAAGCCTCGGGAGCCTGACCTCAAAGAGGATGGTCCCCTTGATACTGCTGTGATCTCCCTCCAATGCCAGGTGTAGTATATCGGTCAAAGAGATCTTTGTACTACCGGATATTAAATTCAGGATCATCAGTACAAGTACGAGAATGATCAGTAGTATATAAAAAAACAGGATCCTCTTTTTCAAAGTAATGCCTCTTCCTACTTCATATGTTGCAAAAACTTTGTCCTGCGGTGTTTTCCTTCGATCAGGGTATAAAAATCCAGAGTAACATCCACCATCTTGCTGCTCTCCTGATACATATTCAGATTGGTGCACCAGAGGTTGTGATGTTTGACCCCGTAAAACTTCTTAAAAAGCGGGTTCTTGGAGAGCAGATGCTCTGTGGAGGTGATTCCTCCGTCAATGGTTCCGTTATAGATCAGAATATCCGCATCCCAGGCCATTTGATAGAAGACCTCCCAGTTGATGTTGATGGTGGAAAGAGCATTATCATTAGGGAGTGTAATATCCTTAAGGGCGTATTCTCCTCCTGCCATCTCGATCATCTTCGTCATATAATCCCCCGGCTTTCGAACGTTGACATAGCCGTTTGAGGAAAGATAAAAGATGGCGACTCTGGGGCTTTTCTTTCCTTGCTCCTTCCTCTCCTTCAGCTTCTTAGTCAGCTGTTTCAGCTTCTTTACTTCCCCATCAAAAAAAGCCTCGGCCTTCTTTTCTTTTCCCAGCAGGACCCCATAAAGCTTGATCCATTCCAGCCGTCCTAAGGGGGAAGTCTCATAGCTGGACATCTCCACCAGAACCGGAATATGAAGCCGGGTCAGTTCCTCCTTGATCTTGGGAGCATGGGTGATCATCATGGATTCAATGGCAAGACCGGTATGAAGCCCTAAAAGCTTCTCATAGTCCGGAGCACTGTACTTTCCGGCGTAGACGATATCTCCTGAGGTAATGGCTTTTTGTACATTTTGATCCACGTACTCCTTTGCAGGCATACTACAGGAGGTAATGGAGGACAGGCCATCGAGTCTGTCAAACAGATCCATACCGGAAGAGGCTGCAAGATAGATGCTGCTCCTGGCCTTCTCCTGATGGATCAAAGTCGCTTTCTTAAAGCCCAGGTCCTGTTCCTTTTGCCCCTCGGGGATTAGAATATAGTCTGCATTGCCACCGATTCGGATATGGACATATCCCTGCTCATAATAATCCACAGCAAACTGCTTCGCGTAGGATAATTGCAAGGAAGACAACTTCGCTGGTCCGGCGGAATTCCTTTTGACCATAGAAGGACCGCTGCAGGCTGTTAACATTATGAGCATGGAAATGGCCACAAACAGGCCGGTGGTTTTTCTTATTTTCATCATCATATTTTAAAATCGGGATTCCCCTCACAGGTGAGGTGTGAAGGGTTGTGAGGGGACTCCCTGCTTGTTAGTGTACCGTGAAGGACTGGAAGGTAATGGTATATTCGATCTCATGAGGCTTGCTCATGGCAACGGTATCCGCAACCACCTTCACCGGTTTGGTTATATCGGAAAAAGGAATTTCAAAAACAGAATTTCCTGTTTTATTCACCGGCTTATAGGTCTTGCCGTCTACGATCATATAATCGTAGTATGGGCTGCTCCACTGAATGCGGGTGACATAGGTCTTATCCTTGACTACCACCTTAGCCGGAGATGTAATGGATGCCCGTCCGGAACCTCCCTCTAAGGTGAGATTTGCAAGGTAGGTTCCATCGGTTGTGGCATCAGACACCTTAACCTTATGGTCATACCACTTGCCCTTGGTTCCGATCAGAGCCAGGTCGAATTCCTGATCCATAACAGGAAGCGGAACATCAAAGGCATAGACCGTCTCTTTTAGACCATCCTCATAGGTAACTTCCTCTTCGGTTGGTTTGATCAGATCTGCACCCTTCTTCTTTGCATCAGAAGCCACTCCGCAAAAAAGATTTACAATGTTCTTAGAAGGCATAACCAGATGCAGGGTTCCTTCTCCCTTGTTAACGGTTAGAACGGCCTTGTCCTTGCAGACTTCATTGACATGAAACATTCTACTGTCTGTTGTAAAAGTCGCCTGATAAATACCATCCTCTAAGGAAAGCTTAGCCCGGGTCTGCTCTGTCTTAGGAGCTTCGCTCTTCTTTGCAGTTCCGCAGGCTGTAAGGGAAAGGGCTGCCATTGCCAGAATGGCCAGTGTCTTGATCTGTTTTTTCATATTCTGTATCTTTCTAATATGTTTTTTCTGTGTTACTTCAGCTGGTCTGCCACATGGGCAACATAGAGTTTCTCTACCTCGTCGAGGCGACCGAGACCTGCGATCTGCGCGTCCACGACCTCAAAAGCCTTCGAAGCCTTAAACTGTGATACCCAGGAATCCTCTTCCTCTCCTGCCATATCATTGTTGGCATGATCTCCTGCCACCACCATCAGTAGGCGAAGAATAACCTTTGTATAACCGGCTTCCTTGACTGCCTTGATGATATTCTCGCAGGATGTCTCCTCCGGTTCTCCCTCTACGGTTCCAATGAAGACATTATCATATCCTAACTTCTTCATCTGAGACTGCATCTGAAGATATGTGATCTTGGCGGTATGGGAAGTTCCATGTCCCATAAAGACAAAGGCTCTCTTGTCCTTCTTTGCCTCATCAAGGGAAGCGTATCCGGCATCAGAAACAGCATTTGCTGTAATGGCCTTTGCCACCGTCTCCTTATCCGGGTTGGTCTCATCTGCCGTCTTACCCACTTCTCCAAGGAGAGGAGAGGCAAATTTGATGTTCTTGATCTTATCGCTGTAAGCGCTGACCTGCTCCTTTAACTCATCATACTCCTTACCCTGCATCAGATGAGTAGGAAGAACGATCAGTTCCTTGACGCCGTTGGCCACAGCCCGATCCATAGCCTGATCCACATTATCGATCTTCTCTTCATCTCTGGCCTGAATGTGGTTGATAATGATCTGAGCGGTAAAGGCACGTCTTACAGAATAGTCAGGGTATGCCTTCTGAACAGACTTTTCCACCTTGCTGATGTCTTTGACACGGCTGTCATTAAAGGAAGTACCAAAGCTTAAGACAAGGATCTCCTTATCTCCAATGTTATCCTCATTCAAAGGATCATCCAAAGAAGCATCCCCTGTATCTCTTCCGAAATAGTCCGGATCTGCATTCTCTCCGCTGACCATCGCCTTCTGCTTATCTGTCAGTGCATCCCAGGCCTCCTTCGCCTCCTTGCACTGATCATCGGTCTTTTCCGTTCTCTCCTGTACATAGATGGCATCGATCAGTTTTGCAACCCGATCCGCAGCTTTCTGATCTTCAGAGGCTGTTTCAGATTTACAGCTTTCTTCTGTTACCTCGGATGATCCCTTACATCCGGCCAGTGCACCGACAGCCAAAGCAGCGGCCAATACAGAGGTTACTAATTTTTTCTTCATATTCTCTCCTTTGTGCGCAATTGATAAGTTACATAAACTTCTTTTTATGAGCATAAAAAAAAGCCTATTCCAGATAGAAAATAGGCACACAAAATAAAGGCAAACTCTGCCTTCCCATTCGGCACGATCAATTCCTCGTGATCATATGTACCATCCAAAAGGCAGGTTTCCTGGCTCAGCATCAACATTTCCTGTCGTCTTCCCGATCATGCAGGCCATGGATTGCCTGCACTGGCAGTGACAATATGACAGGAAACTCCTCATTACAGTGACGAGATCGTACAGGATTTGCACCTGTTTCCCTTTTACCCTTTGACCACATGATCACATGTGCAAAGGCACCTTTTGCTTATAAAATTACAGTCGGAGATGGTATCTCCGACTGAGATAAACTAACATAAATAGGAAGACATTGCAAGTTCAGATGATGTTTCCGGCTTATTCCGCAGATATTCCATGTAATCCTTCATGTACTGCATATCTGCCTTTGCTATCTCCCGGTTCTCGGAATTGCGGTGGCGAACCTCCATCTTATGGTAATCCTCTTCGTCAAAATCATCGGAATAGGCCATAAGATCCTGGGCCATATCCATAAGTTCTCCCTCTGCAAAATCTTCAAGAGCCTTTGAAGCCTCCATCATATATTTCTCCAGATCCTTAGAAAAATCAGATTCTTCCGCCGATCTCTCGGCCGCCTGCATATCTCCTGTCATGCCGATCAACTCATCCATAGTAGAGGAGGCAGAGGGTCCTTCCCGAAGGCTGCTTCTCTCCCAGTCCTCATGGCGGAATTCCTTCTCCGCTTCCTCTAAGGTCTCAGGGCTGACCTGGGAATAATGGGATTTGATTCCCCGCTTTGCAAATTCCTCTGTTTCAATATTCCTCTGATGCTTCTGAGCGATCCTCTCCATGGCCATGGCATGGTTAATGGCCATTTCCACCTCATCCTGATCATACTCCGTATTCCCACGCTTTTTCTTAAGATCTGCCACCTCAAACTTCGCCTTGGACACAGCGCTTTTGGCACTGGACAAGGTCTTGCTGGCACGGATAATGGATGAGATCTTCTTGGAATTATAGGACAGTTTCTTCTTCTCCACCTGTCCGTCCTTCCCCTGCCTTTGGGTGGATACCGGATCGGCAAATCGCATATTGGCAGGCCCCTTCGTCCTGTCCCATTCCTGTCCGATGGCTGTCAGCTGTCCGTTCTCCAATCGATAGGCCTGATCCCCGATCATCTTGATCCCGCTTTGACCGGAAGATGCCTTCGGATCTAAGGTATGATTCCCATTGCCGTTATTTCCCGGCAATCCCTTCTGTTTCTGTTGATTTCCGGAGCGCAAGGCTCCCTGTAAATACTCCCCTTTTATTGTGAGTGTGTTCATACCGCATTCCTCCCTTGAATCTGTATGGCGCAACTGTCACTTCATCTTATGTATCGGAACTTTTTCTGTAATATTTACTCATTTAAGAAAAAATGTCGCCGATTCATGTTATAATAAGTCCAAAGTACACCCTTTTTTGAAAGGAGGCCCTATGAAAAGTTGGAATCACGCGCTGAAGGTCATAAGCCTATTACTGGCTCTTGTGCTTACCGCTTCAAATCTTGACCCGGTGCTTGCAGTGGCCGGATCTAAGACTACCCCAAAGCTCTCCGTTGCCAACGGTTCTACCCTTCGCATCAAGGATGAGAAGAATTACACCGTTAAGCTCACCGGTGCCGGTAAGCTTCGGGTCACCTGGAAGGTCGCCAAGGACAAATACTGTAAGCAGGCAGCCCTTAAGGTGGTTAAGAAGGATAAGAAAAAGCTGGTGGTCAAACCCATTGCCAATGGATACGGCACCATCACCTGTACCGCAGGCAAGAAGAAGTTTACCTTCTCCTACACCGTCTTTCTTATGAATAAGACCAGAAAGCAGTATGCCGGAGATGATGTGGAGAACCTCTTTGATGCAGTCCTTGCGGGCAAGGTTCCGGTCCTTCAGAAGGATAAAAAGACCTGGCGATTTTTAACTGAGGATATGCCAAATGGCACCTGGAAGGAAGGCTTCTATAATGATATGGACAACGACGATGAATTCGAAGTTGCCCTGAAGGGAAGCGGCTCAGTGGCCGGATTTGGCGGTATGTACCTGGATGCCCAGGACGGCCTTCCCTACATCATGGCCCAGGGAAGTAAGGCAACCGGTAGCATCACCAATTTTGAATATGAGGACATGTCCTGGATCGCTTATCAGGATATATTCCACAAAGGATATCAGTCCTTCACCTTATACCGGTATGAGGGCTATCAGACTGCTACCCCTAAGGAGACCATTACCATCCGGGCAGACTATTCGGGCAATGATAAGGGTGGCTATGACACAGACAGCCACTTTTCCTACAACGGCCAGTCCATTACCTATGAGGAATTTGAATCCCACATCGCAAGCCTGGGATTATATGCCTACAAGGCGGGAGAACCTATGCCTACCGGCGAAGATGAAGATGGAGACTTTAATACCGAGGATGAAGATTCCTCCGATGAAGATTCTTCAGATGACGAAGACGAGGAATAAGTCAGCGGATATGTAATTCGATGACTGGAAGAAAAGAAAGCCACCGACTCCGTTGTGAGTCAGTGGCTTTTATATATTATATTGTTGGGAATTGGTCCAGGTTATCCAGTTCATCCAAAGGCTATATGTAACCATTTCGTTACTCTACCGTTCTTATCGGCAAAAAATGTATCAAGAATCCGTCCTTCTTCCTGCCGTGAGGTATACAGTTTTTGCTTTGCACCAAAATCTAATCGAAAAGGGTTATTCATTTGAATAACACCTTCGTTTTTATATTACTGTTTTTGTAAAGAGCCAGACTTTATTCTTTCACATATTCCGTTAGATTATGGATCCAGCCCCCCTGCCGTACCATCAGATAACCGATGAGACACTTGATGAAGTCAAAGCTCTGTACCGCAATGTACACCGGGACAATAGGCCAGTGGGTGCAGCGGGTAAAGAAAATGGCAGCCGGAATAGAAACGACCCATACAAAGAAGGAATCGAACAGGAAGGTAATCCAGGTCTTACCTCCGCTACGCAGGGTGAAATAGGAAGCATTCTCATAAGCGTACACCGGCATAAAGGCGGCAGCTACAAGGATCAGCATAGATGCTGTCGTCTTGATAGTAGCTGACGTGTTATAAATCATGGGGAAGAATCGGGATGTAAGAGCCAGGAAACATCCGGAGATCACGCACAGCACCACGGAAATAATCGCCAAACGGTTGGCATCATAGCGAATAAGCCTACGATCTTCCTCATCTGTCATCCTGCCGAGAGCCTGTCCCATGGTAATAGCTGTCGCATCCCCCATGGCGATAAAGGCCACATTAAATACATTGGCTATGGTACTGCTGATATTAAATGCTCCCACCACATCCAGGCCAAGACGTGAGTACTGCTGGCTTAATGCCGTCTGTCCCATACTCCAGAGAGTTTCATTCAAGAGAAGGGGAAATGCCTTGATCAAAATACTTACGGTCAGATTTCGGGGGACACCAAAACCGCAGTAAGCCATCTTCATAAACGGAAACCTTGTAGTATGGGAATGGGACCAGAGGATCACAAAAGCCATTTCGATAAAACGGGAAAGAACGGTAGCGATGGCAGCGCCCACAACACCCAGCTTTGGAGCTCCGAAGTGACCATAAATCAGGATGTAGTTACCCACCAGATCCGTAAGGATCGCTGTAATACCGGCAACCATAGGAACTCTGGTCTCACCATTTTCCCGCAGGGTGCTGGCGTAGACCTGCGTAACGGCAAAGGGGAGGATCCCCATCAACATAACATGAAGATAGGATCCGGCGGCTTTCAGGGTCTGGAAAATGTCTGCAGCCGAGCTTCCATTGCTAAGCCATAGTGAGATCAGAGAACTGCCCTTGAAGAAAAACAGTCCGATGCCAAGAGCGGAAAGAAGGATACCCATCATCATTTTCAGGCGAAGGGTGTACATAAGACCCTTTTGATCCCTCTTGCCGGCGAACTGGGCAGTAAAAATCCCGATTCCTGCTGTTCCTCCGAAGATCATCAGATTAAAGACGAACAGCAGCTGATTGACAATGGATACGCCGGTCATCTGGTTGGTGCCAATCTGTCCCACCATAATATTATCCAGCATTCCCACAAAGTTGGTAATGGCAGTCTGAATCATAATGGGAACGGCGATCCAAAGGGTCTTTTTTATAAATTCAATATGAGGTGTTGGTTTTTTCATAGTGTATTCTTAAGTGTGTAATAAAATTCTTCGGATTTCCTTTGTTGAATCTCTTTGTCCTGATAAAGTCTGGTATCCGTATAGATCCTTGCATCCTGCAGATCAATAAACAATGATATGTTCACCCCCACTTTCTTTCATTATATGATATCTCTTACCGATATTTCAATGTGAAATCCTCCTCCAGTTTCCCTTCCAGGTGTACAGGATCATCATCAATGCGCATAGGAAAATGGACACGGAGTATGTCAGATATACGCCAATGATGCTGTGAAACAATGGTGCCACAAAGCGGAGCCACAAAATACGAAAGCCACACAGATTGATCAGGATAATCACCATGGGTGGAATGGTATGTCCTGTCCCCCGCACGGCTCCGGCAAGGGAATGAATAACAGCCAGAAGGAAGTAACAAGGTGCAAGAGCCCAGACACACAGAACGCCGGAGCGCAGAGCAACTGGATCGGATGTAAAAAAGGATAGGATGGGATAACGGAAGGTGATCATAATCCCCCCCATAATCAAGGTGTATACCACGCTCATACAAAGTACCGTCCAAGTTCCTTTTTTCACCCGATTCCATAGACCTGCTCCGGCGTTTTGGCCGACATAAGTGGTAGCCGCCAGAGAGAAACTCATAACCGGAAGGATATTAAATCCGTCCACCTTGATGTAGGCTGTAAAACCGGAAGCAGCCAGGGTTCCATAGGCATTCACGCCACTTTGGATCAGTACATTGGAAAAACAGATCACAGCCTGCTGAATAGCTGTAGGAAATCCAATCCACAGAATCCGCTTCGCCATGGCCCGGTGGAGACGAAGCATTCGAAGAGAGATACCATAGATGTCTTTCGTCTTCATAAGAATACCCAGTGCCAGAACAGCCGAGACAGCCTGACTGATATCTGTGGCAATGGCAGCCCCTAAAACCCCTGTCTTCAAGATTGCTACGAAAATGATATCCAATAGAATATTCGTTATGGATGAAATCACAAGGAACAAAAGAGAGAGATCCGATCGCCCTACAGCATTTAGAATTCCTGCCACCATATTGTAGACGGCGTTGAATACCATCCCGATAAAGAACACCCGAAGGTACACAATGGCTTCCTCCAGCATATCCGGCGGGGTCTGCATCCAAATCAATGCCCTGCGGCTGCTAAGAAGACCTACAGACATAATAAGAACCCCTGCAATCACAGCAAGGACCACCGTCGTGTGGGTTGCCTGCTTTAACCGCTTTTCATCCTTTGCACCATAGTACTGGGCAATGACGATACCTGCACCTGCAGAGGCTCCCCATAAAAAAGCCAGAAGAAAATTAATAATCTGTCCGCTTCCACCAACGGCGGCCAGAGCAGCATCTCCTACGAATCTCCCCACAATAAGAGAGTCCACCGTATTATAAAGCTGTTGCATGAAATTTCCTGCAATCAAAGGAAGAGAATAAAAAAGAAGGGCGCCAAAGGGCGACCCCCCTGTCATAGTGTTTCTGTTGTTTTTACGTAACCTAATATCCATGCCCTATAGTATAACTCTTTTGTCCTGTCAGGTCTCTAATTTCTTGCGTAATTTCCATTCCTGAAATCTCGTTGTATTTATCAATGACAGTCACATCATTCTTTGGTAAAATAGATCGAATCAGATTGGAGAATGATATGGTAACTGTCTTAAACTTTATAAAAAAAGAAATCGTCCTGGTCGTTTCCCTTGTACTGGCGGCTGTTTCCGCCTTATATGTTCAACCGGATACTGCCTACATTTCCTACATCGATTTTCGCACCCTAAGCATCCTTTTATCTTTAATGCTGACCATGGCCGGTCTTCAGAAGCTTTCTCTCTTCCGGCAGATCGGATCCTTCATGGTCTATAGATCCCACTCCATACGAAGTGTGATCCTTATTTTTATCCTGTTGAACTTTTTCTTTTCCATGGTGATCACCAACGATGTGGCTCTGATCACCTTTGTGCCCTTCACCATTGTCACCCTGAATCTGGCGGGACGAAAGGATCTGTTCATTATCACCATCGTTTTGGAGACCATTGCTGCAAATCTGGGAAGTATGCTTACACCACTGGGCAATCCCCAAAACCTATATCTGTATTCTCTGTCCGGCATGAACTTTTTTACTTTCCTTGCTCTTATGCTGCCCTATAGCATCGTTGCTCTTCTACTCTTAATGGCTGGATGCTTTTTTATCATAAGAAAGTCTCCTCTGACCGGAGGTGAACCTTTCCGCAAAAAGCGGACAAAAAAAGAAAAGCGACTTCTGGTAATGTATCTTCTTACCTTCCTTGTCGCTTTACTTGTGGTTCTTCGTATTCTTCCCTACTACGCAGGTCTGCTTCTTGTGGTACTTCCGGTCCTTTTCTTCGACAGAAGTATCCTGAAGAAACCGGATTACTCCCTTTTGTTCACCTTTGTATTTCTGTTTATCTTTATCGGAAATATCAAACGGATCCCCCAGATCCATCAGCTCCTTTCGCAGCTGATTCGAGGACATGAGGTGGGAATTTCGGTTTTACTGTCCCAGTTTATTAGCAATGTGCCCTGCGCCATTCTCTGTTCCGGTTTCACAGATAAAATTTCCGATCTGATTATTGGAACCAACCTGGGAGGTTTAGGAACCCTGATTGCTTCCATGGCAAGCCTGATCTCCTTTAAACAATACGGTTTTACGGAGAAAGCAAACCGCGGAAAATACCTTCTGGTATTTTCCGCGGCAAACCTCATCTTCTTAGCTGTTATGCTATTGACACATTGTCTAATGGGGATTTATTCACCCTCATAAGGAACAACGGCGCCCTTATAGGTCTTATTGATGTAGTCTACTACTGACTTATCATGTAAGGCCTTGGTCAGTGCCTTGATCTTGGCTGAGGATGCATTTCCCTCTTTTACTGCAATGATATTCACATACTGCTGGATGGCTGCTCCATCGGCCTCTTCAAGAGCAAGAGCATCCTTTTCTACCTTAAGGCCGGCTTCAAGAGCATAGTTACCATTGATGACACCAAAGGCTACACTTGGCAGCTGCTTTGGAACCTGGACAGCCTCTACCTCTACCAGCTTAAGATCCTTGGGATTCTCTGCCACATCATTAACCGTTGCAGTCACATCCACGCCGTCCTTTAATTTGATCAGCCCCTCCTGCTGAAGGAGAAGGAGAGCTCTCGCCTCATTGGTCGTATCGTTAGGAATGGCAATGGCATCCCCCTTTGCAATATCCTTTAAGTCCTTTTTGGTTCCTCCATAGATTCCGAAGGGCTCATAGTGGATCTTACCGTTGTCTGCAACCACCAGATGGGTCTTGTTCTCTTTGTTAAAGGAATCCAGATAATTGATGTGCTGGAAATAGTTGGCATCAAACTGCTCCGACTCTACCACATTATTCGGCTGGACATAGTCATCAAACACCTTAACCTTCAGGGTATAGCCTTCCTTCTCAAGAATTGGCTTTACCTGCTCGAGAATCTCAGAATGGGGTGTCTGGGATGCTGCAACGGTGATCACCTTAGAATCAGAAGAGGCGGATTTTGATCCACCGCAACCTGCGAAGGCCCCTACTGCTACAGTTGCTGTTAAAATTGCTGCCAATACTTTTTTCTTCATAATCTCTCTCCTCTTTCTTTTTCTATTCTTTTTATTTTTTTCTGCGATCCAGCTTTGTGGAAATCCATGTTCCCACGAACTGAAAAATCTGCATCAAAAGCACCAGTAAAATTACAGTGACCCAGAGAATATTAGCCTGATAACGGTGATATCCGTACCGGATGGCAATATCTCCCAGACCGCCGCCCCCCAGGGTCCCTGCCATGGCAGAGTATCCAAGGATGGTTCCGATGGTAAT
>CADCQT010000107.1 GCA_902803645.1 uncultured Lachnospiraceae bacterium | reverse complement strand
GATGCGCACGGATTCGGACAGGAATTTGTCTGCTGAAGCAGACCCGAATCCGGCGCGCAAGACTCGCGAGCGAGTCTTGACTAAAATCAATACAGAAAACCCCCGAACGGTACGATGAAGGTCATACCGTTCGGGGGTTTTATCGTGGTCAATCTATCGGGTTACGATCGCAGGAGGAACCTAACAATCGTTACGGCGTCTGCAACGTCTTTGCTGAATTAGTTCCTTCCAGATGGATGGATGGAAAAGAATGATGAGGGGGAAGAGCTCAAGTCTTCCGGCCAGCATATCGATGATCATAACCACCTTTGACAGATTGGACATATCTGCGTAGTTTGCGCAGGGACCGACTTTGTTAAGGCCGGGGCCGATGTTGTTAAAGGTCGCGGCAACAGCTGTAAAACTGGTCTCCAAATCCTTACCTTCGACTGAGACCAAGAGAACGGAGATCACGAAAATGGTAAGGTAGGTGATCAGGTATACATTAACGGAGCGAATTACCTCGTGTTCGATGGGTTCCCCGTCCAGCTTAATCTTTTTGATGCTCTTCGGATGAATGTAGGAGTTGGCTTCCTTCAAAAAGGTCTTGAACATAATGATCAGTCGTGAGACCTTAAAGCCACCGCCGGTGGATCCGGCACAGGCACCTACGAACATCAGAAGAACCAGAACGGACTTGGAGAGGGTGGGCCAGGTATTAAAGTCCGCCGTGGAATAACCTGTGGTGGTAATGATACTTCCAACCTGGAAGGCGATGGTCCGGATGGCTTCCTCGAAGGAATGGAAAGAACCATGAATATTAAGGAAGATCACCAGGATGGCGGCAAGGATGATACAAAAGTATGCCTTGACCTCTTCCATGGCAAAGCCCTTCTTCAGGTTACGGTTCAATACAAAGTAGTAAAAATTAAAATTCACACCGAAGAGGATCATAAAGATGGTAATGATCCACTGCTGAAGGGCTGTATAGGATGCTACAGAGGAATTTAAAATTCCAAAGCCACCGGTTCCTGCAGTACCAAAGGACATACAAAGAGCTGTAAACAAATCCATTCCGGAGAACAGCAACAGGATGGCCTGAATGCCGGTCATGGAAAAATAGATCATGTACAAAATGGTGGCAGTGCTTCGCATCTTAGGGACCAGCTTACCAACAGAAGGTCCCGGTGATTCAGCCCGCATCAGGTTGATATTGGTTCCGCCGGAAAGGGGTACAATGGCCAGTAAGAAGACCAAAACACCCATGCCTCCGATCCAGTGGGTAAAGCTTCGCCAGATCAGTGAGGCGTGGGATAATGCCTCCACGTCATTTAAGATCGAAGCACCGGTGGTGGTGAAGCCGGAAGCGACCTCAAACAGTGCATCGAGAAACTTAGGAATTTCTCCGGTGAAGACCAGTGGAAGGGCTCCTATAACGGAGATCATGATCCAGGAAAGGGCGGTGATGATACAACCGTCCTTCAGGTAGAAGGTGGGGCGCTCCGGCTTTTTCTTACTGGTAACAAAACCTAAAACAAAGCATACGGCAGCCACAGCCAGATAGATCAACCCTTCCCTCTCCCGGTAGATCATACCGGTCACAAAAGGTACCAGAAGTAACACAGAGATAATGAGCAACACTTTACCGAGGACAAAGCGTATGACAGATTGATTCATAGATTCTCCTGTTTATGCTAAAATATCAACAACATCATTAAAACCGGTGTGGGTGGTTACGATCATAACGGTGTCCCCCACCTCAATGGTATCATTACCGCTGGGGAAAATGATACGGCCATTACGGTTAATGAAAGAAACCATCAGATGATCCCGAAGCTTCAACTCCCGAAGGGGCTTGCCGGTGACGGCAGAGGAATGACCGATCTGGAATTCGATGGCCTCCACTCTTCCGTCATACATATGATAAAGGGTCTCGATATTACTGTCCTTGGAAGCACGCTTTGCACGGGCATAGGCGATGATGGCCTCGGAAGTAATGATACGTGGATACACAACGCTTCCAAGATCAAGACGGTTGATAACATTCTGGAATGCAAACCGGTTAATCTTGGTGATGACCTTGGCGTCGGATACCTGGTTGGCATGAAGGGTCAGGAGAATATTCTCCTCATCGATCCCGGTCAGAGGGACAAAGGAGTCGATGGTCTGAATTCCCTCCTCGCGCAAAAGCTCCGCATCCGTTGCATCACCGTTGATGATGATGGCATTGGGAAGAAGGACAGACAGTTCCTCGCAACGCTTCTGGTCACGCTCAATAATCTTTACGTCGATGCCCTCCCGAAGGAGTTGGGATGTGAGATAAAAAGCAGCCTTGCCGCCTCCGACGATCATACAGTTACGAACGCTTGTGGTATGAACCCCAAGGCTTCGCAGAGCTTCTCTCCCCTTGTGACGGGAAGTGACAAAGGAGACAACGTCATCCGGCTGAAAAACGAAGTTACCGTTTGGAATCACCACTTCTCCCTTACGCTCCACGCAGGTAAAAAGAAGATTCTCCGTTGCACGTGCAATGGAAAAAACAGCCTTGCCTACAAGAGTAGAATCCGGCTTGATCTTGAATTTGATCATCTGGGCCTCGCCGTGGGCAAAGGAATTGACTTCCAGGGCAGCAGGCAGATACAGGATCCGGGCGGTCTCCATGGCAGCTTCCATTTCCGGATTGATGATCATGGCAAGACCGAGTCGATCGCGAAGGTAGTTGATCTCGCTACTGTAATCCGGAGTGCGGACTCTGGCGATGGCAGCACAGTTACCCATACGGGTCGCAACCGTACAGCATAACAGGTTAAGTTCATCTGAGCCGGTTACAGCGATCAGAAGGTCGGCATCGTCGATGCCGGCCTCCTTTTGTACACTGTAGCTTGCACCGTTGCCCACGTAACCCATAACGTCATACTGGTTGGTAAACTCCGATATCTTCTGCTCATTGGTATCGATTAAGGTAATGTCATTGCCTTCGTGGGAAAGCTGGTTGATCAGTGTGGCGCCGACTTTGCCGCATCCTACAATGATCACACGTAGTGGACTTATGTCCGAGGTGATATCCTTAAACCCAAACATATCATACGTCTCCTCTAGAATCTATACTTATTAGATGGTACCGAAGATACGGTCTCCGGCATCACCGAGACCGGGACAGATATAAGCCTGCTCATTGAGCTGACGATCAAGATGTCCCACATAGATCTGAACATCCGGATGATCCTTGTGAAGTCGCTCTAAGCCCTCCGGAGCGGCGATGATACACATGAACTTGATCTTCTTACCGCCGTGCTGCTTGATAAAATCAACAGCGGCAGATCCGGAACCACCGGTAGCAAGCATAGGATCTACCACAACGATGGTACGCTGATCGATTGGATCAGGAAGCTTGCAGTAGTATTCCTGTGGCTCATGGGTCTCTGGATCACGGTAGAGACCCACGTGGCCAACCTTGGCAGTCGGAACAAGAGAAAGAACACCGTCAACCATTCCAAGTCCTGCGCGGAGGATGGGAACGATGGCCAGCTTTTTACCAGAGATCACAGGGGTCATGCAGGTCTCAATGGGAGTCTCTACTTCAACCTCCTCCAATGGGAGATCACTCAATGCCTCAAAGCCTTCTAACATAGCGATCTCTCCTACCAGCTTACGGAATTCATTGGTTCCGCAGTTCTTGTCACGAAGTCGTGAAATCTTATGCTGGATCAAAGGATGTGTCATGATCTTAATGTTCTCTTCGTTTGTAAAATCTGCCATTATGGCCTCCTTTATTTTTATCTTATTTTATTGCGTTTTGAAGGGCTATTGTAAAAGCCCAAGATATTATAGGACAGACACAAATGGAAATCAACTGACAATAATTCATCTTGTCATTGCGAACGTAAACATCTATAATTTTGCCGGGTAACGAATAAAATTTGTTTTATGGAGGAATGTATGGAAACAAAAACAGGTGCCATTAAAGACGCCAGGCAGTTAGGCCTGCCGAGAATGCTGATCCTGGGATTACAGCATATGTTTGCAATGTTTGGTGCAACCATCCTAGTCCCGATTCTTGTGAATGATTCTTTTAAGGGGCATGGAATCTCTGTCCAGGTAACGCTTTTTGCAGCAGGTGTGGGAACACTTTTATTTCACTTTATTACAAAAGGAAAGGTTCCGGCTTTCCTTGGCTCATCCTTTGCCTTCCTGGGTGGTTTTGCAACCATTGCAAATCTTAACACTGGAATCTACAAGGATATGACCATGGGAGAGAAGGTCCCCTATGCCTGTGGAGGAATCGTAGTGGCAGGTCTTCTTTATTTTATACTTGCTCTGATCATTCGCCTTGTGGGAGTTACCAAGGTCATGCGGTTTTTGCCACCGGTGGTAACAGGGCCTATCATCATCTGCATCGGCTTGTCTTTGGCACCTTCGGCCGTGGCCAATGCATCTTTAAATCCCCTTCTTGCAGTGATTGCTTTTGCTGTTATCGTGATTTTTAATATCTGGGGCAAGGGAATGTTCAAAATTATTCCAATCTTAATGGGTGTTGTTATTTCCTATATATGTGCATTGATCTTCCATGCTTCCGGAATGACAAATATGGATGGATCTGCCATTTTGGATTTTTCAACGGCAGCTCATGATAAGATCATCAGCATCCAGCCCTTTGTACTGTGTAAGTTTGATATAACAGCGATTCTTGTTATGGCGCCCATTGCCATTGCAACCATGATGGAGCATATCGGTGATATTTCAGCCATCTCTGCAACGGTTGGTGAGAATTTTATTGAAGATCCGGGTCTTAACCGTACCCTGATCGGTGACGGAATCGCTACCGCTTTTGCAGGACTTGTGGGAGGACCGGCAAATACCACTTATGGAGAAAATACCGGTGTACTGGAACTGTCACGGGTTCACGATCCGAAAGTGATCCGCCTGGCAGCAGTCTATGCCATTGTGTTGTCCTTTTTCCCTGCGGTGGCAGACCTGATCGGATCCATGCCAAAGTCCATTATCGGTGGTGTCAGCTTTATCCTGTATGGAATGATCTCTGCCATCGGTGTCCGGAATGTGGTGGAAAATAAGGTGGATTTTTCCAAGTCAAGAAATCTGATTATTGCAGCAGTGATCCTTGTAACCGGTCTTGGTTTCTCCGATGGACTGACCTTTACAGTGGCTGGAACTTCCATTACGCTGACATCTCTGGCGCTAGCTGCTATTTTTGGTGTGATCTTAAATGCCATCCTTCCGGGAAATGATTATGTTTTTGTTTCCAAAAAGGAAAAGGATGAGTCGGAGCTTTCTCAGATCAGAATGTAGGGAAGCAGGTCGCAGGAAGGCTTTTTTTCGTAGGTTTTGTCAATTGTACTATACGAAAACCTAACTTATAATTGTGACAAATTGTAAAGATTGTTATCGTTGTTTCCAGGTGTCTCTGGTGCAGCGAGCTTCTATGAATGAAGGAGAAAAGAATGGAGCAGGAAAAGGTCATCGTTATTGACTTTGGCGGACAGTACAATCAGTTGGTTGCCCGTCGTGTCAGAGAGAATAACGTATACTGTGAAATCTATTCCTATCGTACCGATCTTCAGAAGATCAAGGAGATGAATCCGAAGGGAATCATCCTGACCGGTGGTCCGAACAGTGTGTACGAGGAAGGTGCGGCAACATGCAGCAGAGAACTGTTTGAACTGGGAATTCCGGTTCTTGGACTTTGCTACGGTGCACAGCTTATGATGCATGTGCTTGGCGGTAAGGTTGAAAGAGCAGCCGATCGTGAGTATGGTAAGACAGAGTGTCATACGGATACATCCTCAGCCTTGTTTGCGGATGTTCACGAGACAACGACAGTATGGATGAGTCATTTTGACTATATCAGTCAGATGGCAGATGGTTTCCGTGAGGTTGCACACACCGACAACTGTCCGGTGGCGGCAGCAGAGAATCCGGAGGCCGGACTTTATGCAATCCAGTTCCATCCGGAGGTTCTTCATTCGGTAGAAGGTAACAAGATGCTTCGTAACTTCGTTCGAAATATCTGTGGATGCGCCGGAACATGGAAGATGGATTCCTTTGTAGAGACAACCATTAAGGAGATTCGTCAGAAGGTTGGTGACGGCAAGGTATTGCTTGCACTCTCCGGTGGTGTTGATTCATCGGTTGCAGCAGGCCTTCTGGCGAAGGCCATCGGTAAGCAGCTGACTTGTGTATTTGTAGACCATGGTCTGCTCCGTAAGAACGAGGGCGATGAGGTCGAGGCTGTTTTCGGTGAGAAGGGTCAGTTTGACTTGAACTTTATTCGTGTGAATGCCCAGGATCGTTATTATGCAAAGCTTGCCGGTGTAACAGAGCCGGAGGCAAAGCGTAAGATTATCGGTGAGGAATTCATCCGCGTCTTTGAAGAAGAGGCGAAGAAAATCGGAGCTGTGGATTATCTGGCACAGGGTACGATTTATCCGGATGTGGTTGAGTCAGGCCTTGGCGGAGAGTCTGCTGTAATCAAGTCTCACCACAATGTGGGAGGTCTTCCTGACTTCGTTGATTTCAAGGAGATCATCGAGCCTCTGCGTAACCTGTTCAAGGATGAGGTGCGTAACGCAGGCCTTGAGCTCGGTATTCCGGAGCGTCTGGTATTCCGTCAGCCATTCCCGGGCCCGGGACTTGGAATTCGTATCATCGGTGAGGTCAACGCGAAGAAGGTTGCCATCGTGCAGGATGCCGATGCAATCTATCGTGAAGAGGTCGACCGTGCAGCAGAGGAGTACAAGAAGGCAAACGGCCAGGCTCCATCCTGGAAGCCGGACCAGTACTTCGCAGCACTCACCAATATGCGTTCCGTTGGTGTCATGGGTGACGAGAGAACCTATGACTACGCTGTAGCACTTCGCGCTGTCAAGACCATCGACTTCATGACAGCAGAAGCAGCGGATCTTCCTTTTGAAGTATTGCAGAAGGTTATGAGCAGAATTATCAATGAGGTACGCGGGGTTAACCGTGTATTCTACGATCTGACAAGTAAGCCGCCTGGAACGATTGAGCTGGAGTAGACCCGATAAAAGGCTTTACAGCCCGCAAACCCTTATATTTAAAGGGTTTGCGGGCTTTTTATATTTTAGTGATACGAAAATGATGACTAGTCCCAGGCGGTTTGTAGGTTGTAAAATGAGTGATTTCATTTCTGTTATATTTGTTTTTGATACATATTTTTGCAAAGGAGGAATAATTATGCCAGCATATTTTAATCAGAAAACAAAGAAATGGGATGCAAATTTTTCTTATAGGGATTTTGAAAATAATTCCAGAAAGAAAATGAAGAGGGGATTTAAAACCGAGGAAGAAGCATTGGCTTGGGAGAAAGATTTTAAAGAATTTTGTAAAAAAGATATGTCAAAATCTTTTGGCGAGTTCTATAAGAATTATGAAAGTGACATTCGTCCTCGCGTAAGGCCGAGTACGTGGAGGACAAAAGAGTATATTGTTAAATATAAAATTCTTCCGTACTTTAAGGACATGCCAATGAACAGTATTAAACCTTTGGATATATTAAAATGGCAAAATAAATTACTTGTGATTCAGAATAAAGATGGAAACGGTTTATCAGGAACGTATCTTAAAACGATACAGGCCCAGTTAAGTGCTATATTTAATCATGCTACACGATTTTATGACTTACCTAGTAATCCGGTTAAAACAGCTGGGCCGATAGGAGTCGTACGGAAAAATGAAATGAATTATTGGACCAAAGAAGAGTATTTGAGGTTTATTGAGTGCATGAAAGATAGTGATAAATATTATTATGCTTTGGAATTACTCTATTGGTGTGGACTTCGTGTCGGAGAAGTATTGGCGTTAACTGAATCTGATTTTGATTTTACAAACCATACATTATCAATTACCAAATCTTTCCAGATAATAGATGGCGAGGAGGTTGTAACAAAGCCAAAAACTATTACCGGAGTAAGAACTGTTACTGTTCCCACGTCATTATGCGAACAACTGAAGGACTACGTGAAGCGAGGCGATAGGCGAGAGAGGATATTTCCATATGCAAGGCAAAGACTATATAAAGAACTAAAAAAGGGGATTAAATTAACCGGAGTAAAAAATATTTGCTTACATGATTTGAGACATAGTCATGTGTCACTTTTGATACATATGGGATTTTCTGCAGTGGCCATAGGGAAAAGAGTGGGTCATAAAAGTGAGCATGTGACGTATTATTATGCACATATGTTTCCCGGGGTGCAGGAGGAGATGGCCGACAGGTTGGATGATGAAAGAAGGTAGACACAAAAAAAGAAATACTAGCCAGTGAGGATCCATGTTCTTGACATTGCTGTCATGAGAGAGTATTATAACGTATATGCGAATACAATACGCTAAAGCGGTGGAAAGAAGGGCGTTATGTTATATCCGGAGATTTCTTCTAGAGAATTGATAGAAAAACTTGATTCAGATGATTTTTATAAGGTTTATGGAAATCCTGTCAAATGTAAAATATTTGATACAGATAGAATCCTTATGTCTTTTGATT
>CADCQT010000106.1 GCA_902803645.1 uncultured Lachnospiraceae bacterium | reverse complement strand
GGGACCTACAGGGCTCGAACCTGTGACCCTCTGCTTGTAAGGCAGATGCTCTCCCAGCTGAGCTAAGATCCCAAAACGACCTGAGCGGGGTTCGAACCCGCGACCTCCGCCGTGACAGGGCGGCGCTCTAACCAACTGAGCCACCAGGCCAGATAAATAATACTGGGAATATGATGTTAAAATGGACCTTCGGGGACTCGAACCCGGGACCGACCGGTTATGAGCCGGTTGCTCTAACCAACTGAGCTAAAGGTCCAAAGTAGGACACGAATCAGCTGTCCACTTAGTGACTCCAACGGGAATTGAACCCGTGTTACCGCCGTGAAAGGGCGATGTCTTAACCGCTTGACCATGGAGCCATTTCGTTGTGTCTGTGAGGTGTTCCCCTCGGCGACGAAATATATATTATCACAGGATTTTTACCAATGCAAGCATTTTTTGAAACTTTTTTCATTCCTTCTTTTAACCCCCTGTGCTACAATGAAAAAAGCCCATAAATACAAGGGTTTCGGCCCATAAAGGAGTATGAGATCTATGACCGGAATGCAGGATCATTTAAAAAACTGGAATAAAATATTCATCTTTTTTCTTTTTTCTTTTTGTCTGTACTACATGGAAAACGGATATTTTAATACCATTATTGCAAAATCCTATGCCTATCGGATCGCACTGATGCTATATCTTATTCCTGCCCTGATCCTTTGCACCAGTCTCCTTCTTACGAACCGAAAAATCACCAAAAAAGGTAACCACCAAGAAGATACTAGAAGAGATCACAGTAGAGATTACAGAAGAGATCACAGAAGGACCTTCCTCTCATCCATGGATCTGACCGATTGGGCCGTGGCCTTTTTTACCATAGCTTCCATACTCTCCACCCTCCTCTCCCCCTCCCCTTTTGAATCCTTCTTCGGAAATGTAGGCTGGCAGGTGGGACTATGGTCTCTGCTGGGGGGAGCTGCCATTTATGCCCTTTTTCGCATAGCACCTGTGGAGGCACCCTTTCTTATACAAGTGATCGGTATCTTCACCCTTCCTCTGTTCCTGTGGGCCATAGCCAACGGATTAGGAGCTGACCCCTTCTTTTTACATAAGAAGCTTCTTTCCGGACAGCGCTACGATTATATTGCCTGCATCGGCAATATCAACGCCTTCTCCGGCTATCTGTCCCTGATTCTGCCGCCAATGTATGCCGGCCTTGTTTTCTGTGAAAAAGACCGCCTTCGATTGCTTCTTGCTCCAAGCGCCTTTCTTGGCACCATGGCACTTTTTTATAACAACAGTGACGGAGGATACTTAGGTGTCCTGTCCGGCCTTGCAGCACTGACAGGATATGCCCTCTTCCTCCGGCAATACAAAAGGATCCTCTCCCTCCTATGGCTTATCGCTCTCGCCGGGTCTCTTAGTCTGATTCTAAGCAGGACCCTCCCCTTTTCCATCCCCCTCCGGGGAATCTCTGCCAGGTTAAGTGAACAGTATATTCCAATCGTGGCTCTGGGATGTTGTAGCCTGCTGCTTCTGCTTCTTCGTTTTTGCAAAAAAGAAAGCCAAAGGCTGCCATTTTTCCTCTATACAGGAGCCCTGGCCATGGCCTTCCTCTATGCTGTGATATGGTTTTTTCGTCACTTTTCTCCCGCCTTTGGAAACAACCGGGGGTATATCTGGGGATATGCCGTGGGCATCTTCCGCCGGCTGCCTGCCCTGCAAAAGATCTTTGGAGTGGGGCCGGATCGTTTCGGGGTCTATACCAGCCGCTACTATGGAGCCCGGATGCAAGAAATCTGGGGCAATACAGTCAGTAACGCCCATTGCGAATACCTGCAGTATCTTGTGACCACAGGGATCCTGGGGGCAATGGGCTATATCGCCATGCTTTCTGCCGCCCTTAAGAACTCTTTTTATAAGAAAAAGACCGACCCGAAGGTCAGTCTTTTCATCTACGGTATCATCGGCTATTTTGCCCAGGCTCTTGTGAACAATCCCCACAATCTGCTGATACCGGTATTTTTTCTGTTCCTTGCTACTGCCGAAAACAAAGGCAGCGCATCCTCTTCATTACAGATTTAAGATCAACCTCTGGATCCTCTGAATCATGCCCCTGGGGCCGCTGTTGGAGGCCATCAGACTTCGGCACAGGGATACATCGTTACTAATGATGGCATCCACATCCAGATCAATCATCTTATTGATGGTGGAGGAATCGTTGACGGTCCATACATAGATGCCCTTGTTGGCACTCTTCAGATACTGTACGAATCCCCAGGTGACAAAGTTTTGCTCCACGGAGAAGGCATTGGCTGCCGTCAGCTTCGTCAGATCTCCCCCGCCCACAGTGGTGGTGTAGACCGTATAGATGTCCGGGTTAAGCCGCTTCACCTGCTTTAAGGTGTTGTAATCCATGGAGGTGATATCACAGTCCTTCTCGTAGTGGTTGGCCGCGATGATCTCAAGGGTCTTCTGGACGATCCCCTCATCATGACCGGTCCGCTTGATCTCAATATTCAAAAAAGCCTGACCCTTGCATAACTTTAGGGTCTGATCCAGGGTCGGAATATGGGTAAACTGATATTCCTTACTGAAAAAGCTTCCGTTATCCAGATCCTTGATCTGGTTGTAGGTCACTTCCCAGATCTTCTTTTTCTTACCTGTGGTGCGGTAAAGGGAGGAATCATGCATAACCACCACAGTTCCATCCTTCGTCAGCTGCACATCCAGTTCAATGGCGTCCGCCCCGTTTTCAATGGCCTTCTTAAAAGCAGGAAGGGTATTCTCCGGTGCAGATACCGAATCCCCTCTATGGGCCATGACCATGGTTCCTCTTCCACCTTCCACAATGGCCGTCTTGATCTGCTGATACCTTCCGGGAATAAAAGCATAGCAAAGGGAAAGAATACAAATCCAGGCAATGGCCTTAGTCCACCATCTCTCCTGAATCACATGACGGGAGGAATGATAATTCGAGATCCGAATCCCCATAGCCTCCAGCCTGTCATAATATCCCGCCTGGATCCGGCAGAGAACAAGAGGAGCAAAAAACCAGGTAAAGACCAAAAATACGATCATCTCCAGCACCATAATAACATTGGGAGATGTGGCCAACGAAGGATCCACAGAAGAATCCAACCACATGATGCCAAGGCGTGTCCCCTCTAAGAGCACCAGAAATACTCCTGCAAAGATCAGTATAATAAGCCCCATCCATCCAACGATGACGAGGATGGTAGGGAGAACATGTCCCCCCATCAGCTTCCTGCTCTTTTTTGCTGCGGTATGAAAATCCTGCCTTCTTACCACGATTCCCGGAATTATAAAGATCCACCAGATGGCCAGTACCACGACAAGGACAGTAACCGCCACTGCATAGGGCAGGAACTGATCCTTTTTCATAAGGCGCTCCACCAGATAGCCGGGAAAGCTGAAGTGCTGCACCGTGGTGAGACTGTCATACACATCCACAATAGGCAAAATCATAAAGACATAGATGAAAAACATCCAGTTCTTCGGCAAAAGCATATATCGGATCCGACTGATCCCATCATAGAACATGTCATTGGCGGTGATTCTCACCTTGTTCTTTGAGGCATGGATGGCACTGGAAAGCGCCAGAAATTCAACGGATATAAAAACCGACATCATCAGTAAAGCGCCAAACATCATGAACCAAACCGCCGGATTCTTAATCACATTCCTAAGGTTATAGTTACTCAGATAATACACTCCGGAGATCCGAAGGGCTTGCCGCTCCACAAATTCCAAGAAGGGATAAAAGAGAAAAAAGGATACCAGCTTATAGATAATCTCAAACTTCATAAAGCTGGTAAAATTCCCCTTCAGAAGGGAAAAGGTCTTGCGGATCATCTTTCTGGGATGATAACCGGCCTCAAGGGTCTCTCTTGGATTCTGATGG
>CADCQT010000105.1 GCA_902803645.1 uncultured Lachnospiraceae bacterium | reverse complement strand
TGCCGCTCTTGAGGCGGACTGTTCTGCTTCTGCAGGAGCCCAGGCCAGGATCTGCGGGGAGCAGTTGTCCTTACATGCTATGTTTGGCGGCAGGCATAAAAAGATCCGTGGTCCCTATGCCTCCTATCGGAGTCTTTGTTCGAAAGTGGCAGAGGAACTGAAGAAAACAGAAGTCCTCGATGAAAAGAAAGGCCGGGTGGCTCTGGTGGGAGCCGGCCCATCCCTTTCCCTTTTGACCTTGCGGGGAAGAGAGCTTCTCTCACAGGCGGATGCAGTGGTATTTGATGATCTGTTGGATCCTAATGTGATCTTAGAGGCTCCGGAGGATGCCAAGCTTATTTATGTGGGAAAGCGTTTGGGAGAACACTACCGGTCTCAGGAGGAGATCAACGGGATCCTTATAAGTCTGGCGGAAGAGGGAATGCAGGTGGTCCGCTTAAAGGGGGGAGACCCCTATGTCTTTGGGCGGGGAGGCGAAGAAGTTACCGCTCTTATGCAGGCGAAGATTCCCTATGAACTGGTTCCCGGGGTAACAAGTGCTGTGGCAGTACCGGAGCATTTGGGAATACCGGTCACCCATCGGAAGATGGCAAGAAGCTTTACTGTGGTCACCGGTCATACCGCAGCCAAAAAAGAACCGGGAGAGCAGGTGGATGATACCGGTTTTCGCAGCCTAGGAAGTCTGGGAGGGACCCTGGTATTTTTGATGGGGATCTCTCATCTGAAGGAGATCACAGCGGAACTTATGGCAGGAGGAAAAGATCCAATGACGCCGGCGGCGGTGTGCAGCTGCGGATATTCTTCCCGGGAGATACGGATCAACGGAACCCTTTCAGATATTGCAGAACGAGCCCGGGACGCAGCGACCCCGGGAATCCTGGTGGTGGGACAGGTGGCATCTCTTTCCTTTGCAGAAGAGGATAGGGGGGCGTTGGCAAATACATCGGTAACGGTGACGGGAACCGATACCTTTACAAGAAAACTGTTCCATAAGCTGACAGCCCAGGGAGCATATGTCCGTCGCATTCCCCATCTGAAGATCCGACCGGTCTATGAGAATATACCGGAGAGGTTTATGTCCGGAGACTGGCTTACCTTTACTTCTGCCAACGGAGTGGCAATCTTTTTTGAGGGATTAAAAAAGAGAAAGACGGATCTTAGGAGCCTGTCCTTCTGCCGTTTTGCCTGCATCGGTGAGGGAACGGCACAGGCTTTGCAGGCCCATGGCTTTACCTGTGATCTGATGCCCAAGGAGTACACCGCAAGGGCGTTAGGAGAGGCACTGGCCAGGAACGTGACAGAGCAGGAGCGTGTGATCCTGCTTCGGGCAAGGATTGCTTCGGTAGAACTCCCCAGAGTCTTACGCGAAGCGGGGATTTCCTATGAGGATTATGCCATCTACGAAAGCGACTGTCGAAGCAGTCTGGTGGAAGGTTTTCGAGGGGATACGGATTATATTGTTTTTTCTTCCGCTTCCGGTGTCAGGGAGTTTTATGAAAAGGGAGGAGATATTGGAGATGCTGCTCCGGTTTGCATAGGCAACATCACGGCAGCGGCACTGAAAGGTATACTGGAAGAGAAAAAAGAAAGCAAAAAGATTGATATTCCTTCTGTTGCAACAGCAGATGCGGTGGTCTCACTGATCAAAGAGCGACAGAAGTAGACAGAAAAAGGAGGACATCATGGGAACATTCAGACGTTTTCGAAGATTACGAAGCAGTGAGGCAATGCGTTCGCTGGTCAGGGAAAACCGTCTAAGTACGTCGGATTTGATTTATCCGGTGTTTGTCACGGCAGGAGAGGATCAGGTAAATCCGATTCCCTCCATGCCCGGGATTTGTCAGTACAGTCTCGACCGTTTGGGAGAAGAGATGGATCGGGTGAAAAAGGCACATATACCGGCAGTGCTCCTCTTTGGCATTCCGGATCATAAGGATGAGGTGGGCAGCGGAGCCTATGATTGCCACGGGATCACCCAGGAGGCCATCCGCTACATTAAGAAGAACTATCCACAGATCCTTGTAATCGCAGATGTATGTCTTTGCGAGTATACCTCCCATGGCCATTGTGGACTGGTGGATCATGAAACAGGAGAGATCCGAAATGATGCAACCCTCCCTCTTTTGGCCAGGATGGCAGTAAGCTGTGCTAAGGCAGGTGCGGACATCGTGGCTCCATCGGATATGATGGATGGCCGTGTATCGGCTCTTCGGGATGCACTGGATGAAGCGGGATGTGAGAACACACCGATCCTTGCCTACTCTGCCAAGTTCGCCTCCGCCTACTATGGTCCCTTCCGGGAAGCGGCGGATTCTGCGCCGAAGTTTGGGGACAGAAGATCCTATCAGATGGATCCTGCCAATGGAAGAGAAGCCATGCGGGAGATTGCAGATGATATAGAGGAAGGCGCTGATATGATCATCGTCAAGCCTGCCATGGCCTATCTTGACATTATGAAGGAGGCAAGGGAACGCTTTTTGGTTCCTTTTATTGCATATAATGTAAGCGGAGAATATTCCATGATCAAAGCGGCGGAGCAGATGGGGTGGATCGATGGCAGGAGGCTTACCCTTGAGACGCTGACAGGAATGAAACGTGCGGGAGCGGATCGGATCATTACCTATCATGCATTGGAAGTGGCAGCCTGGCTGAAGGAAGAAGAGGAGCAGAGCGAATGAAAACAGATCAGTCAAAAGCAGCCTTTGAAGAGGCGAAGCAGTATATTCCGGGAGGAGTGAATTCTCCGGTAAGAGCCTATCGGGCGGTGGGCCTTACCCCTAGATTTATTGATCGGGCCAGTGGATCTCATATCTGGGATATTGATGGAAATGAATATATTGACTATATCGGATCCTGGGGACCGAATATTCTCGGAGCAGCCTATGAGCCGGTGATCGCAGCTGTCCGGGAGAGGGCCGGGAGTGGTCTTACCTTCGGAGCGCCTACCAGGCAGGAAACTGTGCTGGCAAAGATGATCATTGATGGGGTAGAGGCCATTGAGAAGGTGCGTCTGGTGAATTCCGGAACAGAGGCAGTCATGAGCGCTATTCGCGTGGCGAGAGGTTATACAGGCCGGGATAAGATCATTAAGTTCCGTGGTAACTATCACGGTCACAGCGATGGACTTTTAGTGCAGGCAGGTTCCGGACTTCTCACGGGGGCAACACCGGATTCGGCAGGGGTGCCTTCCGATTATACGAAGTGTACCCTGCTGGCGGACTATAACGATACCTCCTCGGTTCAAAGGCTGTTTGATGCCAATCCGGGGCAGATTGCAGCAGTGATCGTAGAGCCGGTGGCAGCCAATATGGGAGTGGTGCCTCCAAAGCCGGGTTTTCTGGCAGATCTTAGGCAGCTGACAAAAGAGCAGGGGGCGGTGTTGATCTTTGATGAGGTGATCACAGGATTTCGTCTCGCCTATGGCGGAGCCGGAGCCTATTACGGGATCTGTCCGGATATGGTGACCCTGGGAAAAATCGTGGGAGGGGGAATGCCCCTTGCGGCCTATGGGGGTAAAAAAGAGATCATGGATCAGGTTGCGCCGGAGGGAAGTGTCTACCAGGCAGGAACCCTTTCCGGAAATCCCATTGCAGTGGCAGCAGGCATTGCGACCCTTACGGCGATCAGAGAAGATCTGACCATCTACGATAGAATGGAAGCTTATGCCGCTAAGATAGAGCAGGCATTTAAAGAAAAAGGAAAAAATGTTAACCGGGTAGGTTCCCTTCTTTCTGTTTTTATGACCGAGGAAAACGTGGTGGATGAAAGAAGTGCGAAGACGTCGGATACGAAGAAGTTTGCAGAATATTTTGCACAGATGATGGAGCAGGGGATCTACATCGCTCCAAGTCAGTTTGAAGCGATGTTTATCTCCGGGGCTCATACCCATGAGGATCTGGAAAAGACCCTTACAGCGATCAGTAATCTACGTGCATAAGACAAAGTCCCTTGGCCGGGGCGGTAGGACCGGCGGTCTTACGGTCCCTGGCTTCTAAGATGTCTGTCATATCTTCCGGCTGCATCCTGCCAAGTCCCACCTGGATCAGAGTACCTACCAGGATGCGGACCATGTTCTGCAGGAAACCGGTTCCGTGAAAAGTAAAGTAAATATAGCCCTTACTGCGGCGAATCTCAATGGAATCCACCAGTCGAACGGTGGATTTTTTCATGCGGGAATTACCGCAGAAGGATTTGAAATCATGTTTTCCCTCTAATAAAGCAGCGGCCTGTTGCATTTTCTCCACGTCCAGAGGTTCTTCCCAGAAGGTGTAGTATTTACGGTTGAAGACCGGTCGGACATCACCGTCAAAAACAGTATAGCGGTAGGTCTTGCCTACTGCCTTATACCTCGCGTGAAAACGGTCGGAAGCCTCGGTTACTTCCCGGACGGCAATATCATCTGGAAGATAACGGTTACAGTAGTTTCGGATCTGGTCACAGGATAAGGGGGTGTCAAGCCGGACAGAGGCCACCATACCCCTGGCATGGACTCCGGCATCGGTCCTTCCGGCTCCGATGACATCCGGGATCACGTCAGGGATGGGCTGTCTTTTCATCCGATCCCGAAGATCGGCGTCAGGAAGGCGGCCTTCTGTGATTAGCATCCAGCCCAGAACATTCTCGATCTTGCCCTGGATGGTTTCACGATCCGGCTGGTGTTCCCAGCCATAGTAGCGGGTTCCGTCATATGCGATTTTGATTTTATAATTTTTTTCCATGTCTACAGTGTACCATATCTATGGCAAATTAACCAAAAAGCTCACTGACTTTTTGTGAATGATTTTGACTGAAAATGATTGAATTTAATCCGGGATGAAAATATAATTGACGTATGTTGAAGGTTAACGATTGATTTCGACAGATGACCGGAGGGGGGGAAGACATCATGCTGACAGAGGAACGTTTTGCTAGGATCGTTTCACTGGTGGAAGCCAGGGGATCCGTGACAGTAGCCGAATTGATGGAAGAGTTCAATTCAAGTGAATCAACGATTCGAAGAGATCTGACCACATTGGATCGCTCCGGCCGCCTTTTGAAGGTAAGAGGCGGTGCAATTGCAAGAAATGGATCGCTTTCAACACGTGATGACGAAGTGGCATCACGAATGGAAAGAAATATAGAGGAGAAGGGAACCATAGGTTCCTACGCAGCAGCTTTGATCGTTCCGGAGGATTTTGTATATATTGATGCCGGAACCACTACGGACCAGATGCTGAGCCATATCAAGTGCAAGGAGGCTGTTTTCGTTACGAATGCAGTCAGTCATGCCATGAAGCTGGCAGCCATGGGATGCCGGGTATATATCCTGGGCGGTGAGTTTAAGCATGCCACAGAGGCTATCGTTGGTGAAGAGGCGATTGCATCTCTGGCCAAGTACAATTTTACCAAGGGATTTTTCGGAACCAACGGAATCACCAGGGAGAATGGTTTTACCACACCGGAGGTGAAGGAGGCGATGGTCAAGCAGAGTGCGATGAGAAGCTGCAGAGAAACATATGTGTTGGCCGATGGCAGTAAGTTTGGAGGGGTCTGTGCCATTGGCTTTGGTGATTTCGATTCCGCTACGATCATTACAGACCGTGTGGAACGAAAAGAGTTTGCCGAGTGCAGAAATATTGTGGAGGTAAGCAAATGATCTACACTGTAACATTCAACCCGTCCCTGGACTACATTGTATCCGTGGATAACCTGACACTGGGAAGAGTCAACCGTACCAGTGCCGAGCTGATTTTTCCGGGAGGAAAGGGCATCAATGTCTCAATGGTTTTGAAGAACCTTGGGGTCGACAGTGAGGCTCTTGGCTTTATGGCCGGCTTTACAGGTCATCAGATTGACAAGCTCTTGAAGGATCGTCAGGTAAGAAGCAACTTTATTGAGGTTAAGGACGGAATGTCCAGAATCAACGTCAAGGTAAGAAGCAACGAAGAGTCTGAAATCAATGGAATGGGACCGGTCATTTCAGAGGATGACATCAAGAAGCTTTATGCCCAGCTGGATCAGCTGCAGGAGGGAGATATCCTTGTACTTGCAGGCAGCATTCCTTCGGTTATGCCGGAGTCCATGTACATGGATATCATGAAGTATCTGGAGGGCAAGAACCTTAAGATTGTGGTTGATGCCACCAAGGACCTTCTTCTCAATGTACTTCCTTATCACCCCTTCCTTATCAAACCCAATAACTATGAGCTGGGTGAGATCTTTGGAGTGGAACTTAAGACCAAGGAAGATGTGATTCCCTATGCGAAGAAGCTTCAGGAAAAGGGAGCAGTCAATGTCCTGATTTCCATGGCAGGAGAGGGAGCTCTCCTTGTAACAGAGGATGGAGAGGTGATCGAGAGTAATCCCCCGAAGGGTACGGTACGCAATTCCGTTGGAGCAGGAGATTCCATGGTTGCCGGATTCATTGCCGGATATTTGCGAAACAGAGATTACGAAGAGGCCTTTTTCACAGGTCTTTGCACAGGATCAGCTTCAGCTTTTTCCGATGAGCTTGCGACAAAGGATGAGGTAAAAGAACTACTTAGCCAGTTTGATAAGAATTACTTATAGGATCATAACGCCACCGGCGTATTGATAAACTTTAAGAGGGCTAAAAGAAAAGGAGAATGAATTATGAGAGTTAGAGATCTACTTTCTCCGGAGAGCATTGAACTGAAGGGTTCTGCTCTCGGGAAGCAGGATGCGATTAATCGTATGGTAGACCTGATGGTAAAGAGAGGCAACATTGCCAATCGAGATGAGTATCTGAAGGGTGTGCTGGCAAGAGAGGAAGAGTCCACCACCGGAATCGGTGACGGAATTGCCATCCCTCACTGTAAGTCAGATGCGGTTACTGCTCCGGGACTTGCAGCAATGGTACTGCCGGAGGGCGTAGCTTATGATGCACTGGACGGTGAGCCGGTTCATATTATCTTCCTTATTGCAGCACCAAATTCCAAGGATAATCTGCATCTGGAGGTTTTATCCAGACTGTCCATGCTTTTAATGAACGAAAGCTTTGTAAGTGACCTTAGGAATGCATCCTCTAAGGAAGAGTTCTTATCTATTATCGATAAGGCAGAGCAGGCCCGTGAGGAGGCTACTGCAGCAAAGAGCGGAGCATCCGGTTCTGTAGATGTGGTTGCTGTTACAGCCTGCCCCACAGGTATTGCTCATACTTATATGGCAGCAGAGGCAATTGAAAAGGCTGCTAAGGAACTTGGTGTTCGTGTCAAGGTTGAGACCCGTGGATCCGGTGGAGCCAAGAATGTTCTGACAGACAGCGAGATCGCTGCTGCCAAGGGTGTTATTGTGGCAGCAGATGCCAAGGTTCCTATGGACCGATTTGATGGTAAGCCTCTTATTGATACCAAGGTGGCAGACGGAATCCATAAGGCAGAGGAACTGGTGAAGAAGGCCAGTGCAGGAGATGCACCGGTTTATCATGCATCCGGAGCTGATCAGGCAAAGGATACGAAAAAGGATAGCAATGACAGTGTGGGCCATCAGATCTATACACATCTGATGAGTGGTGTATCCCACATGCTTCCATTCGTTGTAGGCGGTGGTATCCTTGTAGCTCTTGCCTTCCTTCTGGATACAGTAATGGGACATGGTGATGTAGGCGGTGCCTTTGGTTCTGCAACCCCCATCTCAGCATTCCTGAAGTCCATCGGTGGAACCGCCATGGGAATGATGGTTCCTGTACTTGCAGGATATATTGCATACTCCATTGCAGACCGTCCGGGTCTTGCGGTAGGTTTCGTGGGAGGTCTTCTTGCTTCCAGCGGTAACACGGCACTTTTTAATGATCATGGAGAGGCAAGTTTCCTGTTCTCAGACAAGAATGTAGGCGGTTTCCTTGGATTTATCAAGGATTTTGCCTTTGCAGGACCCAACAGTGGTAATACCGTTTCAGGATTCCTGGGAGGTATTGCAGCCGGTTTCCTGGCAGGTGCCATTGTATTGATGCTTAAGAAGTGCACCGAGAATTTCCCGAAGTCCCTTCAGGGTATTCGTCCGGTTCTTATTTTCCCACTGGTTGGAATTTTCTGTGAAGCAGTCCTGATGTGCTTCATCCTGAATCCTATCATTGGTGTTGTAAATACAGGCCTTTCTACCATGCTGAATGCAGTCTATGATTCCGGAGCGATCTGGCTTATGGGACTGATCCTTGGTGGAATGATGGCCATCGATATGGGTGGCCCGATCAACAAGGCTGCTTATGTATTCGGTACCGGTATGCTTGGTACAGCCAATGAGCTTATCAAGGCAGGCGCAGATCTTTCTGATCCTAAGGTCAAGGTATGCTATATTGCCATGGCAGCTGTTATGATCGGTGGAATGGTGCCGCCTCTTGGTATCGCACTGGCTACCATCTTCTTCCCGAAGAAGTTCAATGCAGCAGAGAGAGAGACCAAGGTGACAAATATTATCATGGGTGCTTCCTTCATTACTGAGGGTGCTATCCCATTCGCAGCTGCAGATCCGGGGCACGTTATTCCGGCCACCTTCATCGGTTCCGCTGTAGCAGGTCTTTTGTCTGCCGTATTCGGATGTACCTTGATGGCACCTCATGGTGGTGTGTTCGTCTTTGCGACGGTAGGAAATCCTATGATGTACATTGTTGCATGGCTGATCGGTTCAGCTATCACATGTGCACTTCTTGGAATCCTTCGTAAGGACGCAGACAAGATGTGATAAAAGCAGTCATAAAAGGGCTAATCGTGCCGCAAAAGACGAACTTTTGGGGCGAAATGATTCCGCGGGGCTTGTGCTCCGTGGGATCTTTTCTTGTTAAAAAAAGTTATAATAAAGAAAGTGAAGCTTTTTCGAATTTTAGGTTCACAGGACGAATTTTTTGTGTTACAATATCGACCAAATTGCAATTGTGTTTTGACACCATTGTCAAGATTGGTATAATAAAAGCAGAATGCAAAGGTCAAGGACCAATAGGAGGACAAAGAATGAAAGAATTTAATTACACAATTACTGATCCAGAAGGAATCCACGCAAGACCAGCAGGCCTTTTTGTTAAGGCTGCAGCTTCTTACCCATGCAACGTTACCATCGCTAAGGATGGCAAGGAAGTTGATGCTAAGAGAATCCTTGGTGTTATGAGCCTTGGTGTTAAGCAGGGTATGGAAGTTACCATCAAGTGTGATGGTGACCAGGAAGACACAGCAGTTGCTGAGTTAGAGAAGTTTATGAAGGAGAACCTGTAAGCCTATGTTTAAGGAATTTTCAGGAAAGAGCGTTTTTGGTGGTATTGCCATCGGTAAGATCTGCATCTACCGTAAGCAGGACAACCTGGTAAAGCGTCAGAAGATCGAGGATCCTGAGGCGGAGATCGCTCGTTTTGACAAGGCAAGAGAGGATGCCAAGGCACAGCTTCAGGGATTACATGACAAGGCCCTTACAGAGGTCGGTGAAGCCAATGCAATGGTATTTGAAGTTCATCAGATGATGCTGGACGATCTTGATTATGTTGAGTCTGTTCAGAATATCATCCGTACACAGCAGGTGAATGCCGAGTTCGCTACAGCAACAACTGGAGATAACTTCTCTGAGATGTTTGCAAGCATGGATGATGATTATATGCGCGAGAGAGCGGCTGACGTTAAGGATATCAGTAATCGTGTGGTTGCGATTCTTTCCGGTAACGAGGGTGGCGGATTCAATGCAACAGAGCCTTCTATCCTGTTGGCAGAGGACCTTGCACCATCAGAGACAGTACAGCTTGATAAGTCCATGGTACTGTCATTTGTAACACATCTGGGATCTACCAATTCCCACACTGCAATTCTTGCACGTACTATGAACATCCCGGCTCTCATCGGAATTGATTTCCCTGAGGACGCAGATGGTCATATGGGTATTGTAGACGGATTTGAGGGTAAGTTCTTCATCGATCCTTCCGAGGAGCTTTTAGCTGAGTATCAGGCGAAGCTTGATAAGGAGCTGGAGAAGCAGCGTCTCCTTCAGGAACTTAAGGGTAAGGAGAACGTTACTTTAGACGGTACGAAGATCAACTTATATGCTAACATCGGTTCCGTTAAGGACGTTGCAGACGTACTTAAGAACGATGCAGGCGGAATCGGTCTTTTCCGTAGTGAGTTCCTGTATCTTGAGTCTTCGACCTATCCTTCCGAGGAGGAGCAGTTTAAGGCATACAAGACCGTAGCAGAGAATATGGCCGGTAAGAAGGTGATTATCCGTACACTGGATATCGGTGCAGATAAGCAGGTCGACTACTTCGATTTGGGTAAGGAAGATAATCCGGCATTAGGATATCGTGCGATCCGTATCTGCCTGGATCGTGTAGAGATCTTTAAGACACAGCTTCGTGCTCTCTACCGTGCAAGTTATTACGGTAAGATCAGCATCATGTTCCCTATGATTATTTCTGTTGACGAAGTCAAGAAGATCAAGGAGATCGTAGCTGAGGTTAAGAAGGAATTAGACGAGCAGAAGATCCCATACGGTGAGGTTGAGACCGGAATTATGATCGAGACCCCGGCAGCTGTATGGATGAGTGAAGAGCTGGCGAAGGAAGTTGATTTCTTCTCCATCGGAACCAACGATCTGACACAGTACACATTGGCGATCGATCGTCAGAATCCGAAGCTGGATGCTATCAATGATACCCATCATCCTGCTATCCTTAAGTCCATCGAGACAACCATTAAGAATGGTCATAAGGGCGGCGCATGGGTAGGAATCTGTGGTGAGCTTGGAGCAGATCCGACTCTGACAGAGACCTTCCTTCGTATGGGTGTAGATGAGCTTTCTGTATCACCGAGCCGTATCTTGGCTGTTCGTGATGTTATTCGTAAGATCGACCTTTCCAAGTAAGGTAGCTGTAATTGCATAAAAGCTAAGGGAAACCGCCACATATGTGGCGGTTTTTTCGTTGAATTAAAAAAGGTCAGAAACTATAATGAAGGAGTAGGGTTTTTAACTCAGTCGGAGAAATCCCCCACCTCTAAGCGTTAGCGTAGGTGGGGGTTATGACAAACTATACTCAGTCGGGGTACAAGC
>CADCQT010000104.1 GCA_902803645.1 uncultured Lachnospiraceae bacterium | reverse complement strand
CTTTTTCCTTCTCCGTAGTAATGATCCTGCTCTCCCCTGTGTTCGGCCTGATCTTCTCCTAATGAAGAATTTACCGGCTGCTTCCTATAGTGACTTCCTCTCCCTGGATTCCCCCGCTGATGCCTTTTTTGGCTCTCTCCGGGGGTTTTTCTCCTTCCAGGCTGCTTCCGCATGCCTCTTCCTCTCTCTCGTTTCCCCCGCAAACGCCTTTTTTGGCTCTCTCCGGGGGGTTTTCTCCTTCTCGGCTGCTTCCTCATAACTGCATATCAAAAGCACACGGATCAACAAAAACGGCCACATCCACAAGACAGCAAAACAACAGCATCCGAATCAACAAAAACACCATCCCCAGAGCTCAGGAAAAGGGTCGCCCCGCGAACACCATCGCGAGGCGACCCTATAGCCTTCTATAGCCTTCTATCGCCTTCCTTTATTCTCTTATCATACGCTTGCTAGTAATATAGGTAATCAGGAAATAACTACCATACACTCCACCAAAGATTGCCGCAGTAATAAGAATCGCCGGAAGAAGAGAACCACCGGAGAAGATCTCCAGGATACACTTGGCAAACAACATACCCGGAATGGAATGAACCACAGCCAGAGCCAAAGGCATCAGGAAAAAGATCCCGATCTGACGGAACAGTGCCCGGTTGATCATAGCATCATCAGCCCCCAGCTTGCGAAGCATAAGATAACGTTCTCTGTTATCCGCACTCTCCGAAAGTTCCTTAATAGCCAGGATCGCCGCACCGGAGATCAGGAAGATACAACCGATGTAAAGAGCAATAAAGACAGCAAAGGCCGCAATACCAACAGAGGCATCCGCCATTTCGGATCTGGTCCGGCAGGAGGCAGCATTCACACCGAGATCCTTTTTCGCAAGGTCAACCAACTTGTGATCCATGATTTCCTGAGACTTCTTGCTATGAGAAGGATACTTGGCAACAATGGCTTCCTTCTCCAGATCCCGGTCAGAATAATAACCGTCCGGAACCACCACAACACCAATATTGTCCGCATTGGAACTGATATAAAGTGCTCCCTCCACATGCTTTTTCGTTGCAGGCTTTAGAACCTTCTTCCCGTTCAGATTCAGCTTCTTCCCCGCCCCCAGGATCTGATCATAATAACGACCCGTAAAACTGTAATTGCTGACAACAGTATACTCATCATCTGCAAGATGGACCGTCTTGTTACCATAAAATTTCGCCAGGGTATTGTAGGTCGATTCGTCCACCGCATCCTGTATGGGATAGTTGAACCACCCTTCTTTTTTGATCTCCTTGAATTTCGGATCCACCACCATTTCCTTGCCGTTCATGCTCATAAGAAAACCACCGTGGTAGACACGGAAGGAACAGCTGTCCTCTAAGGTAGCGGCCATGTCTTCCTTAAGCTTTAACATCTTGGATGCATCATAGGACTCCGCCCTGGTGGTAACCAGAAAATCCGCCGGACTGTACTTTTCAATGTTGCCATTGATGGCCGTCTTAATATTCACAGAACAGATCAACACACAGATGGTGAAAAAGAACATCAGACAGATTACACTCATGGCAATCACATTGGTGTTGGCCTGGCTGGCAAGCTGACGGAAGGTGAAGGAATTCAGTCCACGATAATAGATCTTCTTCATGGAAGAAGCAAATTTCACCAGAATGCCGGCAAGCGTCCAGAAAAATAACAGGGTTCCGATTACACCAAGAACAATGGCTGTGGTAAGCACCTCCTGGGTGATCTCGTCCTGATTAAAGCAGACCATGTAGTATGCCCGGCCCAGGATAATAAGGGACAGAATAAAACCGATCACAGAGACTGCCGGATGGATATTGCGGATCCTCTCACCCTTGCGCTTTGCCTGCATCAGGTTGATCAGCCTGCTTCTGCTGATCTCAATGGTATTAAAAAAGATCACTACCAGAAAGATCAGAGCAAAGTAGATGCAGGTCTTGTCAAAGGCCTGACTGGAGAAGACAAAGGAATACTTTGTCATATTGGCTTCAAAAAGCTTTCCTACAAAAACACTGGTGATCTGGGAGAGGAAGATTCCAAACAAAAGACCGCTGACCAGAGATAAGAAACCGATCACAAGGGTCTCCACAAAAAGGATTCCGGAAACTCTCCGCTTACTCATTCCAAGGATCAGATACAGGGCAAATTCCTTGGACCTTCTTTTTAACATAAATCGAGTAGAGTAGATGATCAAAAAACCAAGGACAAAGGCCACAAAGGTGGATATGGCACTGATCATCTGGGTCAGAAGCTTGACCACCTCCCTGGAATCCTTGGAGAGAGCCAGCATGGAGGTCTGTGTCTCGATGGAATTAAAAACATAGAAGAGGCACACACCCAGCATCAGGGTAAAAAAGTAAATGGCATAATCCCGAAGGGATTTGCGGATGTTTCTAAGTGAGATATTACATATCGTCATCCAGCTCACCTCCCAGAAGACTTACCACATCCATAATCTCATCGAAGAACTCTTTTCTGGTAGCATCTCCCCGATTCAGTTCATGGAACACTTTACCGTCCTTAATGAAGATCACCCGGCTAGCATAGCTTGCAGTGTAGGAATCATGGGTCACCATCAGGATCGTAGCCCCCATTTTCTGGTTCATCTCTGCCATGGTGGTAAGAAGCTTTCTGGCAGACTTGGAATCCAGGGCACCGGTAGGCTCATCAGCAAGGATCAGCTGAGGCCTTGTGATAATGGCCCTTGCTGCAGCCACCCTCTGTTTCTCACCGCCGGATAACTGATAAGGGTACTTGTGGAGCAGAGCATCGATCCCCAGAGAAACTGCCACCTGAAGGATCTTTCCCTTCATATCCTTGACCTTCTCATTCTGGATAGAAAGGGCAAGCGCAATATTCTCATAGGCCGTCAGGGTGTCCAGGAGGTTAAAATCCTGGAAGATAAATCCCAGATCCTCCCGGCGGAACCGATTTAAGTTATTCCCCCGAAGTGTGGTGATATCCACAGAACCCACATAGATATGACCGCTGCTGACACGGTCAATGGTTGAGATACAGTTTAAAAGTGTGGTTTTGCCGGATCCGGAAGCACCCATAATCGCCACGAATTCTCCCCGGTCCACAGACAGGCTCAAATTATCAACGGCCTTGGTAAGGTTCGAGCGGCTGCCATAGTATTTTTCTATGTTGTCAATTCTTAAAAGTTGTTCCATATGTTTTTCCTCCTTCGTACTATGGCTCTATCTTACCGTCATCAGAGCACCCGGTCGCGCTTCTAACCTTTCGCAATCTTACAGATCTGTAAGATTCCTGTCAGATCTGAAAGGTTCCAATGGACAGAATTACCTCGGTATACTCTCCCTCCACGGACTCCACCCGGATCCGGTGTCCCATCTGGTCACAGAGTTTTTTTACAATATAAAGTCCCATTCCGGTGGACTTGGCGCTAATGCGGCCGTTGTCACCGGTAAAGGACTTCTCAAACAGCCGGGGAAGATCCTTGGCCTTGATGCCAACCCCGTTATCTCTTATATGAAGAAGGGTACATTCCTTTTCCACACTGCCGTAGATCTCGATCTCCCCCACCCCATCCGGCTTCATATATTTTACAGAATTTCCCAGAATCTGATTCACCATAAACTCTAACCACTTGGAATCCGTGATCACCTCACACCCCAGGTCATGTACCTTCAGGCAGATATCTTTCTCCTGTAAAAGTGACCGGTTTCTCTGGGCAACAGCCGCCACCACAGCCTTCAGAGAAGTCTTACGGAACTGATAATCTGCGGAGGCATTCTCACTTCGAACATAGTAGAGGATCTGATCCGCATAGTTATCCAGGCGCATGAGCTGTTCTTTTAACTTCCGCCGCTCCTCTTCCTGAAGTTGCATATTGTGGATCATAAGCGTCAGGCCAGCCAGAGGCAGTTTCACCTCATGCACCCACATCTCAATATAGTCCTTATAGTCCTCCACATTCTTCTGATAGGTCTTGACATTTTCATTCATGGACTTGTTGATCTCGTATAGACTGTCATAGATCAGTTGCCCTTCCAGATACCCCGGCGGATCGATCGTATCCAGCACAAGGTATTTCTGATCCATCTTTTTCAAATTATTCTGAATGGAATTAAGGAATCTGGCCCTTTTATAATAGTCCATGGCAACGCTTGCCAGAAAAAAAGCCACATATACAATGGCCAGGAATGCAATGGACGGGCCCGGTGTCTTCAGAAGATCCAGTATGGCGATGAGGATCACAAGAAAAAAGGCCTGCGTTCCCACGTAGACCCATTGATCTTTCAGATAGGTTTGAATGTTCATTGTCACTTGTCCTTCCCCTGACTTTCACTAAGCAGTATATAGCCCAGCTTCTTCTTGGTCTCAATAGCATCCCCGTATCCCAGTTCCCCCAGTTTGGTTCGTAATCTGCTGATATTCACCGTCAGGGCATTGTCATTAATATACTCTTCATTGTCCCATAAAACGGTCATGATCTGATCTCTGGACACGATCTTATCCATCTGATCATAGAGAAGCTTAAAAATGATCATCTCATTTTTCGTCAGACTGATCCTGGCGTCAGGGGCCGCCGAAGGGGTAATGACCCCTCTGTCAAAATTCACCTCGCAGTCCCGGTATTCTACAATACCAGTTCCGGTGTTTGCCCCGCTTCCTGCAGAACGCTTCAAAACCGCCTGCACACGCAATAAAAGCAGCAGAGGATTGTAGGGCTTGGTAATATAATCATCCGCTCCGTAACTCATGGAGATCAGCTCATCGGACTCCCCCGTCTTACTGGTCACCATGATCACCGGCACCTCGCTTTTCCTGCGAAGTTCCCGAAGGACCATCTCTCCGTTGATCCCCGGAAGGTTAATATCCAAAAGCACCAAATCGGCGCCTGCCGCTACAATATCCTCTGCTGTATGTTCAAAATTCTTAAGGTAGTCTGCCTCATAGCCTTCGCTTTCCAACAGAGCCACCAGTTCCTTACAGATCCGGATCTCATCCTCTACGATGAAGATCTTCTTATGTTCCATTACAAGGTCCCCCTCATCTATACTGTTTGGGGGCATTATAGCACAAAATCACCTCTCAATCGATTTCTATTACAGAAAAAGAGCCGCCAACCAGTTGTTCCCCGGAGGGTCCATATAAAAGAGCAGCTGTCACTCCTTCCGGATAATGAAGTGTAAAACGCTCCTTCTCGGTGTTGATCAGAATCAGCACCTTCTGTCCATTCCACGTCCGGAAGAATCCGTAGACACCCGATCTCTGCTCCAGGTCTCTACTCATCTGTAAAAACCGCTCATCTGTCCAGATACTCCGGAAATTACCTCTACGAAGGATCTCATGCTGCTGCCGCAGTCTGGCAAGATCCCGATATACCTTATAAAGAGCTCCCTTCTCTTCCTTCCAGGGCATGATCTGTCGGTAGGTCTCCTCGGTTCCTCCTCTTACTCCCAGTTCATCTCCATAGAATACAGAAGGAATCCCGGGAAAAAGTAAAAGAAAAGCTGCTGCAACCGCCATTTTCTTCTGATCTCCGCTGCAGTACTCTAAGAACCGCGGCACATCATGGGTGTCCAGAAAATTCATCTGCACCGCCGCGGTAGACTCGGAATACCGAAAATACATGCGGTTGATCCGCTGATCGAAGGCGCCGGCCGTAATAGATCCTTTGGCAAAAAAGTCCCGGCAGATATCAGCGAACTGATAATTCATGGAGGAATCAAACTGATCCCCCTGCAACCAGCAGGTGGCATCCTCCCAGATCTCCGCGATAAGAAGAGCATCCTCCCGCTCCTCCCGTACCGCCTTACGAAAAGCCCGCCAGAAATCGTGATCCACTTCATTTGCCACATCCAGTCGCCAGCCGTCGATTCCTGCCTCCCTGATCCAGTAGCGTCCCACCTCGCAGCAGTAGTCTCGCACCTTCGGATCGGAGGTATTCAGCTTCGGCATCTCCTTCACATAGGCAAAGGCCTCATAGTTTGGAGGATCCTCAAACTTCACCGGAAAACTTAAATGATAGAACCAGCTTGTATTATCGGAGGCTTCCCCCTTTTCAAGCACATCCAGAAAAGGAGCAAACCCGCTACCGCTGTGGTTGAATACACCGTCCAGGATCACCCGGATCCCCAGTTCATGGGCTTTTTTCACCAGATCCACAAGATCCTCCTTTGTCCCAAGGCAGGGATCAATGGCAAAATAATCAATGGTGTCGTATTTGTGACAGGAAGCTGACCGGAAAATAGGATTCAGATAGATACAGTTCATCCCAAGATCCCGAATGTAAGGAAGGTTCTCTGTCACGCCCCGAAGGGTGCCTCCGTGCTTGGCTCGGGAGGTCTGCCCGTCCTCTCCTGTCACTTCAAAGCTCCGATCGGAAATCCCTGCCTTCTGATCTGCAAAACTATCAGGAAAAATATGATACAACAGAGTATCCTTTCCCCAGACCGGAGCCCCCGGCAGGTCTTCTCTTCGAAGATAAGGATACTGGAAAAACTGGGTCCGATCCGTTGTTGGCTCCGGATCAAATCCGTGCTCGCTGTAATAGATCACCAAAGGATCTCCTGACCCCTCTTTTTCACAGATTCTGAAATAATAACAGAATCTGGTATAGGGGCTGTGCACACAAGTCCCATAAATATCACTTACTCCGTCACAGCCGATGCGTTTCATCTTCACCTGCGTAACAGGAATAGGGTCTGTCATGGATACCCGATCCCCGTAAAACAGACTGACTTCAAGAGGCTCTCCTGCTCTGGTCCGAAGGCGGATCTCCAGGGTCTGCCCGAAAGAAAGCGCCGCGTCCTCCGATAAGGGGACATGTCTTATTGCTGAAATTGTAATCATAGATCTATCCTTTTACTGCTCCTCCCGTGATGCCTTCCACATAGAACCGCTGCATGATAATGAACAGAACGGAGATGGGGATCGCCACAATCAATCCACCCGCACAGAATACGGTAAAGTAATCTCCCACAAGAGTTCTTTGTACCAGATTAAAAAGTCCCATGGCCACCGTCCAATGACTGGGCTCCTTGGAACGGATCATAAGCTTTGCCATAACAAAATCCATCCAGGGGGTCAGGAATGCATTGATAACGGTATAGACGATCATCGGCTTGGAAAGCGGAATCACCACTCTGGTAAAAATCTGAAGCTCCGATGCCCCCTCCAGTCTTGCCGACTCCCGAAGAGAGGCCGGAATTGTGTCAAAGAATCCCTTACAGATCAAAAATCCCAATCCGCTTCCTGCTGAATAGATAATGATCAGTCCTCCGATGCTGTCCGTTAACCCCAAAAGCTTCATCACAAAATAGATTGCGATCATGGAAAGCACACCGGGGAACATTCCCAAAATAATAGAAAAGCTCATAAGCTTTTTTCTTCCCGGGAATCGCATACAGCTGAAGGCATAGGACACCATCAGAACGAAGAAGGTGGAGATCACGCAACAGCAGCAGCCGATCACCATGGAATTGCGAAACCATGCCGGAAAATTAGCCACCGTATCCGGCCGAAAAAAGAGCTGGTGATAGTTATCCAGCGTCCAATGGGTCGGAAAAAAGTGCATGGTGTTGATTCCCTTATAGGTAGAAAGAGAAGTTACAAACAGCCATAAAATGGGAATCAACCACACAAACACCAGGGCTGCAAGAAACAGATGCCGAAGAACCGGCCGGATATATTTTTTACTCACTGGAAATCCTCCTCTCTGTTTCCCTTTATAAGCCTTGCAAAGCTTATCAATGTTCCAATCGCCGAGATCAGGAATACACAAATTCCAATAACAGAAGCCATCTTAAAGTTCGAATGATTATTTGTTAAATTAAAAAGCCAGGTTATCAACAGATCCGGCTCCTTTGCATTGGAATTGGCAAACTTCATATTGGTGGATACATAATCGCTTGTCAGCAGGTAAATAACGTTAAAGTTATTGATATTTGCAATAAATGCGGTAATTAAACTCGGTCCTGTTATAAACAGAACATAGGGCATTGTGATCTTACGGAAGATCTGTCGCTCACTTGCACCATCGATCCTTGCCGCTTCCAGCTGGTCATTGGGAATGTTCATAAGGATTCCTGTGGCACTGAGCATCTGGAAGGGAACACCCACCCAGATATTGATCAGAATCACCATCACATGCGCCCATCCGGGCTTTGAAAGAAAAGGAATATAGGAAAGGCCGGCTCCCACCAGGCCGATACTTTTCAGGAAACCGGTCAATCCGATCTTACTGCAAATACTGTTGACAATACCGTAATCACCAAACATTTTTCCTACCAATAGGAGGGTGACGAACTGTGGAATTGCAATGGTAATTACAAACAGACTCCTCCATAACTTCTGGCAGCGGGTTCGTCTGTCATTGATAAACTTAGCAAGCAAAATACCACCGATAAAGGTCGTAAAGGTTGCTGCAAATGCCCAGATCATGGTCCAGACAAGGATCCGGATAAAGGCATATCCGAAGGTCACAGTCTGTGAAGATGTAAACAGGGTCTTAAAGTTCTCAAGGCCCACCCAGGTAAAAAGATAGGTGGGTGGCTGATGTCTCTTGTCATAGTTGGTAAAAGCCACACAGATCATGAAGAGGATGGGAAAAATATTCACCAAAAGCACACCAAGACCCGGCAGAGATAAAAGGGTCAGGTAGAATTTTTCATTGATCAGCGTATGCAGATCCTCCCGGAAACTGTTAATATGCTCTTTTGCCTCTGCCCGCTTCTGCAGACCGTACACCCTCCTGGTATTCTGAAAAAACAAAAGGATATAGGCCAGGATAAAAAAGATACCGATGATTCCGCAAAGAAGGATCAAAAGGGAATTATCGTAATCATTCACTGTCTTCGCCAGAGTTGCCGGATCAAAGGTCTCCTCACGTTGCACCGTCCCCAGTGTGGGTAACTGCATCATGTATTGTGCTGAAAAACCGAATGTAAACCAGATGAACCCGATCTGAATCAACTGCACCAAAATTCCCCGGATAATCTGTCCTCTACCGATATAGCCGGCTCCGAAAAGCAGGAGGGAGGACCGGGTCCACCGGTCTCCCTTTCTGACTGCTTCTGCAAATCCGGCAAAATAATTCTTTATTTTACCTGTCATAGTCTTCTCTCACTTACTGTGCGATGTTTATGCCATCTACTGTGTAATTCCTGCTACTGCATCATCCAACAGCTTCTGTGGATCCTTGTAATTCCCCTCCACAAGGGACTGACCTAAGGTAGCTGCTGGCTCCCAATAGGACTCACCAACACGCTGAAGATCTGCGTAGGGTGCCTGTTCTCCCAATGCCTTGATGGCCGGCTCTTTGGTTACAACATCAGACTCTGCCACCTTGGTATTGGACGGACCCTCACCTGTTGCCTGAGCAATGGCACTCTGACTCTCTTCATTGGTAAGGAACTCGGATAAAAGCATAGCCCATCCGGTATTCTTGGAGTAGGCATTGACTCCCACGAACTTGTATCCTGCGAAGGACCCCTGCTGTACCTGGTCACCATTTACGGTAAAGGTGGGAAGCTTGGTTGCTGCATAACCGTCGCCATAAGCCTTCTTAAAAGCTCCGCTTGCCCAGGTTCCGTTAACATCTGCCACCATCTTGCCGTCTAAGGCAAAAGCCTGTGCATCTTCATTCACACAGTTGACCATGGCCTTATTCTTACAGATCTCGGTAATGGCCTTGGCTACGTCAACACCCTTGTACTTACCATCCGTTGAATTCCAGTTACAGGTGTTCTTGTCCTCATCCCCCTTCTTCATCTCAAGACCTGCTCCTGAGAAGAAGCCATAGAGGAACCAGGCTCCGGACACTTCCATGCCTACGGTCTTGCCCTGCTCCCCGGCCTTCTTAAGCATGGTATCCCAACTCTTCACATCCTCATCACTTAAAACATTCTTGTTATAGTAGAGGAAATATCCGTTGGATGCTGTCATAGGGTAAGCATACATCTTACCGTCTCTGGAAGCCGCTTCAACGGTCTCCTTGGTATTGGCCTTGGCTGGATCATAGGTATAGGTTGCATCCACACTCTGCAGTGCACCGGCCTGTACCAGTCCGTCCAGCTGATCATCCGGAAATACGAACACATCCGCTGCCGCCTCAACATCCTTTAACACATCATCCTTACAATTGGCCTCCGACTCTGCTCCGATGGTGATATTGAACTTAACCTTGGGATACTGCTTCTCAAAGGCATCCACCCGCTCCTTCATCACCTTCTGATAAGCCTCTGTCTCGGAACACCAGAGGGTGAGGTTCACCGGATCCTTGGTATTCTTAATCAGAGTCTGGACCGGATCCTCCTTCGCCGTATTTCCTTCTGTCTTTCCGGAAGCCTTCCCACTGCCTCCGCAACCGGCCAGCATGGTCACTGACATTGCACCTGCCAAAAGTAAACTTAAAATCCTCTTTCTCATTTGTCTCCTCCCGTTTATACAGCACTATGAATAATAGAATCGATTCTTAACAAGGACTTGTTACCCCCTTGCACTCCCTATTATTTGTCTTCCCCTACTCACCGTCAATCTTTCCACCCTGTTTTCAACTCTTTTTAGAGGGAAACCGCTATCCTAACTTTTTTCTTTTGTGCACTTTTGCAGAAGGTTTTCATGCTATAGTGTTATTAATGAAAAAACAAGGAGAATGCCTATGCCCGTTACCATTCATGACGTTGCAACAGAGGCCGGAGTATCTGTTTCAACCGTATCAAAAGTTCTGAATCATAAGAAAGCAATTTCCCAAGCCACCCGAGATCGGGTGCTGGAAGCGGTAGAGAAGCTGAACTACACCCCTAATGCCAGAGCTGTCAGTTTTGCCCGGGGCAACACCCGTAACATCATCTATCTGGTGGAGCTGGACAAGGGCAGCGCCTATTCCAACCCCCATATGTATGACATTATGTGTGGTGTCTTCCGCTCCCTGGCCTGTCAGGGGTACACCATGACCCTTATGGATATATCCGACCAGGAACACCCTATGGAAACCATTGCTGAAATCATTGCGCAGAAAAGCGCAGACGGTATTATCATTCACGGTTCTGTCATCAATCAGAAGATCTCGGATCTGATTTTGACAGAGAAATTTCCTCATATCGTCATCGGCCATCCTGATTTTGACCGGCGGCTCTGCTGGATTGATACCAACCATGAACTGGCGGGGGAACACGCAGGAGAATTCGTGGTGGAACAGCAAATGTTTCCTGCCGCTTTTATTGCAGGGCGCAAGAGCGAGTTCATCTCCAGGGAGAGAGAAAAAGGTTTCCGCTCCATCCTGACCCAGAACAAGCAACGTCTCACCAAAGAATACATCTGCTACACCGGCTCCACCTGGCAGGAGGGGTATAAAGCGACTTTAGATCTCCTTGCCTTAGATCCCCGGCCCCGTTCCATCGTATGCGAGAACAACACCCTCGCAGTGGGCGCTGCGAGAGCCCTCCGGGATCAAAACATGATCACCCCGGAGGAGATCCTGTTTCTGACCTTTGATGTCTATCCCTATACCACCATCATCGATCCCCCTCCTGCGGTGATCGATATCAATGTCTATGACATGGGAATGCAGGCCGGAGAGTTGATCGTACGTAAGATCAACAATCCCTCCTTTATGATCCAGGCCTATACCACCCTGCCGGAAATGGCATGCCATTCCAGGTGATTTGTGCTATAATAGCCGGCATGAATGAAAAAGAACAAAAACAATATGAAAAGCTTATTTTAACACCAATTCCAAAACTGATTCCGGCACTTGCCATTCCTACCACGATCTCTATGATGATCACCATGATCTACAACCTGGTGGACGCCTACTTTGTGGGAAAGCTTGGCACTGCCGCCTCCGGTTCCATCGGTATTCTTTTGGGCGTCCAGGCGATCTTCCAGGCGATCGGCTTCATGTGTGGTCACGGCAGCGGCACCATTATCAGTATGAAGCTGGGCCAGGGAGATACCAAAAGCGCCACCCGGATCGCCACCATCGGCTTTTACATGGGAACTGCCATTTCCCTTTTGATCGCCATAACAGGTCTGATTCTCATCACACCTATTATGCGGCTGCTGGGCTCCACCGAAACCATCCTTCCCTTCGCTGTACACTACGGATTTTACATCCTGCTCTGCGGCCCTGCCCTTACCCTCTCCTGCATCCTGAATAACATTATGCGCTATGAGGGAAGAGCCTTTTATGCCATGATCGGTCTGGTCTCCGGCGGTGTCCTGAATATGATTGGAGATCCTATCCTGATGTTCGGACTTCACCTGGGAATTGACGGTGCAGGTCTGTCCACTGCCATTTCCCAGTATGTCAGCCTCCTGATCCTCCTCTTTATGTTCCTTTCCGGAAAGACTATCAGCCGGATCCGCATCTCCTCTCTTATGGATGAGAAGGTCACGGCTTCCTACATTTTCGGAAGAGCCCTTCATATCCTAAAGAACGGACTTCCCTCTCTGGTGCGGCAGATTCTGAATGCGGTCTCCTCTATGGCTCTGAATATTGCCGCTAACCCCTTCGGGGACCCTGTCATAGCCGCCATGGCCATCACCGGTCGTATCGTTATGTTCATCGGTTCCGTCATGATCGGTATCGGTCAAGGCTTTCAGCCGGTAGCCGCCTACAACTACGGCGCCAGAAAGTATCGTCGGATCCGTGCCAGCTATCGCTTTACCCTGCTGAGTAGCCTTGTGATCCTGTGCCTTCTTGCCACTGTGGTCTTTTTCAACGCACCTCAGCTGGTCCGTATCTTCCAGAAAAGTGACCCGAAGGTGGTTGCCATCGGGAAAGTGGCCCTGCGCTTCCAATGCCTTTCCATTATGCTGCAGCCCTTTTCTGTGGTTACCAACATGCTGTTTCAAAGTATCGGCAAGAGCCGGATTGCCTCCTTTACGGCATCCCTTCGCTCCGGCCTATACTTCCTGCCGGCCATTATCATCCTTCCCCGCTTTCTCGGAGTGACCGGCGTAGAAAGTGCCCAGGCCATTGCTGATTCCCTGGCGGTCTTCACCTGCATTCCTCTGGCGATCCGTTTCTTCGCCCGATGTCCAAAGGAGGACCGGGATGCACCCATCGATACCGCCTACCGACAGGCAAATGACCTCTAATCTCATCACCTTGTAAAAAAAGATCCCACGGATTCCGTGGGATCTTTTTAACGTTCAAAATGCTGATAGTCCTTCACCGATCTCCAGCTTCCTCCCCAGGTGAAACCCTTTTCTGAGAAAAGCCGGTAGGCGGCGTCTTTGGTGGTGATCACATACTCTCTTGGTGTCCGGTCCCTGGCATAGGCCTTCTCTTTTTTCCCAAGGGCACTGTAATCCCATCGGCCGTTATGTTTTGGTACATAAGGGTTCTCAAAGGGATTTAAGTCAATGGCAAGCCCCATAGCATGCTTTGAGACCTTCGTGGACCCTATGATGGCCCGGTAGTTAAAGCAGGAGGTATTATCTGCCTTGATGGAGGCCGCGTCTGTAGACATGGAATCCCCGGCCCAGTACTTTTCCACCAGATACATCCGGCGGATGGGATACTTCTTCTTAAACAGCGCTGCAAAAACAGATCGCACATCCTTTGCTACACTCTTATGTACAATCATCTCTCCCACCCGGATCTCGCCTTTGAAATTATAATGCAGCATCTTCAGATAACGTAGATCCGATAGCTTCACATGTGGATTTTTCACATAGGATTTGCCGTTAATCCGCCGGTAGACTGCATCCCCCTTTCGGATCTTACTGCTGGTAAAATATCCCCCGATGTGTTTCATATCCAGCTGCTCTTCTGATAACTTCTTCCCTGCTTTCAGATCCGCCAGGCTCTCCAGAATAACCGGCTTCTTTTGCTCTCCGTCTTCACTCGGCCTCTTCTGCTCTCCGGATCCATCCGCCTTATTCTCCCCTGTGCTCGTCTTATTCTCCACCTCTGCCGCTTTTGCCGTCACAGAAATTGCCGTCTTTTTCTTAATTGTCTTCTCCTGCTGATACTTTCCGATCAGAAGCATCGCCACCAGCGCAACTGCTGATAGCACCATTACAAGATATAATTTTTTCTTTGGTTCCATATCTTTTTTCATATTGTGTAACCTTTCTGTGACCTTTTATGTGATAGTATACACCCAGAAACACACAACGTGTTACTTTTTTCTCCCCTCACCGAAGGATGTAGTCCCCTCTACAGCCTTCAAAGCCCTCGAGAAAGGCAGCTCCGCTTTTCTCGAGGGCTTTTGTTTTTTAGGGAAACCTTTGCGGTTAAATCTCTTCCCTTCTCCAGGCTTTATTGACGATAACAGTTGTACATTTTTATTCCAGAACTTTTGTACATATTTAATTATTCGCAAATTGTAATCATAACGTTTTCACGCTATAATACATTTTCAGAGAGATCATTCTTAAAGAAGGGGGCTATTTCTATGAAGGTTGAAACTAAAGTAGATCAGGCGTTGCTTGACGGCTGGTGGGGAGTTGATCCGTGGATTATTGAATCAAAGGGTTTCTCGTTGGAAGAATACCAGAAAGACCCGGATAGTTTTGATCGTTATCTTGATTCTGAAGCGTATCAGACTTTTTGCAAGACTAAAACTCCTTACAAGATTTTTTCGTTTGATAACATTATGTTGTCTGGACAGTTTCGGCAACTCTTTTTTCTATTTCTTCTTCTGAATTTGCCGCCACAATTGCTTCTAATTGCGAATCTTCCGTCGCAGCAAAACCAGTCAAAATGTAAAATTCAATATCTTCTTTTTTGACTTCCTGTCCGTTAAGCTCAGATATCTCTTTTCTAGTTACCTCGGTGATGTGAATTGTCTTTCCCATGATATTAAATTCCATAAACTACCCTCTTCCTTAATAGACGATTGTCTTTTCCTATCGAATTCGCGTTTATTTTACCTTTTCCAAGCGAATATCTGCATCGATGCTGCCATCCACTCCCGGAACTTTCGCCACATTGGTATACTGCCAATACGAAAAGTGATACGGTGTCTGCGGTTTGTCCTCGTAATCGGCATACCAGATATCATAGATTCCCACTTGATTCAAATCGAATTGAAAGGCTTCCCACAGCATATTACTGTAAATCATGCAAGAATATCCGGCTTTTTCAACGGTATCATGAAATACAATGGTATTCTTCGTGAATTGTTCTCCTGACACATCATCTGTTCTTGCCCTAGCATCCAATACATTCTCCGGATCATACACAACCGGCAACTGCAGACTCCTATTATGCAAGATATCCAGTACAAAGTCTGCTTCTTCCCTGGCTTCTGCTTCGTTAATTGCCTGCGAATAGATATATACCCCAAGATCAATTCCAGCCGCTTTAGCGCCCTGATAGTAAGTCTCAAACATCCGGTCCTGATTCAGACTTCCTGTCTGCCCATATCCCCGATAAGCAATCCTAAGAAAAGCAAAGTCATAACCGGCCGCCTTTACCCTGGTCCAATCAATCGGGCCCTGATGATGCGAGACATCAATACCAAGAGAGGTATTATAACCTTCCCCCGTGTAGGTCATCTTCCCGTCTACCTTCACAAACTTATCCTTATCATAGGGGGATTTATCCACATTCGGAAGGATCTTGGTGGTATATTCCTTACCAAACACATCACGAAAAAGGAACGCTTCCTCCCTATCCGTTCGATCCGACTGTTCCTGTACGGCTTCTTCCTTCCTCTTCGTTGCTTTCTTTTTATTTTTTGAAGGAATATTCTCCTGAGCACCACATCCTGCCATAAGAGAAACCGACAGAATCATCGTCATAAATAACAGCCTTCGCCTGTAAAATTTTCTCATTTCATCTCCCTTCTACTCCTTGTAATAAACCACTGACTAACGAGAAGGCCTCCAAATAATAAAAGCCCTGCTCTCCCGGTCATATAATAATCATGTTGGGAATATACATCCAAATGTAATTGTCGAAAAAAAGGAGCAACATAGTGTGTAAAAATGCCTTTGTAATTCACTCCGCAAAAACAGAAAAGAAGTGATCCCAACAAACCGGTCACCAGTCCTTTTCCTTTTTGATGAAAAAAACTCTCCTGCCTTCGCCCGGCTCTTGCATTATAGTAACAGTGGATACAATAACACGTCAGAAGTACTGCGAGCATTGTGACCCAACGAAAGGATGCATATTGTCCGATTCGAAGCTGTCCTGCCTTTTGTATGCACCAGATCATATTCGCACACAACATTCCTGCCCCTAACATTCCTGTGAATATATCACCGATCAAAGCCAAGAGTATCAAAATCCCTCTCTGGATGGTGATACCGGAATCCCAACATACAATACCTCCGATTACAAGGACCGCCAGAGTCAGCTTCTCATGTCGTTCTTCTTTTAATCTGGTATGTCCCAGAATAAGTACGCTCCCCCAGAATAGATACTGCCATATGGAAAAGTCCATAGCCAAAGATGGTCCGAAAAACAGCTTCCACCCCATTCCAAGAATTGCACTACCAAAAGCTGCTAACGCACAATACGCATACTCTCCTCGTTTCTGTTCACCGGCCTGATTTCCATAGACAATCTTCTCCAGATCTTCCATCAATTCATGCATGGTTTGGTAACGTTGATCCGGATCATACTGACAGGCTTTACGAATCAATGTCAAAAACCCCTCTGAAATATCCCCCTTTGGCCGGGGCAATTCATATCCCGGAGCGTATTGCTTTACTTCCCGGTATGCATAGGAATTCGACTCCGGAAAATGCAACTGATTCATCAAAATATATAACATCATTCCATAGGAATAAATATCAGCTGTCGCATCATAACGTTCTTTGGAAATCACAACCTCCGGAGCAGCATACCCCTTGGTCATACCATCTTTGGCCGCAAACCCATCCCTGGTTTTTATTGCCAGTCCAAAATCTCCCAGCTGATATTTCTTACTTCCTCTGTGATAAAATATATTCTCAAGTTTGATGTCCCGATGTAAAACTCCTTGTTCATGTAAACGTGCAAGAGCAGTTCCGATATCATACGCAACCTTCCACACTTCCTTCTCATCACATACTTCCAAAGCCCCCGGTGTTAATTGAATTTTACCGTAAATCGATTTGTGAATGACACAATCTACCTTCTCCATTAGAACAAAAAAAAGATGCAGACAATATCGCTCTTCGTCCGGCTGTTTTGTCTCTACCTTTCTTATCTGATTCTTCTCATCTAACGTTAGCCATAACTCCTTATGGCGGTGGATCTTGACGGTATCTCCAGTCCAGCCTATGGTATTATTTTGTTGTATTTCTACTGCCTTCGCAAAAATATCCCGATCAACATATTGTCCTTCAAAACCAATCACCTTTAACGCCAACCGTTTAGAGGTAATCCTTTGGGACGTGACTTCATATACTCTTCCAGAACCTCCTTGTCCTAGACAAACAAGCCTGTTCTGTTCCATCGCAAATTTTATACCACGAAAGGGAAGATTCCTCTCCTCCAATTGGAGAAAAATATCCTGAATGGATGCATTTGTCCACAAACTCATTCTATAACTCCCCTTTCCTACATTCTCAAGGATTGCATCAGCCAAATCCAACCAGCAACTGCTGTACCTGTCAGAATCGCATCATTCCCCATGAGTAGCAGAAGAATACCTGCTATCTGTATTCCATAATTTCCGGTGATATATATGGAATATAAGCATACAAGCACTCCAAGGAATACAAAAAATCTATAACGATTGGACTTATAAAGCAATCCTGCCGT
>CADCQT010000103.1 GCA_902803645.1 uncultured Lachnospiraceae bacterium | reverse complement strand
CTGACCGCATGCACCATCGATATCCCGGCCCATTTCCCTTCTAATAGTAACATTTATCCCGCAATTTTCAAGTTTCTTTTGGAAGGCGAGGGCTGCCTGGTGGCTCGGACTCTTAAAGTCTCTCTCCTTAATAGGGTTTACCGGAATCAGATTCACATGTCCATGGATGTCTCCGATGAGAGCCGAAAGCTCCCTTGCATCTTCGTCTGTATCATTGACGCCTGCCACCAGGGAATACTCAAAGGATACCCGACGACCGGTGACCTTCTGATAATCCCGAAGGGCATCCACCACCTGATGGATCTCATAGGTCTTGGCAATAGGCATTAGCTCTTCTCTCTTCTTTTGATTGGGGGCATGAAGGGACAAGGCCAGGGTGATCCCCAGCTTCTCTTCAGATAAAGAGCGGATCTTAGGTACCAGACCACAGGTGGATACAGTAATACTTCTCTGGGAAAGATTCAGTCCGTATGAATCTGTCAACATCCGGATAAAGGTCAGAAGGTTATCATAATTATCCAGAGGTTCTCCGGTTCCCATGACCACAAGATTACTGATCCTGCTGTTTGTATAGGCTTCGCTTCCAATGGAAGGAGCCTTGTCAAATCCCATTTTCCTCCAGATGTCCCGCTGAATGCTATAGACCTGCCCCAACATCTCCGCAGGGGTCAGGTTTCGAAGCCATCCATCCAGAGTAGAGGCACAGAACCGGCACCCCATCTTGCACCCCACCTGAGAGGAGATGCAGACAGAATCTCCGTGCTTGTAATGCATAAGCACCGCCTCCACCATATTACCGTCAGAAAGCTCAAAAAGGTATTTTCTAGTCCCGTCCAGCTTAGAGACCTGAAGATCCACCGGCTTTAATGCATAGTAACTGCAGTCTTCCATAAGGGTCTGTTTCAATGCCTTGGGCAGATTTTTCATATCTTCAAAGCTCACAGCCAGATGCTGGTGCATCCACTGATAGAGCTGTTTTCCCCGAAAGGCCTTCTCTCCCTTTTCTTTCATGTATTCCAGCAGTTGCTCATAAGGGAGGCTTAAAATATCTGTCTTCTCCATTATCCTTCTTTCTCCATCAGGGCCACATAGAAGCCGTCATGCATCTGATCCGGCCAGATCTGTTTCTCTTTCAGCAGGTGGTAGTTCCCATTCTCCTGTAAAAACCATTTTACATTCTCCTCATTTTCCATAGGATTCATGGTACAGGTGGAATATACCAGTCTTCCCCCGGCCTTTACGTAGTTTGCGGCCTGCATTAATATCTCTCTTTGGATCCGGGCAAGTTCTACCAGATCCTTCGCACAAAGGCGGTTTCTAATCTCCGGTTTTCTTCCCATAACCCCCATACCGCTGCAGGGTACGTCGCAGATCAAAACATCCACTTTGCCAGAAAGCTTCTCATTGGGAAGTGTTGCATCGGCAACAGCCGCCTTCACATTACTAAGTCCATAGCGGGCTGCATTTTCTAAGATTCGGTCCACCTTCACCTGATTCTGGTCAAAGCTTAAGACCTGCCCCCTCTCCCCGCAGGCTAGTGCCGCCATGAGACTCTTCCCCCCCGGGGAAGCACAAAGGTCCGCCACCAGCATTCCTTCGGTTATTCCCGCCAGTCGTACCGGCTCCATAGAACTTAGGTCCTGCATATAGAAAAGACCTTCGGCAAAGGAGGGTAATTGACTGATTCGATCCACAGAGGAGATAAGGATCCCGTCCTCTCTTCCTTCGATGGCCTCTGCCACAGCCCCTTCCTCTTCTAACCTGATAAGAAGATCTCTGACGTTTGTCTTATTGGTATTGACCGCTGCTGTCAGAGGCCGCTCCAGGCAAAGTCCCTTCAGGATCTCTTTTGTCTTCTCCATCCCATAGCACTTTTTGAAAAAAAGACCAATCCACACCGGCATACTGGTATTCAGGCAAAGTACAAGGATCTCATCCTCCTCCCCTGCCCGATCCGGAAGCTGCCAGCCGGATCTATCCCGGAAAAGATCCCGGTGCTTAGGGCGCCCGGCCTCATCTTCCCAGGTGATCCGGCCTTTGATTCTCCCCTGCCCCTGGGCATCATCTCTTAAAATGGAGCGAAGGACTCCGTTGGTGTAACCGGAGAGCCGGCTTTTCCCGGACTTTTTCACCAGCTTTACCGACTCATCCACAGCGGACTGTACCGGAACCGAATCCATATACAGGATCTGGTAGAGACCAAGCATCAGAGAACCTCTTACCGCCGGATCCAGCTTGGGGATACGAACAGAGGAGTACATACGAAGGATGGATAAAAGTTCCTGTTCCTTCTCCACCATTCCTGTACACAGTCTCGTAAGAAAAGCACGATCCTGCTTGGACAGATACCCGTATTTATCCAGTACTGCCGGCAGGATCCTACTTAAATATTCATGATGATCTAAAACCTCCTGTACCACAGAAAGGGCCAGGAGGCGTACGTTTATTGCCATATTATATTCCTTTAATCCTCATCTCTTCCGCCGAACAGAAGAACCAATCGAAGCAACTGAAGGATCGCGGATGCTGCCCCTGCCACATAGGTCAGAGCTGCCGCCACAAGGACCTTGCGGGAAAGCTGCATTTCCCGGTGACTTACGATCCCAATGTCCTCAATGACCCGGAGGGCACGATGGCTTGCGTCAAACTCCACCGGAAGTGTCACCAGCTGAAACAGCACCGCCAGAGAAAAGCAAAGGATCCCTGCCTGGATCATAAAGGTTCCTGTGTGACTGTTAATGAATAAACCGATCAGGATCAACGGCCAGGCAATGGTGCTTCCAAAATTGGCCGCCGGCACCAGTGCTCCCCTGATGGTAAGGGGGGCATAATTTTTCTGATGCTGAAGGGCATGGCCACATTCATGGGCTGCCACTGCAATGGCTGCCACAGATACACTTCCGTAGACAGCATCCGACAGATTCACTGTCTTGCTCCTAGGATCATAGTGATCCGTCAGATTTCCTGATACATGGCGCACCACAACCCCCTGCAGACCACAGGAGCGGATGATCCGCTCCGCCGCCTGGGCGCCGGTGATACCTGCATCCGAAGGGACCTGACTATAGATCCGGTAGGTATTATTTACATGTGCAGATGCTATCATACAGATGATGGCACCGATCGCTACCAGAATATAGGTAGGATCCCAATACAGTCCATACATTCCAAACATAGTCTCACCTCTAATGTCCTAAGAGTTCACCCGTCTCCATTGCATGTCCCCGAAGATAGTCGGATACCGCCATACGCTTCTTGCCTTCCAACTGAAGTTCGGTTGCCGCTAAGACACCCTCCTTACAGCGGACATACACTCCCGTGTCATCTGCACGGACTACAGATGCAAGAGGAGCGCTCTTTGTATCCTCATCCAGATCATTCTCCGGGATGGCAAAAGCCTTCCAGAACTTTAAAGTCTTACCCTCTGTAAAGGTGTAGGTTCCCGGCCAGGGATTCAAGCCACGGACATAACGGGAAAGTTCCTCTGCGGACCTGGTAAAGTCCAACTTGCCCATATCCTTACGAATCATCCCCACATGAGTGGCCTGGGATTCATCCTGAGGCTGGGGCGTAATACTTCCCTCCTCAAGTCCCTTCAAAGTCTTCACCAGAAGTTCTCCTCCCACAAGGGCCAGGCGATCAAACAGGCTTCCTCCTGTATCCTCCTCTTCGATGGGGACGATCTGCTGCTGCAGAATATCTCCGTCATCCAGTCCCACTCCCATCTGCATGGTGGTAATCCCCGTCACTTCATCGCCGTTTAAGATCGACCACTGAATAGGTGCTGCGCCGCGATACTTGGGAAGCAGGGAGGCATGGACATTGACACAGCCATACCTGGGATGCTCCAGGATCTCCCTGGGAAGGATCTGTCCAAAGGCTGCCACCACACTGACATCACAGGGAATGGATAAAATATGTTCCACGCTGCCCGCCTCCCGGATCTTAGAGGGCTGGTAAACCGGAATATCACGCTCCACTGCCCATTCCTTCACCGGAGACATGGCCATCTTCTTGCCCCGTCCCTTTGGCTTGTCCGGCTGTGTTACCACCAGAACGATACGGTGTCCGGCTCTCTCTAACGAATCAAGGGTCGCCACGGCAAAATCCGGTGTTCCCATAAAGATTACATCCATACTGGTATTACTCCTCGTCTTCCAACTCTTCTACATCATCATATTCCACATCCGAAAGAGGACCTTCCACAAGTTCTGTGTACATATGACCATCCAGATGGTCGATCTCATGGCAGAAGGCTCTTGCTAAAAGCTCTGTTCCCTCTAAGGTGACAGGCTGCATCTTACGATCCAGCGCCTTCACCACCACATGGTTAGGACGTGTTACGATTCCGGCCTTGCCCGGAAGAGACAGACATCCTTCGGATCCGGTCTGCTCTCCGTCCTGCTCCACGATCTCAGGATTGATCAGCACCAGAGGACCCTCTCCCACATCGATCACCACGATACGACGAAGCACACCCACCTGAGGAGCTGCAAGACCCACACCGTTTTCATTGTACATGGTCTCTAACATATCATCGATCAAAGTCTCCAGCCGGTCGGTAAGCTTTTCCACCGGACGACATACCTTCTCAAGTACCGGATCTCCCTGAATTCTAACTTCTCTTAATGCCATTGTTCTTCCTTTCTGACGTTGTCAAAGACTAATAGGATCAAAAACCATCCATAGGATCAAAATCAAACCAGACATCCGCACCGGAGGGAGCAGATCCCTCCCGAAGGGCCACATCTGCCGTATCCTTCGCCGCCACAAGCCGCTGATAGGAACCGTCCCTTACCAAAAGGATCTGCCGGTAGACATCATCGATCCTTGCGATGCCTGCTGCCTGGGGTCCAAAGACGGTAAGTTCCCGATCCACCGCTATCATCTTCTCCTTCAAAAACTGTCCCATTGCAACCGCTCTCTCTTCTTTTGAAGATGTGATCTCGATCTGGAGAAGATGACCGAAGGGCGGGTATTTCATTAGTTTACGATAAGCGATCTCCTGCTCATAGAAACCGGTATAATCAGAATCTGCCGCACTGGTAATGGCATAGTGCCCCGGCTGGTAAGTCTGAATATATGCATCTCCCGGTCTGTCTCCTCTGCCTGCTCTTCCGCAGGCCTGGAGCAGTAGATCAAATGTCCTCTCTGCACTTCTGTAATCGCTGACATTCAGCGAGAGATCTGCCGCCAGCACGCCCATCAAAGTCACATCCGGGAAATCATGTCCCTTGACGATCATCTGGGTCCCGATGAGAATGTCCGCCTCATGATTGGCGAAGGCCTCTAAAAGCTTCTGGTGCCCATGCCGGCTCTTTGTGGTATCCGCATCCATCCGCAGAATCCTTGCAGCAGGATACATCTGCTGGATGGTCTGCTGCACCTTCTCAGTCCCGGCCCTCATGGTTCCTATATACTTCGAGCCACAGGAAGGGCAGATCCCCTTGTACTCCGTCTGATACCCGCAGTAGTGACAATGCAGCCTGCCATCTCTATGAAGAGAGAGAGACACATCACAATGCGGACATTTTATCACGAACCCACAGGCTCTGCAAGAAACGAAGCCCGCCATACCTCTTCTGTTTAAAAAAAGCATGGTCTGCTCCCCACGATCCAACCGATCCTTTATGGCAGTTTGTAGCTCCCGGCCGATTATGGAACGGTTTCCTGCCATAAGTTCTGCCCGAAGATCTGTGATATGAACCTTTGGCAGCTGTCCACCTCCGGCCCTTCGCTTCAACCGATACAGATGATAGTCTCCCTCCATGGCATGGAAGTAGCTTCCCACCGAAGGGGTGGCAGAGCCTAGGACAACCGAGGCTCCGGAAAGTCTCGCCCTCTGGATCCCGGTCTCTCTGGCGTGATACCTGGGAGGCTGCTGACTCTTATAAGTACTCTCGTGTTCCTCATCGATGATAATAAGGCCAAGATCGGTAAAGGGAGTAAATAGAGCACTCCTGGGGCCAACCATAACGGACACCTCTCCCTCTCTGGCCCGAAGGAACTGATCGTACCTCTCTCCCGGACTCATACGGGAATTAAGAATGGATACTTTCCCTCCAAAGCGAAGGTAAAACCGCATCACCGTCTGATAGGTCAAAGCAATCTCCGGAATCAGGACAATGGCCTGCCGACCCTTTTCCAAAACATGGTGGATCATCTCCATATAGACCTCGGTCTTACCGCTTCCGGTAACACCGAAAAGAAGGGAAGGCCTATGATCTCCCCTGTCGTAGCGGCTGGCAAAATCCTCGCAGATCTGTCTCTGGTCTTCATTTAATTCTGGAAGTTCCCAGTGGCTGTCCTGGGTCCTGACCGCCCCCAAAGGATCCCTGAGTGAACGGACCTCCTCTATTGTAAGAAGACCTTTTTTCTCCAGATCCCGGATATCCGAGGAAGGAATGGACAGACGTTGTGTCAACTCATCCCAGGGAATATCCGGCTGATGCAGCAGCTCCCGCAGCAGCCTTTCCTTACCAAGGGAATGTCTGGCTCTGGATAAAAGAAGGGCAAGAGCATCGGAAAGTTCCTCTGCCTCTGCCCCTGCATGCACCACCTTGCGCATCTTCGGAGCCTGCCGCTTTGCGGAGGGAAGGACCGTCCGAAGGGCCTGGTTCATAGTGGCGCCGTAGTTTTGTCGCATCCATTCTGCTAACGCGATGAGCTGCCCTTGGGAACTTAGAGCCTCCTGCTGCAACTCTAGGATGGGCTTTAACCTGGAAGGATCAATGTCCACCTGATCTGTGACAGCCACAATATACCCCTTCAGCTTCCTGTTACCAAATGGAACTACAACCGAAGCACCGGGAAGAGCTCTATCCCTTAGCTCCTCCGGAATGATATAGGAGAAGCACTTATCCAGTTTGGCCAGGGAGATATCCACAATTACACTGGCATATAACATGACTTCTCCTTTCGTGATACAGGGGACTTGACCTTATTTTAAGCCCTCTTCCTTAAGCACCTCTTCGATGAGAACACGCTCGTCCATAGGATATTTCTTGCCGCAGATCTCCTGATAATCCTCATGGCCCTTTCCCGCCAGCACAATAACATCTCCCGGTCTGCCATTCTTGATGGCATAGCGGATGGCCTCCTTACGATCAATGATCTCCACATATTCACCCTTTGTCTTACCAATGCCGGTCTTAATATCGTTGATGATATCCTGAGGTTCCTCGAACCTGGGGTTGTCAGAGGTGATAATGGTAAGGTCGGAAAGATTACCGGACACCTCTCCCATTTCAAAACGGCGCAGCTTACTTCTGTTGCCGCCGCAACCAAAGAGGGTAACGATACGTCCTGGTTCATATTCCTTTAACGTGGTAAGAAGACTCTTAAGGCTCATGGCATTATGGGCATAATCAATCATAAGAGCAAAGTCGTCGGAGACCTTGATCATCTCGATTCTTCCCTTGACCCGGGCTGCCTTTAAGGCCTTCTGCATATTCTCAACGGTGACACCGAAATGATGGCAGACCGCAATGGCACAAAGGGAATTATATACGGAGAAACGGCCCGGAACATCGATCTCCACCGGGAAGTTTTCCATGCCACTCACCTCATAGTTGACGCCAAGATATCCGGGTCTGTGGATCAGTTCCATATTCTTTGCCACGAAATCGGCCTTCTCGCTAAAGCCGTAGGTCTCCACCTCACAGGTATGTCCCTTAAGAATCTCCTCAAAATGAGGATCATCGCAGTTAAAGATACCCTTTCTGCACTTTTGGAACAAAAGGCTCTTGCAGGCAAGATACTCTTCAAAGCTTCCATGCTCATTGGGGCCGATATGATCCGGCTCGATATTGGTAAAGATTCCGATCTCAAAGGTGATACCATCCACTCTGTGCATCATAAGGGCCTGGGAGCTGACTTCCATAACCACGGTATCAAGTCCTGCCTCCACCATCTTATGGAAGTAAGACTGCACAACATAGCTCTCCGGTGTTGTATTGGCCGCCGGAATATGCTCCTCTCCAATAATAGCCTCGATGGTTCCGATCAGCCCCACCTTATGGCCGGCATTCTCAAGGATGGAACGGATCATATAGGTGGTTGTGGTCTTACCCTTTGTACCGGTGATACCAATAACCTTTAACTTCTGATCCGGGTGATCAAAATAGGCTGCTGAGATCAGAGCCAGTGCCTCTCTCGTATTCTCCACCTGAAGAAGGGTAACATTCTCCGGCACCTCCACCGGCTTTTCCACGATCAGTACTTTAGCTCCTGCAGAAGCAACGGAAGCTGCAAAACTGTGTCCGTCCACTGCTGTTCCACTGATACATACAAACATACAACCTTCGGTTGCTTTTCTTGAATCCATAACAAGATCTGTGATCTCACCCTCTACAGATCCCTGTAAGACCTTATAAGAAATGCCCTCCATTAAGTCCCTGATATTTCTCATTGGTATACCTCTTTTTCTTTCATATTCTAAAATAGGCCTTCGCCTGAATTTCCAACAGCTTATTTTATCACACTTTAGGGTCTCTGCCAAAAAATATCAACATCTTCATATTCTCCCTTGTATTCTGTCATGGCTTCCTGTAATATTAGAAAGGTTAAGCAAACGTGTCCTTAGGGCACCATATTGGATAGGAGGAACAATGCGACACTGTATGAGTCCTCTGGATTTCTCTGTACAGGAGCTGAATGAGCTTATGGCTTTGGCCTGTGATATCGAGAGCAATCCTGAGAAGTATGCACATGCCTGTGAAGGCAAACGACTGGCAACCTGTTTTTATGAGCCAAGTACCCGAACCCGTCTTTCTTTTGAATCAGCTATGTTAAGACTGGGTGGACAGACCCTTGGTTTTGCGTCCGCTGATTCCTCTTCCGCCGCTAAGGGCGAGAGTGTAGCCGACACCATTCGTATCATTTCCGGCTATGCAGATATCTGCGCTATGCGTCACCCCAAGGAAGGTGCCCCTCTTGTTGCATCTTCCCGTTCCGGCATTCCTGTTATCAACGCAGGTGACGGCGGTCATCAGCATCCAACACAGACTTTAACTGATCTATACACGATTCATTCCCTTTTAGGAAGACTCGATCATATTACCATTGGTCTTTGCGGCGATCTCAAATTCGGTCGTACCGTTCATTCACTGATCAATGCACTGGTTCGTTATCCCAATGTTCATTTTGTTTTAATTTCACCTGAGGAGTTACGTATTCCCTCCTACATCCGGGAAGATGTATTAGAGGAAAATCATGCTACCTACGAAGAGGTAGAACACTTGGAAGACTCCATGCCCAAGCTTGATATTTTATACATGACACGTGTTCAGAAGGAACGTTTCTTCAACGAGGAGGACTATCTTCGGATGAAGGATTTCTATATCCTGACCCGGGAGAAAATGGCCCTCTCCAAGCCGGATATGATCGTGATGCATCCCCTTCCCCGTGTCAATGAGATCTCGGTAGAAGTGGACGCGGATCCAAGGGCCAAGTACTTTGAACAGGCCAGAAAGGGTGTCTTCATCCGTATGGCACTGATTCTTACCCTGCTTGGCATCCACATCGATCCCGCTATCCCTCAGCCATCTGTAGAAGGAGGAGAATCATGTTAAACATCAGTGGAATCCATGAAGGCTATGTACTCGATCATATTCAGGCCGGCATGAGCATGAAGGTCTATGATTACCTGAAGCTTTCCGAGCTAGAGGGTTGTACCATCGCCATCATTATGAATGCCAAGAGCAATAAAATGGGACACAAGGACATCATCAAGATCGAATGCCCCTTAGGTTCCATCGACCTTGATATCTTAGGTTATGTGGATCACAACATCACAGTGGATGTGATTTCCAACGACCAGATCATCGCCAAGGAAAAGCTCTCCCTTCCCCGGGAAGTAAAGAACGTGATCAAATGCAAAAACCCCCGTTGCATCACCAGCATCGAGCAGGAGCTTGACCAGATCTTCGTTCTGACAGATCCGGAAAAAGAGGTCTATCGCTGCAAATACTGCGAGGAGGCCTACTCCGGCAAGTAGATATTTTCATTCAGGTCTCACCCGACTAAGAAAAAGCCATGAAGCAGTACCCTGCCTCATGGCTTTTCTTTGTCAAGACTCGCTCGCGAGTCTTGCGCGCCGGATTCGGGTCTGCTTCAGCAGACAAATTCCTGTCCAAATCCGTGCGCATCCTCGCGGAGCGTTTAACTCAGTCGGATTATTTACAACAGCACCAGCAGAAGAGATTGGCCAGAAGAATCTCAAGGCAAAAGCTGCTGCTTCCGCTGTAGGGTCTTCCATACCCGTAACTCTTGCTCTGCTGGGTATACCAGCCGGACATGATATCTTCCCCGTCCAGATGCTTCTGATAACGGCGATAGGCAAAATTGCTGGGCTCATATCGGATGGCCGCCTCAATATAATTTCTGGCCTGCATCAGATTCCCCAGGTGCTCCTCTGCAATAGCAGAGAGATAATACCACTGCCCTGTCCTCTGGAAGGGAGAGACTCCGGAGAGAGCCTGACGGGCTTCCTTGAAGTAGCCGTTACTGATATAGGCCGCCGCAGCCTGAAGCTCCGGTGGGATACCGGATCCTGTGGATCCGGAGGCATCGGAGGTACTGCGGTTGGTATAGGAATAGCCGTAGGAGGAGTAGCTTCCTCCCTCCTGCCTCTGCTTCATGATCTGATTATAGGCCTGCTGCACCTGCTTGAACTTCTCTTCTGCAGCCTCTTTATTGGGATTATTGATATTCGCATCCGGGTGGTAGATCCGGCTTTGCTTACGGTAGGCCTTCTTCACCTCATCGTCAGATGCATCGGGTGAGACACCCAGAATCTTATATGGATCCATTATCGCTCCTTACCTGTCCCTTCCTTCTTCTTGCGCCCGGACTTTATCTTGATATATTCATAGCGATCCCAAATGCCGGAATATAGTACATTACGAAGAATGGAAGCATTCTCCAAAATCGGAAGACGTTCAAACGACCTGGCGGCCTGTTCCACCAGGGATGTCAGGCTCTGCTCCATGAAAGCCTCATAGCAGGCCTGACATTCCCGATACTTCAGAATCAGAGGATTAAACCTTCCATGCCGATCATCCTCCTCCCGATCCTCATAGGCGTCCATAAGATAAATAAACTTCCCAAGGTAAAAACCGATGTTCATCAGCTCTTCCTTCCACTCATCCTCCTTCCAGAGGAAGATCTGGGAAAGCATCTCCCCTGTATATCCGGAGAGCACATCAATATTCTCCTCATGGCGTGCCTCGGCAGCCCGGGTCTTTTGCATAAATTCTTCTATGGCACTGCTCTGTCTCGGATACTGCTTTGCGATCTTATCGTAGGATTTTCGAAGGGAATCTGCCAGAGACTTCTTCTTACGATTGCCGTTATCCAGATAGTCATCCATCAGATTATGGTAACCCAAAAGAATATTCATGGCTGCTCCATAATCGATCACAGGACTGATATATCCGCACTTCTTCGAAAGGGGATGGACCTTGCACCCAAAGACCTCCTCCTTATTCTCGATCTCATAGAGGGAAGAGAGCAGGATACAAAGAAAGGTCACATCATAATTCAAAAGGATCTGTCCCTTCATCCCTGCCGCCCGCTTAAGAGCCTGGCAAAGTCCGCAGTAATAGGTCTTATAGGTTTTCTGATCCGGCTCACTCATCTCCTGCCGGTTCGCATGTATATAACCAAACATCCTGCTGCTCCTTAACTGCGACGAATAAATGTCCCCCTGCACTTCGGACAGGTGATCTCGATCTTGCCATGTCCTCTTGGCACACGAACCTTCTGCTTACAGGTCGGGCATTTGTAGAAACGATAGGTCTTGTGATTGTAGAAAAAATTCTTCATGCGATCTGTGATCTGAAGATATTTCTGATTCTCCAGATAACGCTTACCCACATTCTTAGACATCATCCGGAAATATCCATAACCCAGTACTGCCAGGCCGAGAAGATAGATCACGCCGTTTCTGGCGATGGTAGATAGGATGAACAGGAGAAGCACCACAAACATGGTGAAGCGCCCCAGTGCATCCGGACCGTTGCGTCCGATCATCAGTTGCTGTAATCTGTTACGAAACATACTTGCCTCCGATCTTCTCCCCCACTCCAATTTTGCTTTGACCGCTTATTAGAGTTCATTAAAAACTCTAATAAAAAACAGGCGCTCTGTCAATGAAGCGCCTGTCGATTTAATAAAAATTTAAGAATTAGGATGGAATCTGTATCAAAGGGATGCAATAAAACGACCGAAGGCCTCTAATCCCTCCTCGTTCATCTTATAAACTCCCGCGTCCTCAAGAACCTGACAGAAGACTTTGCCTACCTCTTCCTTTAGGATCTCTTCCACATTATCCCTTGTAAAACCATCCGGATAAGAAGGAGTAAATTCCTTTACCCAGTCCGCATGCTTATTAAGATCCGGATCCGATGCAATATCCCTTCCCTCTACCAGGGCATCTGCCAGCTCCTCAAAGATCTCCTTCTTTAGACGGCTGGGAAGGACCGCAAGTCCCATGACTTCAATCAGACCGATGTTTTCCTTCTTGATATGATGCAGCTTCTCATGAGGATGATATACCCCCAGGGGATGCTCCTCTGTGGTAATGTTATTGCGAAGGGCAAGGTCAAGCTCATAATCATCTCCCCGCTTACGGGCGATGGGCGTAATGGTATTATGGGGCTCTCCATCCGTCCTTGCAAAAACAAAAGCCTCTTCATCGGTATATTCTCTCCATACCTTAAGGATATGGTCTGCACAGTCAATGACCCGGCCGGCATCCTTATGTCTAAGACGGATCACAGACAAAGGCCATTTGATGATCCCACTGGTGACATCCTCATAGCCCGGAATGGAAAATTTACGGATATACTCCGCCCTCTCCATGGCAAACTGATAATGTCCCCCCTGGAAATGATCATGACTTAGGATGGAGCCTCCCACAATGGGAAGATCTGCATTAGACCCCAGGAAATAATGGGGGAACTGAGAGACAAAATCAAAGAGCTTCTGAAAAGCCTCCCGGTCGATCTTCATAGGAGTATGCTCTCCGTTAAAGACGATACAATGCTCATTGTAGTAGACATAGGGCGAGTACTGAAAACCCCATCTACCCCCGTGAATGGTAATGGGAATGATCCTGTGATTTTCCCTGGCAGGATGATCCAGTCGTCCGGCATATCCCTCGTTCTCCATGCAAAGCTGGCACTTGGGATAGGAAGAAGCCTTAGTGTTCTTGGCAGCGGCAATGGCCTTGGGATCCTTCTCCGGCTTGGAGAGGTTAATGGTAATATCCAGTGTCCCGTACTTTGTCTGTGTGGTCCATCGCATATCCTTTTTCACCCGGTAGGTCCGGATATAATCCGACTTCTGGGAAAGGTCATAGAAGTAATCCGTTGCTTCCTGTGGACTGTTCTTATAATGCTCAAAAAATTCCCTCTGTACCTGGGAAGGTCTCGGGCAAAGCTGGTTCATAAGCGCCGTATCGAAAAGATCCCGGCTGGCAATACCCTCTTCAATGATCCCCCTCTTTACCGCCTCATCCAAAAGATCCGTAAGAATCGGCTCAAGGGAGAGATCCGTAAGATCCACCTTTGGATCCGAGTAGGAACTCTCATGGAACATGGCAAGTAATAAATTGGTGGTATATATTCTCTCACACTCCGGTGTAAGTCCGGTGGAAATACCGTATTCTACAAGCTTTTTAATGCTCTCATCCAACATATAAAACCCTCCTCTAACGTTTCCTGATGGCATCAGTATACGTCAAAGCCCAAAATCCATGCTACAACTGTATTGCCCTATATAGGGAAAATATTGTGCTATCGGAGGTATCTACTCCTCTTTTGCCCTGGCCCGAAGCTCCCTGGCATTGTCATAAACTGCCCGAGTCAGTTCATCCCCTCCCAGCATACGGGAAAGCTCCTTTAGTACTCCTTCCTCATCAAGGGGACGGATGGAGGATACGGTACTCTCCCCCTCTGCTTCCTTCTCAATAAGGAAATGCCGGTTGGATCTTGCTGCGATCTGGGGAAGGTGGGTGATGAGAATCACCTGGTGCTCCCTTGCCACAGAGGAGAGCATTTTGCCCACAGCCTGAGCCGTTCTTCCACTGATTCCGGAATCGATCTCATCAAAGATCATAGTCTGGGTATCGTCCTGACCGGCAAGCACCGTCTTAAGAGCCAACATGATACGGCTCATCTCACCGCCGGAGGCGATCTGAACCAGAGGACGGATGGGCTCACCGGGATTGACAGAAATCATAAACTGTCCCTGGTCCCAACCCTTTTCCGTATAGTCTCCCCTGGTAAGTTCCACCTCAAAGCTGACCTGGAGGAAATTCAAAGACAGCAAAGCCTCCCTAACTTTTTCGGATAATTCTCCTGCCGCCTTCTGCCGAATGCTTGTGGCTTTTTTGCACAGCTCTTCCAATTCCCCGGTAGCCTTTATAACCCTCTTTTCCAGGTCTGCCAGATAGTGGTCATAGTCACAAAGGCGACTGAGCTTTTCCTCTTTTTCTTCTAAGGCATGAAGCACATCTGTAATCTGCGGACCAAACTTGCTCTTTAAGGTGTTGATCAGATCCAGCCGCTGCCGGATCTCTTCAAAGGCCGCCGGATCATAGGCCATATCATCTGAAAGGTTCTCTAAGTCCCTGGCTGCATCCAGGGCAATGCTCTCCGCATCGGAAAGAGCCGCAGCGATCTGGGCGATCTTACCATCGTACTCACTGACAGCGTGAAGCTCTCTTATACTTCTTCCCAACTGTTCCAGGCAGCCTCCGTCACAATTCAGCAGATTCTCGGAAAGGGAGAGGGCCTGCTGGATCTTCTGGCCGTTGGCCATCCGGCGATACTGCTCCTCTAAAGCCTCATCTTCCCCATCCTTCAGCTGGGCATCCCGAATCTGGGAGATTTCCAGTTCCAGGAAGGACTTCTCTCTCTCCCTCTCTCCTTCATCCAGATTTGCCTCGGACTGTTCCTTTATCAAGGCCTTGTACTCGCCATAGCTTTCCCTGATTTCCGGGAGAAGAGATGCCAGCTCTTTTCTTGCGTAGTCGTCCACTAGCTCCATATGCTTTTTAACGGATAAAAGTGACTGATGCTCCTTCTGGCCGTAGATATCCAAAAGGATAGCCCCGGCCTGCTTTAACCTGGGAGCCGGCACCGTCTCCCCGTTGATTCTGGCAACCGTCCTTTCTTTTCCGATCTTACGGGTAAGGATCACCTGATCCTCATAGGCCTCCAAATCCAGCTGCATAAGAGCCTGCTTCTCCCGTTCATTCACGGTGAAAGTGGCCTCCACAAGTGCTTCCTTTGTCTCATCCCGAAGCATTCCCCTGTCTGCTTTCTGACCTAAAGCTAAAGACAGGGCCCCTAAGATAATCGACTTACCGGCACCTGTCTCTCCTGTTAAAATATTGAGTCCATGATCGAAGAGAATATCCTCCTCCTCGATCAATGCAAGATTCTTGACACGAAGTTCTGTTAACATAACCCTCCTTACATAGCATCCATTCCACCGATCTCCCGAAGCTGGTGCATAACCGATACTGTATCATCCACACTGCGGACAGCGCACATAATGGTATCGTCACCGGCAATGGAACCTACAATTTCTTTGAGATCAAGAGCGTCCAGGGCCGCCGCCAGCGCCATAGCCATGCCGGAAACCGTCCGGATCACGATGATGTTCTGGGCATTATCCATGGACACAAAGCCTTCCCGGAAGATCCTTGCATATTTTTCCGACAGATCCTCATCGGTCTTATGGTACGCCACATAACGAAGCTTACCGCCTGACAGGGAAACCTTTGTCAGTTTCATCTCGCGGATATCACGGGAAACGGTTGCCTGAGTAACCTCAAATCCCGCCTTACGCAGCTCCTCCTGAAGTTCCTCCTGGGTTCCGATCTCCTGTTTGATAATAAGGTCTAAGATCTTCTTCTGTCTCTGGCTTTTCATCGTCTCACTCTCCTCGTTTGCTGGTATAGCTGTCAGTCTGCCTGTAACTTACTTCTGATCCTGTCTAAAAAATTCATTCTGGACAACTTAATGAATCGGATCACCTCCGGGGACTTTTTCACATAGACCCGATCCCCCTTGTGAAGCTGTACATAAGTGCTTCCATCGAAGCTTACTGCCGCCGCCTTCTCATCCTCCCGTCTAGGGATCATCTCAAGGGCGATCTCATCCTCTGCATCTAATATGATACTTCGGGATCCCACCACATGGGCATTTAAGGGGGTCATAAGGATCAGCTGGGTCTTGGGATCTACGATGGGACCTCCCGCCGAGAGATTATAGGCGGTGGACCCGGTGGGGGTGGCAAAGATCATGCCGTCCCCGTTAAAGGAATAAAGCATCTCTCCATTGACATAAACCACCATATGCATCACCTGAAGTCCGTTATAGGATGAGATCACAACGTCATTTAAGGCCACCTGATAATCTCCCCTGGGCCTGCCGGAAGGATCATAGACGCAGCCGGTCAGCAGCATCCTTTCCTCTAACTCATAGCTTCCGTCCAAAAGGACCTGAAGGGATTCCTCCAGATTGGATTCGTCCAGATCACAAAGATAACCAAGGTGTCCCCGGTTGATCCCGATAAGAGGTGCACAGCTTCCCATACTCTGATCCGCTGCCCGAATCAGGGTTCCATCTCCTCCCACCGTCAGGATCACATCAATATCGGATGGAAACTCCAGTGGATGGCTGTCCTGACGTAAAACGCCATAGGAACACTTCGCCCCCCTCTCTGTTACATAGGATCTGATCCTGCCGATGAGATCCAGATTCTCTTTCTTTTCATCCTTGGTCACGATGTAAAAGTTCTTCATGCCCCTCCCCCGTGTCAGTGGTCTAATGTATCATGCGCCTTTGCTACGATGTCTGCTGTCCCGGGAAGATCCTCAGGGAGGGTAAGTTCCTCTCCCTCCACCTTCTTAAGGTGCACCAGATACTCAATATTACCCTCCGGTCCCTTTACCGGAGAAAAAGACAGTCCGATGGGTAAAAATCCGTTGGATGTGGCATAACTTAATACGTTATCAATCACTTCCATATGAACCTTTGGATCCCGGACAACGCCCTTCTTTCCAACCTTCTCTCTACCGGCCTCAAACTGGGGCTTGATCAGACATACCATCTCGCCGCCTTCCTTCAGAAGGTCTTTGGCTGCAGGAAGCACCTTGGATAAGGAAATAAAAGATACATCCACCGAGGCAAAATCCAAAAGCTCACCGATATCCTCCGGCTTCACATAACGGATATTGGTCTTCTCCATGCAAACCACCCTGGGATCCTGGCGAAGCTTCCAGGCAAACTGTCCGTAACCTACATCCACAGAAAAAACCTTGGAGGCTCCGTTTTGCAGCATACAATCCGTAAATCCTCCGGTGGAGGCGCCGATATCCATGCAGACCTTGCCTTCCAGCCGGATCGGAAACTCCTTCATGGCCTTCTCCAGCTTCAGGCCGCCGCGGCTGACATACTTTAAGGTATCTCCGTGGATCTCAATCACAGCCTCCTCCTTAAAGGTACTGCCTGCCTTATCTTCTCTCTGCTGATCTACAAAGACCTTCCCCTCCATAATAAGGGCCTTAGCCTTTTCTCTTGAAGGGGCAAGCCCTTTCTCCACCAGCAAAATATCCAGTCTCTTTTTCATTATATCTTAACCCTTCTGATCTGATCTGCTATGGAAGAGGCATCCATCTGAAGTTCTTCCATTAATTCCTCCACTGCACCATGGTGCACAAATTCGTCCGGCACCCCGATGAGGATCCGCTCTCCTGCATAATGCAGCTTCTCCAACACGCAGCTGACATGCTCTCCGAATCCTCCGGAGATCACATTGTCCTCAGCTGTCACAATGGCATCATATCGATCCGCTGCCTGCCGGATCATTTCCATATCAAGGGGCGCCATAAATCTGGCATTTATCACATCGACAGCGATCCCCTCTTCCTGCAGGATCTCTGCGGTCTCCATGGCTGTACGCACCATGGAACCTATGGCTAAAAGGAGCACCTTACTGCCTTCCTGCTCCAGTAAGACCTCACTCTTCCCAAGAATGATCTCCTGCCGCTTTTCCTTCCAGAGGGTAACTGCCTCACCCCTTGGATAGCGGATGGCAACCGGTCCCTTATAGTCCACCGCAAACTTTAACATATCGGAAAGCTCCCACTTGTTCTTCGGAGCCATAATGATAAGGTTTGGCATGGTACTTAAATAGGACAGATCGAAGATCCCCTGATGGGTCACGCCGTCCCTTCCCACAAGTCCGGCCCTGTCCACCGCTAAGATCACATGCTGCTTGGTGATACATACATCATGGAGGATCTCATCATAGGCTCTCTGCAAAAAAGTGGAGTATACCGCAAATACCGGAATCATCCCCCCTGCTGCCAGGGCAGCACAGAAGGTGACGGCATGCCCCTCTGCAATCCCCACATCAAAAAACCTCTCCGGGAACATATTGCGAAACCTCTTAAGTCCGGTTCCGTCTGCCATGGCTGCTGTCACCGCCACCACCTGCGGATTACGGTCTCCCAGCTTACGCATCACGGTGGAAAAAATATCCGTATAGGTGACCGGGGAATCCGAAAGGGGCAGTCCCTTGGCCAGATCAAAGGGGCCGGTTCCATGGAATCGGGACGGATGACGCATAGCCGGGCGATACCCTTTTCCCTTCTCTGTTACCACATGGACAAGCACCGGCCCCTGAATGGAGAGAGCCTGACGAAGTACCCGCTCAAGGGCTACGCTGTCATGGCCATCCACAGGGCCTAAGTACATGATCCCCATTTCCTCAAAGACCATACCGGGAATAAACAGCTGCTTGATTCCGCTCTTTGTCTTACGAATGCCGGAGACCAGACGATCTCCCATGGGAAGCTTCTTAAGGGAGACCTCCACATCATTCTTAAGCCCGGTATAGTAGCTGCTGGTACGAATCCTGGCAAGATGGGAGGACATACCGCCCACATTCTCGGAAATGGACATATGATTGTCATTTAAGATGATGGTATAGTTACTCTTCATCCCCGCCAGGTTGTTGATGGCCTCATAGGACAGCCCCCCTGTAAGGGCTCCGTCTCCAATCACCGATACCACGCGGTGGGACTGGCCCTGAAGATCCCTTGCCTTGCAAAAACCAAGTCCAAGAGAAATAGAGGTGGAACTGTGCCCTGCAATAAAGGCATCACAGTCGCTCTCCGAAGGATTTGGAAATCCGGAAAGTCCATGGAGCTGACGAAGGGTGGCAAATCCATCCTTCCTGCCGGTTAGGATCTTATGGGTATAGGACTGATGTCCCACATCCCATATCAGCTTATCCTCAGGGAAGGTAAGGACACGGTGCAGTGCCATAGTCAGTTCCACAGCGCCCAGATTCGATGCTACATGACCTCCGGTCCGGGACAAATGTTCCACCAGAAAGGTACGAATCTCCTTCGCCAGCTCCGGAAGAGACTCGGCTGGTATGTTCTTGATATCGTTTGGTTTTTTAATAAGATCTAGTAACATAATATCCTTCTTATGATCAATGATCCCTCCTGGTCAAATAGGAAAACAGCTCCTGTAAAAAGACTGCTTCCTCCCTTGACTTTGGATCTTCGCTATCAAGCTGCTGTAAAAGTTCACCGGCTTCCTGTGTCAGACAAAGTACATCCGATGCAGCCTTCTCTAATCCCTCATAGGTAACATAGGTCGCCTTCTGATTCTTCTCATCGGATCCTATGGGCTTACCCAGTATCTCCTGATTTCCCACAACATCAAGGATATCATCCTGAATCTGGAAAGCAAGTCCGATCTTCTCTCCGATTCTTCCAAGCAGTTGGATCTTCTCTTCTCCTGCCCCGGCCAGCGCTCCTCCGCACATCATGGCAGCCTCTAAGAGACATCCGGTCTTCTTCTCATAGATATAATCCAGCTTCTCTTTGGTGATGGTGCTGCCGGTCTTCTCCGACTCCACATCCACCGTCTGTCCGCCGATCATTCCATCAATTCCGGCCTTCTCTGACAGGATGGCGATCACTCTTGCCACATTCTTCATGGAAGAAGGATCGCAGGATAACAGCTCCCGTCCTAGAATGGTGAAGGCATGATTTAAAAGCCCGTCCCCCGCCAGGATCGCCATGGCCTCTCCGTAGGCTGCATGGGTGGTGGGCTTTCCTCTTCGAAGCAGGTCAGTATCCATAGCCGGCAGATCATCATGCACAAGGGAATAGGTGTGGATCATCTCAATGGCTGCCATGGCTGCTCCCAGATGCTCCCCGTCTCCTCCCAGCAATCTGTGACAGGAAGCCATGAGGATGGGGCGAAGTCGCTTGCCACCGGCTCGCACACTGTAATTCATTGCCCTGTACAAAGTACCTGCATATCCTTCCTCCTTCGGAAGGAATCTCTCAATCTCACGCTCTGCTTCTTTGGCTCTTATCCCTATCTTCTCCCGGATCTCCATATCATGCCTCTTCCTCAAAATCACTCAGGCTTCCGTCTGCCTCAAGCTTTTCCACCCGGCCGGCTACCGCCTCGATCCTCTCGCTGGTCTCCTTAAGAAGCTTCATCCCCTGTTCATACAGGGAAAAAGAGTCCTCAAGCCCCACCTTGGGATCTTCCATCTGCTCTGCTATTGCCTCTAACTGTTCAAACCGCTCTTCTATGGTCAAATCCTTCTTATTCGCCATGGATCTCCTCCATTTTCTTCTCTGTAACAGTGGCCAAAAGCCTGCCGTCCTGAAACTGAAGACAGATGTCATCTCCTGCCTTCACATCTGCTGCAGCCTTTACCCGCTTTCCATCGCTTTCCACATAGGCCCAGCCGCCTGCCAGCTTCTTAACAGGTGATGCCGCATCCAGCTTGGCTGCCAAAAGGGACAGGTGCTGAGCGCACATCTTCTGTTTTAATTCCATGGCAGAAGCATACCTTGGAACATACTGCAGGATTTCTCTTTTCCCTGCTTCCAGCCGCCGCTTCATCTGATGAGACATCTTCTCCTGCAGGAGATCTGTCTGCTGCATCAGCTGCCGAAGCCGGCTCTGGGGAGACTTTTTAAGCATCCTCTGGCGAAGAAGGGCGATCTGTCTCTGCTGCTTTAGGATCCGCCGCTCCATTCCAGAAGAGAGCCTGTGCTCTGCCTCCTTAAGGTCCTGACAGAACTTCTCATAGGAGAAGACAGCAAGCTCTGCTCCTGCAGATGGTGTAGGTGCCCGAAGGTCTGCCACAAGATCGGCAATGGTGGTATCCGTCTCATGACCCACCGCCGAAATCACCGGAGTATTGCAGCCAAAAATAGCTCTTGCCACCTCTTCATCATTAAAGGCCATAAGATCCTCTAAGGAACCTCCGCCCCGGCCTACGATCAACACATCAAGCCCTAAGGCATCCATTGTCCGAATTCCTTGTGCCACGCTTGCTGCCGCTCCCTCTCCCTGCACCAGTGCAGGATAAAGAGTGATGGAAACATGGGGATTACGACGGGCCGTAATCTGCATAATATCATGAATCGCCGCGCCGGTGGGCGCCGTCACAACACCTATATGAAAATTATATTTAGGGATAGGTTTCTTATAGGAAGGATCGAACATGCCCATCTCAGCAAGCTCACTTTTCAGCTTCATGACCTTCGCGTAGAGTTCTCCCTCTCCTGCCGGTTCAATTCGGCTGACATAGAGCTGATAAGTCCCGCCCTTTTCATAGACCCCCATGGTTCCGGTTACAACAACCGAATCTCCGGCCTTCATCGGGTAGGTCAGTCCGCTCCTCTTGCTTTTGAACATCACCGCCTTCATGGCAGCGCCTGAATCCTTAAGAGTAAAATAGATATGTCCACTGGCGTGATAGGTCAGATTCGATACTTCTCCGCCTACCTTCAGGCTTCGAAGCATAAAATCCTGTTCTATCAGTCCAGCAATATAATGATTGATCTGTGTTACAGAATAGATCCGTTTCTCCAACTTACTTCACCAGTCTAGCCAATGCTCCGTTAATGAAGGAAGGGGAACTGTCACTTCCATACTTCTTGGCGATCTCCACCGCCTCGTTGATGGCAATGCCTGCTGCAAGGCCCTCTTCCTGAATCTCATACAAAGCCAGACGAATCAGGGTAAGATCCACCTTACTCATACGACCGGTCTTCCAGCCCTCTACCTTGCTGTTGATCTCTTCATCCAGCTTAGGGATCTGCTCTGAAATCGCCTCTACCTTAGCACGGATCTCAGGCAACTCTTCCTCCGGGATCAGCCGCTCCTCCTCACGGAAGTTATTAGCCTCCTGTGCAGCCAGCTGAAGCTGATCGGAAAGTCCCTCTGCATCGTGAAACTGTACCTGAAACAGCAGTTTGAATACTTCTTCTCTAATCTCATGTCTTGTCATATCTTAAACTATCCTCAAAAAAATACAGAAGGCGCAACGCTGTCACCCTCTGCTTATGTAATATTAGGAATGAACGGAAACAGATGAAATCCGAACATCAACTTCCTTCACCCGGATGCCGGTCATATTCTCGATGGATGTACCCACCTTCTCCTGAATATTCCTGCTGACTGCCGGAATCTCATATCCATAGGCAAGTACCACTGCCAGTCGAACCACAATACGGTCATCCGCTTCCCGGATTACCTTGATTCCCTTAGACAGCTTACCTGCTCCGGCCTTACTGATGTTGGCTGCTGTAAGACCATTACCGATACAGTCCACTCCATCAGCCTCACAGGCTGCAAGTCCGGCGATGATCGCCACAACCTCTTCGGTTACTGTAACGCCCTCTTTTATCGTAAATGTATTCTCTGTAGCCATAGTCAAACCTCCATTGCCGCCACTTGCGGCCACTTTAATGACATTATAGCAAAAAGCCATAGCGGTGAAAAGCATTAAATCACTCTTCCCCCCAGCGGTCATAGTTCTCCGTAAAGAAGTGCTTCCGGCCGTTTTCCTTATAGGCTAAAATGGTGCGAAGATTGACATTCTCCACGCTTTTGAAAATATTCCCCTCCACATATGGATTGGTCTTTTTCATCTCTGCAATAAGGCGCTTGACCTCCATCCGTTTACTGTTGGTGTGAGCCTCCGGATCCACAGTGGAACAAGTATCGGTAAAATGACAGGCGCACTGGATAAAATGCAGTCCGTTCGTATCTCTCCAACGCTTGATATCCTCCTCCCGAATCAGATAAAGGGGACGAATCAGCTCCATTCCTTCGAAGTTACTGCTGTGAAGCTTTGGCATCATGGTCTGGACCTGGGCTCCGTACAGCATTCCCATAAGGATGGTCTCGATCACATCATCATAGTGGTGTCCAAGGGCAATCTTATTACAGCCAAGTTCCTTGGCTTTTGCATACAGATAGCCTCTTCGCATCCTCGCACAAAGGTAGCAGGGATTCTTATCCACCGTATCCACCACATCAAAAATATCCGAGTCAAATATCTCAAGGGGAATATCCAAAAGTCTTGCATTGTTCTCGATCACCAGGCGGTTGGTCTCATTATATCCCGGATCCATACAAAGGAAGGTAAGCTTGAAATCAAACTTGTTATGCCTTTGAATCTCCTGAAAGAGCTTGGCCATAAGGAAGGAATCCTTACCTCCGGATACACATACCGCCACATGATCTCCCGGAGACAAAAGCTCATAGGTGTTCAGTGCCTTGGCAAAGGGAGTAAAGAGCTTCTTATGGAAGGTCTTGCGGATAGAGGTCTCCACTTCCTTTTTCTTAGAAGCGCAGTTTTTCATATCCCAGACGATCCAGTCGGAATAACCGCCCTTTAAAGAGTAGGCCTCCACCCCTGCCTGCCGCAGTTCTTCGGCTGCCGGAACCGACAAATCTCCTCTCATACAGTAGATCACCACCGGCAGTCCCTGTGCCTTCCACTCCGGAGCATAAGACAGAAGGTCCCCAAAAGCCACCGCCTTCGCCTGGGGTATCATTCCATACCCCAGTGCATCTTCATTTCTCATATCGATTAGCTGATAGGAAGACAGCCGCTTCTCTCCCAGCTGCTCACTTGTTATCTCCAGCGTATCCCAGGACATAATCTCATCCTTTCCTTTGCATGTTATCCCGCTCCCTCTGGCGGCGCTTTTCATCTTCTTCGTAACGCTTTTTCGGATCAAATTCCAGCAGATCCATCACCACCTGCCAGGCGATCATGATCCCGGCTGCCGGGGGCACAAAGGCCGTGGATCCCGGCACACTGCGTTTTCCTTCCGGGGCCTCTTCTGCCCCCTCATAGGGCTTTAGGGCCTTCTCTGTGGAATAGAGCACCTTGCAGCTTTTCACACCACGCTTTTTCAGCTCTCTTCGCATGACCCTGGCAAGGGGATCCACCGAAGTCTTATAGATATCATCGATCACAAGTCTGGTGGGATCTGTCTTATTTCCACACCCCATACTGCTGATGACAGGACACCCCGCCTCCTTCGCCTGAAGGATCAAAGCGATCTTCCCGGAGACCGTATCAATGGCATCCACCACATAGTCATAGCAGTCAAAATCAAACTCCTCTCTTGTATCCGGCAGATAAAAGGTCTTATGAATATTTACCACAGCCTCGGGGTTGATTGCAAGAACTCTTTCTCTGGCAACCTCCACCTTGCTCCTTCCGATGGTCTCCATGGTGGAGAGGACCTGACGGTTCAGATTCGATATGGAAAAAACATCATCATCAATGATATCAATGGTTCCCACCCCACTTCTTGCCAGGGCCTCGATGGCATTGCCTCCCACGCCTCCGGCGCCAAAGACCGCCACTCTTGCCTCGGACAACTTCTCAAGAGCCTCTTCTCCAAAGAGCAGCGCAAACCTTGCAAACTGTTCGTACATAGTCTTCCTTTCTTAGAACATAAAAGAGAGCACACCAAAAACGGCATGCTCCCTTAATCCTGCAATTACTCTTTGTGAATCAAAGACTTCCCAGGGCATCAAACTCGCTCTCGAAGACCCCTCCGAGATTCTCGATCTCCTCCCAGGTATACCAGCGACCATTGAGCTGAATGGAATGAAGTCCCACATCCATGCATAAGGTCCTAACCGGTTTCTTATTCACAACAATCCACACATAGGAATTCGGTTTAAAAGGTACAATAAAGGCACGACCAGCCCTCGCTGCAAACTTAAGCGTTGCCTCGTCGGTTTCCTTGGTTATCAGAACGGATCTTGCCATGACGCCACCCCCTAAACATTTTGTAATTTCATTCTACCTATTTTACAGGAGAAATTCAATCACTTATGCAAGAGCTGCAGTAATAATCGCCATGGAATATACCTCTAACGCGTTACATCCTCTGGACAGGTCATTGATGGAAGCATTCAGTCCAAGAAGAATCGGGCCGTATGCATCAAAGTTACCAAGACGCTGTGCGATCTTATAACCGATGTTACCTGCATTGATGTCAGGGAATACGAAGGTGTTGGCATGACCTGCCACCTCAGAACCCGGGCACTTGGTCCGTGCAACACGAGGTGCTACTGCCGCATCAAACTGAAGCTCACCCTCGATTGGAAGCTCAGGATATCTCTCCTTAGCCTTGGCTGCTGCGTTACGAACCTTATCAACATCCTCGCCCTTACCGGAGCCAAGGGTTGAGTAGGAAAGGAATGCAACCTTAGGATCTACACCGAAAAGTCTTGCACACTCTGCTGTCTCACCAGCGATCTCCACAAGATCATCCTCGGAAGGATCGATGTTAATAGCACAGTCTGCCATTGCTAAAACCTCATTCTCGCCGGTAGCAGAAGGACGAACAAGAATAAAGCAGGAGGATACGATGTTGTTGCCCGGCTTTGTCTTGATCAGCTGAAGAGCCGGACGAACGGTATCTGCTGTGGAGTAGGTAGCACCGCCAAGTAATGCGTCTGCCTCACCCATCTTAACTAACATGGTTCCAAAGTAGTTGGAAGCAGAAAGAGTCTTTCTGGCCTGCTCCGGTGTCACACCCTTGCTCTTACGAAGCTCACAGAAAAGATCCACCATCTCATCAAATCTCTCGTAGTTCTCCGGGTCAATGATCCTTGCTCCGCGGATGTTGTATCCTGCCTCTTCCGCTGCCTTCTCGATCTCATCAAGGTTACCTAACAGGATCGGGCGTAAGAAACTGCTCGCAAGAAGACGGGAAGCCGCCTCTAAGATACGTGGATCTGAACCTTCCGTAAATACGATGGTCTTAGGATCCTTCTTCAACTTCTCGATCATAGTACCAAAACCAAATTCCATGTTATTCTCCTTTTCTTTTATTTTTAATTATATATTCTCAAATAAAAACGGCCCTGCCACTACATTGGCATAGCCATCTCTAATAATAGCACGATGGTTCGGTTTTTCAAGTATTGCTTTGTATACAAAATCGCCGTTTTGCCACGAAATACAGCATAACGGCGATTTATCACTTTGTTTTTTATTGTTTTTCTGTAATGTTACCCTTTGTGTCCACAGAAACATTATCTGACAGGTCATCCATATACTGTAGGATCTTCCTGCCCTCCTCTGGATCTGCCACCGTGGTGGTGGCCTTATGGGCCTTAGCCGGAAGCAACTTCCAGCTGATCTTATCCTGCTTCTTATCGATAGAAGCTACCGCAACCACCGTCTGATCAATATCCCGGTTAAAAATAAAATTACCCAGGCTATAGAAAACAGGCTTACCATTGTAGAACTCCATCTTCTGAAGCACATGGGGATGGGCTCCGATCACCGCATCTGCACCTGCATCCAGGATCTTATGGGCCATAGGCGTCTCATAGTCCCGCAAAGTGGTAACATGCTCCTGTCCCCAGTGGACAGATACAAAGAGATAGTCCACCTTCTCCTTATCCTTTTTGATTTCTTCGATCAGATCGGAAGGATCGTAACAGGTAAAGACCCCAGGCTGGCTGTTACGGATATCCCAGGAAGCCAGAGGGATCACACGGGAGGCTGCCAGAAATCCGAAGGTCTTACCGTTCTTTTTCACTGTGACAAGCCCCTTTGCCTCCTCCCGGCTCTCTCCTGCCCCTGTATAGGGGATCTTGGCATCCTCAAGAGCGGTAAAAGTGTCGGTAAGTGCGTCCTTGCCATAATCCAGCACATGGTTATTGGCCAGGGTCGCCACATCCACCCCGATCTTTTTGGTAATGGTCTTTGCATAGGAAGGATCCGCCCGGAAGGTGTACTGCTTATCCGCAGCCTTTACGCCTCTTGTGGAATAAGGGAACTCATTGTTAATGGTTAAAATATCATATCCCTTCAGGCTCTTGCGAACATCCTTTGTCACAACGCCATCAAGGCCCTTTTCCTTATAATTGTTCACAACATAATCTGACAGGAGTACATCTCCCGTAAAGGCTACGGTGATAGAAGAATTCTTCTCCTCCTTCACCTTCTCCCGATCCTTCGTACCCTTTGCTGTCTTATTATCCTTTCGTTCCTGCTTCTCCTTGGCATTATCTGCATCCGTCGCCCCCTTCTTTGCGGCCCTCTCCTCCGGGGAGATTGTATTCTTCTTGAGGGACTTCAGATAGTCGATCCCCTCCAGTACCTTAAGATCCGCCCTTGCGTAGATTCCTCCTGCAAGTAAAAGGGACACTACCAGTATCGATACTGTGATCTTCCTTCTGCGATGCCTTTGCTGTTCTTTTCTATGATCAATATGATTTCTACGGATTTGCACCATCCGTTTTCTTTTATCCGGAAATATCATGTTACCCTCCTGGGAATAAATCTATTTTCAAATCCGGCGTTCATCCCCGCCTGAAATTTATGCTCACTATTATTGGCATTATAACACAATGGACGCCTGTGAAAAACCGCCCTTCTATATTTTGCCCTTCCCCGCCTCCTCTTCTGCATATATAAAAAAACATAATTCTGGTTATTTGTATGATATCAGTTTTATCCTATAATGCCATTCATGGAAAAAGAACCAAAGAAAGGAGTACTCACATGCCATTACGTAAAATTATTCTTACAGCACTTTTCGCTGCCCTTACCTTTGTCGGCACCTTCTTCATCAAGATGCCCACCCCCACCCTGGGATATGTCCACCCGGGGGATGCCTTCGTTCTTCTGTCCGGCATTCTCTTAGGACCTCTGTACGGCGGTTTTGCAGCAGGATTTGGATCCATGCTCTCCGACCTTTTCGGTGGATATCTGATGTATGCTCCCGCCACTTTTATCATCAAGGCCATAACAGCCCTTATCGCCGGAGTTACCATCCCCATCTTCCGCAAGATCGCAAGAAACAGCAAAAACCTGCTCCCGGTGATCATTGGCTCAGCCTTGGCAGAAGCCTTCATGACCCTTGGATACTTTGTCTTTGAGATCTTCCTTTTAGCCCTTACTGCTTCCGGTTCTCTTACCAAAGCTTCCATTTCCGCCGGCATCGCAGGCTCTGCCGCCGGTGTTCCTTTTAATATGGTACAGGCCCTTTTCGGTATTGTCATTGCCCTTTTGATCTATCCCGTTATCTGGCCTGCCATCCAAAGACAGCAGTCCTCCGCCTCCCGCCCTGCTGCCTGAGCATCAAATACTTGATTTCGAACGTGAAACAGACCGAAGCTAACGCTCCGGTCTGTTCCTTTTTTATTGAAAGGGTTATGGAAAAAAGCTTACTGTTCTACCAGTGTTACATCAGAGATGGTGATGGTGGATGCCGGTGTCTCCTCGTCTCCATACTTACCCATGGAGAGCTGGCACACGATGGTATCGTTATCATCTGCCTCCGGTGTAAAGGTTGCTGTATAGGTCTTCTCTTCCGTCGTCAGATCTGCATCGATTCCGCCGAACCACTTGTAATCGTCCTTATCCCGCATAATGGCAAGCTTCATCTTACGTGCAACGGTAGAGGATGCCTTAAAAGTAATCTTATAGGTCTTGCCTGCCTTTAATGCCAGGCCGCCCTGCTTCAGCTGAACATTCCAATCTGCTGTTCCTGCATGATCCACCTTCACAAGAATCTTACCGTCTGCTGCTGTGATCTCACCTGCTGCTGATGCATCCACATAGGGAGACCACTTGGACATGCCATCCTTGAAATCTCCATTCTCCAGCATGTTTGCCCCTGTCATAATGCGGCTTACCATCACATCATCCACATAGTAAGTTCCCGGCTTGTTAAAGGTCAGTGTAATCTTCTTATCTGCATCCTTTAAGTTCTTTGGTGTTGTTATCACCTTCTTTACGGTCTTAAGCTTTTTATTGTTAACTCCGCTCACCTTCACATTCCTACCGCAAAGTGCAACCGTTGGTGCCTTCTTGGAGGATGATCTTACCTTAAAGCTTACATTGTACTTAGAACCCTCCTTTACAGGAAGCTGTCCCTGGCTTACAGTCACCCTCTGCTTGCCGCGTACTACTACCTTTAACTGACGCTTGTATGGGTCGCTATTGGTTACAGATACCTTAGCCCCCTTGGTCTTTTTCACATTCCAGTATCCAAGGCGGTTCTCACCCTCCTGGAACTTACCGTTATAGACGCAGTTACCATCCGCGCGAACCGTCTTTGCTGTTTTAACTGACCCTTGCGAATTCTTCACCAGTTTCACATTGGAGATGGTGACATCTGCGTTGGCATTTGCTCCCTCATTGAATCCGCTGGCCTGTCCCAGGTTAAACTCTACCTGGCATTCCTTATCCGTATCCCCTGTCATATCAAAGGTGAACTCATAATGCTTCTTTTCCTTTGTCAGGTTGATGATATTATCTGCCGGATATCTTGCCCATCCGTTATTCGGTGAGGACACCTCGGAATACATCTGGCGCTCTTCTGACGCGGATGCATCAAAGGATAAGGTATAATTTCCCGCCTTATCGATCTGCACCGGTTTCTGCAGAAGCTGTACCGCATAATCCACGGTTCCGTTGTTCTTTGTCTTGATGGTTACTGCTCCATCCTTTGTCTCGGCTGTCGCCTCTCCACCCTTCTGGGTGTCAAACTTCCAGGAATCTGAAGTTACTTCTCCCACCAGGTTCTTGCCGTCCACCGGTGTTGCATCTGCACTGTCTGCTACCGGCTTCTTGATGCCTGTGGTATCATAGCTCTTCTTCTGGTATGCTCTCACATAGTCGATAACAAAGCGGTCATTAAAGTCGGTTCTCTCATCTACCATTCCTGCCCAGCTGTTGCCCACTGCCAGGTTCAAAATCATGTAGAACTTCTGATCAAAAGGTGCCGGGAAGGTATTCTCTCCCTGGCCTTCCTTTGCTGAATACCAGTCTGTCACCGTGTGATAGAGCTTACCGTCACAGTACCAGTTGATCCGATCCGGAAGCCACTCTACATCAAAGGTATGGAACTCATCTGCGAAATTTCCCTTCTCCAGATCGATATAGCCCTGATCCTGCTTATGAGGCTCTCCAAAATGCAAGGTTCCGTAATTTCGTGTAGGGGATCCTCCCAGGACTTCCATGATGTCGATCTCACCACAGGTCGGCCACTGTCCATAGAACATCTCATCTGTCGGCATCATCCAGAACGCCGGAAGATATCCATAACTCTTTGGCACCTTCAGTCTTGCCTCAAAGATTCCATACTTGAAGTCATGCTTACCCATGGTATTGACACGGCCGGAGGTATAGGATACATTGCCGTCCTTATCCACCTTCTTCACCGGTACGATGGTTAGCTTTCCGTCCTTCACCTGGATATTCTCTGTCGAATCCACATACTCCTGCTGCTCCTGATTGACCCAGCCCGGCTCATGCAGTTCCACATTCCAATCCTTCCGGTTCAGCTTATTTCCTTCAAAGTTATCTTCCCATTTCAGGGTATACCCCTTCTTCGAGAGGGTCTTTGAAGGCTCCTTCGATTTCGCTTCTGCAGTGATCATACTCTTGTCCTTTACTACGTTACCGATCCCTACCCCCGGTGTCAGCATGGTAACTGCGGTTGCTGCTGCCAACGCGCCGGCTAACAGTCGTTTCCTATTGTGCATACTTTTCCTCCTTATATTCTTAGCCCCATAAAGCCTTTCATGGTTCCCATTCTACAAAACCACCACCAAAGGTTCTATCAGATGAGAGATGATAATATCATTTTCATGACATTATCATCTTTCTTCCTGCCGGCTTTCCCTTTCCTATTGCAATTTCCCCCGCAAAACTCCAAAATAACCATTTCCGAGGGATTTTTCTCCGCCTTCCTCCTGTCGGCTTTCCCTTTCCTATTGCGATTTCCCCCGCAAAACTCCAAAATGACCATTTCCGGGGGATTTTTCTCTTCCTTCCTCCTGCCGGCTTTCCCTTTCCTATTGCAATTTCCCCCGCAAAACTCCAAAATGACCATTTCCGGGGGATTTTTCTCTTCCTTCCTCCTGCCGGCTTTTCCTTTCCTGTTGCAATTTCCCCCGCAAAACTCCAAAATGGCCATTTCCGGGGGATTTGCGTCAGCTCTGCTACATTCTTCATTTGCACATCCAAAAAGCTCCTCGCGGAGTGTTTATCTCAGTCAAAGAAGCCCCCTAACGCAAAAACCCCCGGAAACAAAATGTTCCCGGGGGTATCCAAGCCTTGCCTGTGCAAGGCTTGTTATAGGTACGAACAGCCCATGGGCTGTGCCTTATTCTCTATGCATTGAGAAAGAATCTGTATCGTAACCCTTAAGGTTCTCCTGGAGGAGACGGTCATCTGCACCGGCAAATAAGGTCTCACGATCCTTAGCAAAGGCAGACTTATCACGATAAGCAGAAGGTCCACCGACACATCCGCCCTCACAGATCATACCCTCAATGAAGTCATCATTGAAACGGCCGACCTTCATAAGGAGAAGTGCCTTCTTACACTCAGCAGCACCGTTCGCTACACAAACCTTAGGCTCGATGTGCTTCTCAGACTCCTTAAGAGACTCAATTACAGCAGCAGTTACACCACCGGTCTGAGAGAATCTCTTACCGAAGATAGAAGACTCCTGATAGTCGTTGCTCTCATCCTCTTCAAGCTCAACGCCCTTGGCACGCATGATGGCACGGATCTCAGAGAAGGTCAGAACGTAGTCTGCATTGTTCTCGATACCCTGCTCCATAGCCTCACTCTTCTTAGAGATACATGGTCCGATAAAGACAGTGATTGCCTCTGGATCACGAGCCTTGATCAGACGTGAAACAGCAGCCATTGGAGATACTGCAGTAGAAATCATATCAGCAAGCTCAGGATAGTGCTTACGGATCATGTTAACGAAAGCAGGACAGCAGCTTGTCGTCTTCTTCTCACCCTTCTCGTAAGCCTCAGCCCACTCATCAGCCTCAGCCTTAGCAGTAAGATCACCACCGAGACCAACCTCGATGAAGTCCTCGAAGCCGAGCTTCTTCATAGCAACCTTCCATGACTTCTGGGTGATCTTAGGTCCAAACTGACCCTCAGTAGCAGGTGCTGTCATAGCATATACGTGCTTGTCAGACTTCAGTGCTTCGATAACAGGAACGATGTATGCCTTACTTCCGATTGCACCGAATGGACAGCTGTGGATACACTTACCACAACGGATACACTTCTCCTCGTCGATCACAGAGATACCGAACTCATCATAAGAGATGGCATCCACCGGGCAGGAGAACTTACAAGGTCTCTTTAATGCTGCAATTGCATGGTAAGGACAAGCCTGTGCACACTTACCGCACTCCTTACACTTGGCAGGATCGATGTGACTGCGGTGCTCACCCGGATGGCAGGCATCAAACTTACAAGCATTAACGCAGGCCTTACCAAGACAGTTCTGGCAGTTGTCGGTAACCACATAGCTGGAGATCGGACAATCCTCGCAGGCAGCATGGATCACATGGATCAGGTTACCGTCGTCATGCTCACCCGGAGCCATACCCATAGCAAGGCGGGCACGCTCACGGATGATCTCCCGCTCCTTATAGATACAACAACGGAACTTCGCCTGAGGACCCGGAATCAGGCGCTCTGGCAGGTACTGGATCTCCTCCTCGAGCTTTCCAGCAAAAGCAAGCTCTGCAACTGCTGTCAGCACGTCGTGTTTGATTTTGATTACTCCTTCGTCAGCGTACATCTCTCTTTGTCTCCTTTTTCATATCATACATTCTTTGGTCCGCAACATGATAGATCTTCTCCGGGCCAGCTTCCGGGAATTCCTTACCCGATGCCATACCATAACTGATCCGGATCTGATAACCGCTATTCCTGTCGTCATAATCCCGCTCCAGCTTCTCCATGTGGTCAAGTCTGCGTTTGACGACACGCTCAGATGCATACTCAATCAGCACCATGAACTCATCTCCACCCATACGAATCACATTTCCGATATCCCCAAAACACTCTGTCAGGATCCGACCACAGTTCATAATCAGCCGATCCCCTTCTGCGTGGCCATAGGCATCATTCACACGCTTAAGGCCATTCACATCCATACTAATGAGGATGTAGGACTTCTGGTCGCTCAACTCTTTAAAACGACGATTCACATAGGCTCTGTTGTACAGCCCTGTCAGTACATCTGTATAAGCCATCTGGGTCAGGGCAATCCTCTCCGCCTGCGCTATATATTCGTCATACAGATGGATCAAAAATCCACTGATCAGGGTGATAATGAATAATGCTGTTCCAAATGGAAGCAGCGAATAATTCAATAAGCTGTTATCCGGCAAAACATATTTCAGCAAATTAAAACGGACAACGTCAAGGATACAGCAAAAGACGACGAACCACAATCCCCTATGAAGCACAATCGTATCCCTGCTCTTCTTCTCTTTGACCCCCAGATGTGCACCGGAGATCACTAAAATCAAGCATATCACGGCTAAAACATGAAAAACCGTCAGCACCTGAGACAGATGTACAATATTCAATACATGCAAAATAACGGCTACAATTAGGAATAAAACCATGGTTACGATTCCAATGATCGTCGTTATTTTACGAATCAGATTCAACGATTTGGCATCATTATACATCAATATGCACAGCATTGGTATAAGTGCGGCGTAAAGTGATAAATATTCAACCTGCGTCATGAGTTGATAATTTGTAGTAAAGTACTGGATCACCTTCGACGTACAGATGGACCACTGTCCCATCAAAAAGGAAAGGGCTCCGATACAGAAAAGATGAAATGCTTTTCTGTGAATCACCGCCATGCAGGCGGATACCAGCATCATAATCACACCGATCCCAATCAAAAAAATAATGATAAACACCTGTATGATCCCGGCATCTGTATAGGCCGTGTAGGCATACAAAGAAGGCAAAAGACGAATGGAGGGGATCATGGTAAAAGCATTATCCTCTCCCACCTCATAGGTCAGGACGATCTTCGTTCCGGCACTGTAATAAGGCAGCCGCACCGTATGATAGGCAGACCCTACCATCTGCCCCGCATTCAACTGATCAAAACCATAGGAGTAAATCACCCTGTTTCCCACACGAATCCGGATCGCAGACAGATACACCAGAGCGGAAAAAGCCAGCTGATCTCCATAGGTATCCGGAAGGTGATTGGTAAGGATCACCTTTTCTTTTCGCTTGATTTTTTCAGGGAAACGAAACTTCGTCACATCCTGATTTTTATAGATCTTACCTCTATAGGTGATATCCCATCCTTTGGAGTAATCCACCACATTGGCCTTGGACACCTGATCTACCCGAAAAAAGAACATAGTAAAGAAGCACAGGATCAGCAGAATCTCCACCGCCACCCGTATCTCTTTTGCATTGTTCATGATCCAACGTTCTTTCATTACAGCTCCTGTTCCGACTCCCCATGTCGTCCCCTTTTGGTTCGAACCTTCATCTGATACATCCTCTGATCCGCCAGACGATATACGCTTTCCGGGTCACCGGAGGCCACTTCATCGCTGCCTGCTATACCAATGGCTGCATCCATAAGGAACCTTCGATCCGGAGAGAGATTGTAGGCTCTCACCTTGCGGATCAGATCATGCAAAAGCTTCCCGGCCACTTCCCTTGTGGAGGATTTTCCTGTCAAAATCACAAGGAACTCATCTCCACCCATTCGGCAGATGGATTTTCCCACAAAGGAAGACTTTAAAAAATCTGCAAAGGTCTGTATATAGGCATCTCCCGCCTCATGTCCAAAGTTATCATTCAGCCTTTTCAAAAAGTTCAGGTCAAAATTCACAAGAGCAAAGGGTTCCTCTTTTTCTCTTAAAGAAGAGAGGAGCTCTTCCCCCTTGTTACGGTTATAAAGTCCGGTAAGGTCATCCTTATAGGCCATCCGAAGCAGCTTCTCATGCTGGGCATGACTCATGCGCTTCGCGTATACACTCATTAGGAAGCCAATGGTGACCAAAACCTCCATAAACAGGAAGGCACAAGGCATAAACAGCGTATCCACAATGGTCTCACTGGAGAACTTCCTTCCACCAAAATGATAGAGGCAGATATAAACCGCTCCCGTAACACACATGCTTACAATCCCGCCACCAAAAAGCTTCTCCGCCACATCCGACTTCCTCCAGCGGACAACGGTATCCGCCAGAAGGAAAAACACCTCCCACAGAAGCAGTCCGTGGAAAAACACCAATCCGGAAGAGATGTTGATCCAACGCATAAGATAAAGCACCGAGATCACAATGATTCCAATCATATCCACCCGGCTTGAGATCAGAAACAGCCGATCAAAAAAACGTCGCTGTCTGCCATAGAAATAGCGGGCCAGTTCATTCATGGGGATCGGAAGCATATAAAGAGAAAAATACTCGATCACAGAACAACGGCTAAGATCCATGGTAAAGATCTCCAGGGCCTTAATGGATGTCAGGCACCACATTCCGGCAAAAACAGAAAAAATTCCAATCATGGACAGAGGATAAAACCCCTTATCCGCCAGCATAGCCGGAATAGACACCATCATAATTCCTATTCCCGCCACAAAAATAAAAACGCCAATAAAAAGCCCCAGGGCACGCTCTCTTACAAAATGTTCCATGGCATGACCCGTGGGGGTAACATACACCTGGGGATCCTCGACCAGCACACCATCCTGTGCCGCATTGATGACGATCTTCAGCTGCCTTCCGTAATTGATGGCCGGAAGCAGGACAAAATGATAACCGCTTCCCACCATCCTTTTTTCCAACATTTCCTGATAACCTGACATATAGCAGGACTTCCCGTCCAGCATCACATTCACCTGAGAATGCCTGGTATACAGACAAAGGGTAATGGGGTCATCTTCCATAACATCCAGCTGCCGTTCCATTACAATGGAATCTCCCCGCTTGCAATCCGATGTAGGCAGATGAACCTGGGAAAGATCCACATCATGAAACACCTTGCCCTTATAGGTTATGGTCCAATGATCCGGAAGTCTGTAAATATTAAATTTCGCATTACTATAATATCTGAAGCTGACCAGCAGGGCCAATACAAAGAAGATGACCAGCATCGCTCCGATGGTATAGAAAAGCCTTCTTGGAATATGATTAAGGCCAGTATCGGTCTTTTTCATATCAGGCTCCTCCTTCCTCTACTCTCGTAGAACCTTTTATTTATGAATGTACAATGATATCCCCGTATTCGACTCTTATGATCTTCTCCAGATCCGAAGGGGATACTTCCACCTGATAACCTACTTTTCCTCCGGAAAACAAAATGGTCTCATACTCCTTTGCACTTTCGTAGATCACAGTGGGAAATACCTTTTTCATTCCGATGGGAGAACAGCCTCCATGCACGTATCCTGTCAGAGGAAGAAGCTCCTTCTGAGGAATCATGGCAATGGACTTTTCTCCTACTGCTTTTGCCGCAGCCTTAAGGTCCAGCTCTTCTTCTACCGGAATAACAAACACATAATTCTGTCTGCTCTTGGCAACTGTTACAAGGGTCTTGAATACCCGCTTTGGATCTTCCTTCAGTGCCTTTGCGATCTCCGCTCCGTTGGTCAGTCCCAGCTGTGTGTAATTATACGGAGTGTAGGAAACTTTCTTCTGATCCAGCAATCGCATGACATTGGTCTTATCGTCTTTTTTACCCATGTTACAACCTTCTTCCCTTAGTACTACACCTCTAGCATTATATACAATCTATAGTTTTTTTCAATGGGGAACTGTTTTCTGTTATGATAGAAACTATGAAGATTACATTTACCGAAAACGAGTTGAAAAAATACGAAAATTGGACACTTTCAGACTTTTTAATGCAAAAGGGAATCCAACTCCACCTCCCTTGCGGAGGAAACGGAACCTGCCAAAAATGCGGTGTTTTGGTTCATTTTCAAGGAGAGGACACCTCCACCGAAAGAGACGTTCTTGCCTGCAGGACAAAGGTCAGGGAATTGCTTCGAATCTGTCAGAATACCGGTGCCACCTCTCTTTGTATTATATATGAAACAAAATCTGCAGCTATGACCGGAGAAACTTCTTTTTACAAACCAGAGGATACTTCCGGCGCTCTCTGTTCTTCTATTGCGGAGGGCGCCCGGGCTCTCTCCTGCTCCAATGGTCCCTCCTACAATTCCTCCGGCAAACTCTACGCCGCGATCGACCTGGGGAGCACCACCATTGCTATTGAACTTTTCCGGGGAAACGGAGAAGTTATCCACACCTGGTCGGCAGAGAATCCACAGCGTCTCTATGGCAATGACGTGCTGTCCCGCATCCGGGCCGCAAGCGAGGGTACCATTACAAGGTCCGACCTGCAGCGGCTTGCAGAGAGCAAAATACAGGAGGGACTTGCTGTCCTGACCAAGGATTCGGTCATCAACCCCCGCCAGCTGACACCGGACAAATTCCTACAGGGACTTTGCATTGCTGCAAACACCACCATGGGGCACCTGCTAACCGGTGAAGATGTAAGTCCCTTAGGCCATGCGCCCTTTTCCCCCGGAAATATCGGTCTAGAAGAGATCAGCTCCGTTTTCTTCTTACCATCCGAAGATACCCCCCCGGTCTACCGGCTTCCCGGCATCAGCGCCTTTGTAGGTGGCGATATTGTCTCCGGCATCTATGCTTTGGATATGGATCTGTCCTCCCACTGGACCCTGCTTCTTGACCTTGGAACCAACGGGGAAATGGCCCTGGCCCGACGCTTTGGCGATGTCCTTACCATATACTGCACCTCCACCGCCGCCGGCCCCGCCTTCGAGGCCGCCAACATCAGCTGCGGTTGTGCAGGGGTGGAAGGTGCCATCCGCCATGTCACCATTAACGAAAGAGGACGCTGCATCCCTTCCCTGATTTCATCCGAATCAAGAACAACAACCTCAGCCGCTCTTCCTGCTTCCTACCGGATACAGCAGGATCTAAAAAAATCCATGACCCGTCCCTTGGGATTATGCGGCAGCGGTTTGATCAGTGCTGTTTCCTCTCTATATGAGAAGGGACTCATAGACTGTAAGGGAACCTTTGTCAAGGACCGCCACAGAAAGGAAGGCTTCCCCCTTTGGCAGTTGCCCGGGCAACATCCTCTGTTGCTTCAACAGGAGGATATAAGGCAACTTCAAATGGCCAAAGCTGCTATCCGGGCAGGCATCTCCTGCCTTTTAGATACTGCCGGTATCCGGGAGGAAGATCTTCACCAGGTCTACCTGGCAGGAGGCTTTGGCAAGGGATTAGATCCCACAGATGCTGCCAATATCGGCCTACTCCCCCGAGCAATCCTTCCGGTCACCACTGCCGTGGGTAATTCCGCTCTGGCAGGAGCCAAGAAATTCCTTTTGGAAAGGGATAAAGGACGGCTTCACAGGATTCAGGACTGCGCTACCGAGATCCTGCTGGCGGATACCAAGGATTTCCAGGATCTCTACCTGGCAAATATGGATCTTCCACTTCGATGAAGTCTTCTTATTCCAAGACCCCCCGGAGAAGCTCTTTTCCAGCTTCTCCGGGGGATTTTTCTTCCCTGCTCTCTTTCCGAGCAGTTCCAATTGCCGGGGTTTTCCCCCGCAAATTCT
>CADCQT010000102.1 GCA_902803645.1 uncultured Lachnospiraceae bacterium | reverse complement strand
CTAAGTCCCATCTGCAAGCTTGCTTGCAAGGGGGACTTAGGCGACTGTAGAACACCGAAAGGCTTTGCCTTGAGGTGTGAAACGGAGCCCCAATCGAGTAGGAGTCAGCCTACTCGATTATGATAAACGCTCCGGGCGGATGCGCAGGAATTTGCGGATACCAGGCATCATATGGTAAACTGCCATAAGGAGGATTTTAATATGGCACAGTCACTTAATACAAAGGTAGATTATACGGTAAAGGCAACTTCTTATACCGGTTTTAACAGCTACGGGAATGTTATGATCGGTGATAAGGCTTTTGAGTATTATAATGAGAAGAATACCAAGGATAATATTCAGATTCCCTGGGAGGAGATCGATTATATTGCGGCATCGGTATATTTTAATAAATATATCACCCGCTTTGCGGTTTTTCTGAAGAATTATCCGGATCGTTATTTTTCCTTTTCCACAAGGAATAATAAGGCGACCCTTCGGGCCTGCAAGGCTTATATTCCGGCGGATCGGCTGCAGAAGTCCATTTCTTTGGTGGATGTTATCCGCAATGGTTTAAAGAGCATTTTCCACATGGGAAGGAAGAAATAGGCGATTCTATGTCAGAATATACTGGAACATATAAAAAGGGACTGTTTTCCGGTGAAAAGCAGGTTCGGCTGATCTTAGAGGAGAAGCGCCTTTATGGCCAGGGAGCCTACATGGTTCAGGGTACCTTTACCGCCTCTCCCTTTGAACTGCGCTATTCCGTGATCCGGGAGGTTTCCATCACGAAGTTAAAGGGACTGACCTGCCTTCTGATCAAGACAGAGAGTCTTTTGAATTTTCGTAGGGAAAGTTACACCGACGATCTGTATCTCCCGAATCTTTCCAATATGGAAGAGGCAAGGGATGAGATTCTAAAGAGGGTCAAAGAGACGAGGGAAGCTGCTGCAGAGGACAAAAATACTGTTACAGGGAAGGGTAAGGCAGATTCTCCCCAGGACTTTAAGGTCCGGGTGGAAAAGCTGCAGATCCTTCGGGAAAGCGGTATGCTCTCTGAGGAGGAGTTCCTTTCAGAAAAGAAAAAGCTGTTGGATGAGATCTGACAGATAGGATAAGAAACCCCCGAGGGCTATGCCTTCGGGGGTTTTTATGGGTACTATTCGCCGAAAACAATGCCGGCAGAAGTTCTTGCCTCTTCAAGTACGCCTATGGTATCAAGGGATTCCTGCAGGCTCTTTGCAGCGCTTTTTAGGTCCCCTCCATCCATGATCCGGACGAAATCCCGGAATTCTCTTGTCATTCTGTGATGGTCGCTTTTGGCCTCAAAGTGCTTTTTGATGGTGGCTCTTACCATGGCACCGGCCTCATCTTTTACCTTTTCAGTGATATCAGGATTAGCATATTCCACATCCAGGCTGTGGGCAATGTTTGGCTTGCCGTTGATCTTCATATAGCCCTTCTCTCCCTGGATGCTGATAAAGCCCGGGCTATCGGCGTCCTTGGCTCCGGTGCAGGAAGCGACAAAATCTGGAAAGGTAAGGATAGCGATGCCGGAGGTGTCGATACCGTTAAAGCCGATATTAGGGAAGTATACAGCACGCTCCGGGGCTCCAAAGAGCTCTACCAGGTAGTGGATGTTGTAGATGTTGATATCGTAGAGAGCACCTCCGTAGAAGGCGGGATCAAAGGCGTGTTCCACTTCTCCTGCCAGATAGTTATCGTATCGGCTGGAGTACTGGGAATAATTGCACAGAGCCGCTTTGATCCGTCCCAGGTGGGGGAGGTTTTCTTTCATAATGTCTACGATTTCATTGTGAAGGACCGTTACAGCCTCCATAATACATACCCCATGCTCTTCTGCTGTCTTCTTAAGATCCATAGCCTGCTCTAAGGTTGCGGTAAATGGCTTTTCCATGATGACATTTTTGCCTGCAAGCAGGGCCTTCTTACCGTAGCTGTAATGGGCACTGTTGATCAGTCCGATATATACCGTGTCTGCTGCACTTTCCCTAAGGAGCTGGTCATAGTCGGTGTAGATCTCTTTGATGCCGTATTCCCTGGCGAAGTCTTCTGCCTTCTGCCGGCTGTGAGGCCTGGCAAAGATAGCGGTACGTTCTAACTCTTCGATAGGTTCTACTGCATAAAGTGCATCGGCAATGATCTTACCGGTTCCGATAAAAGCTAATTTCATAGGTATCTCCTTCTATTCTGTTACATGATATTTCTTGTAGAATTCCTCTAGTGGCACAGGTTTAGAAAAATAGTAGCCCTGCAGATAGGAACATCCCATTTTGTACAGTTCTCTGGCCATTTCTTCTGTCTCCACTCCCTCTGCGGTTACGGAAAAGCCCATATCCTTCAGCATCTGAATGCTGAGAGGAAGGAGGGAATCCGGATGATCGAAGTATTCCCATACGATACTCATATCCATCTTGACATTGATCAGCGGTAGCTTTTTGATCCGGTCGATATTGGAGTAGCCGGTTCCGTAGTCATCAAGGACAAAGGAAAAGCCTTTAGCCGTCATTTCCTGGATCTGCTTCTTGAGGAGGCGGTGGTCTACATTCTCTTGTTCTGTTATCTCCAGATGGATCCGACTGGGTGTCAGGTGGTACTCTTCTATGATGCTGGAAAATTCATCGATGAGGTTCGGATCCATACACTGGATGGGGGACAGATTCACATTGATCCAGGCCAGATGAAGCTGGTTCCCATAGTAGGCCATAAATCCGCAGACCTTGCGAAAGATCTGTTCACCAAGGGAAATGATACTGCCGTTTTCCTCTGCAAGAGAGATAAAGTCTCCCGGCATGATCAGTCCCAGGTGGGGATCCTCCAGTCGGGCCAGGGCTTCTGCTCCCGCCAGTTTATGGGTCTTTGCATCCACGATGGGCTGCAAAAAGACCTGGACGTTCTGCTCCTTGATGGCATTTTCTATGGCTCGTTTGATGAGCAGATACTGTTCCCGCTCCCTCTTGCGGTGTTCATCGATGATAAGGCATTCGTTGGCACCAATCTGATCCACTTCCCGGAAAGCAGATTCCAGACAGTCCATAAACTGTTCGCTGGAATCAAAGGCCAGGCTCTGGTTGGCAATGACAAATCCAACCTGCAGGTAGAGCTTGGCATAATCACGGTTCCAGGGCTGCAAAAACCTGGCAGCGATCTGTGACCGCAGGGCATTCAGATCCGTGTCCGGTTTTGCCTCGATAACAAACTCTCCGTTCCTTAGGTAATAAAAACGGAAGGAGGGATAATGGTTATGGAGAAATCCGGCGATGGCGGTTATTCCGCTGTCCATCTGGGCTCCTCCGTAGAGGATCCGGTTGTCGGTGTAGTTCTTTAGGACAAATCCCAGTAGATTGCCGGCAAGCTTTTCGGGAATGGTCTCGGAGAGAAGGATCTCGAAGGCAAACCGGTTAAAAAAACGGGTCCTCTTTTCGATATAATTATCCGGATTCTGGAAGGCCAGAAACTGGATGATGATAGCAAGCAGACAAAACAGATCCATAAGTACAATATGGGGAAAGGCCAGCCGGATGGCAATTCCAAGGAACAGGATCAGGTCATAGGATAAGACAGCTATGTATTGAAACAAAGAGAGCTTCTTCCCGCTTCCTAAAAGAAGGAACATGGATACCACAAGATAGTACAGGAAATGGACCGTCATCATATTGTAGAAGGGTCCGGAATGATATCCCTGCCCATCGATGGAAAAGACTGTATGCAGCCAGGGGCTGACGGCAGTAAGAATCTGACAGGCAAACAGCACTCCTCCGTTCAGAAGGTAGGTTAAGGGGATCTTCCGATGGTTTAGCTCCAGAACATTGATGGTGAACTGGCAGAATAGAAAACTTCGGAGAATATAAAAAACAAAAAACAGGTAATTGGTGATATAAAGTGCTGTAATGGAATAAGAAGAGGGATCATTATCCATGTAAGTAGACACATAGTTAAAGATCATGTTAACAACATCCGTTAGCAGCAACATGATAAAGGTGCGGTTGATCCTTGTGGGGATCTTGGGTCTTGCAATATAGAAGACCAAAAATATGGAAAGGATTAGAAATGTCGGTATTGAATACTGTAGATTCCACATAAAAAAGGCCCCCTTTTTAAAACTATATCACTAGCATAACATACTATGCTGCAAATGATAAGTAAAAGAAAAGGGGCCCGTTTCAGTAAATTCGCTCTTCCAGTTTTTTGGAGCGATAATGCATATCGCTGACCTTATATACCGTGATAAAGGCCTGGGGATCGATCTCATGTACGAAAGTCATCAGCTTCTGGTATTCATCCTTGGATACAATGGTGATGATCTCCCGGTGTTCCTTTTCCCGGTAGGCGCCGATGGCTCGATAGATGGTGGCACCGCTGCCAAGTTCCGAGATGATGAACCTTCGGATCTCATCCTCCTTGGGGGAAAAGATGCAGACTCTTCTCTTTAAGTTGCGATCAAAGATAAACTGGTCCACGATGATTCCGTTCAGATAGGTTCCAAGAACGGAAAGTGCAACGGTCTTGCCATCATAAGCCAGGGCGGCAGAGAAGGCGACGATCATTCCGGAAAGGCCCATGGCTTTTCCAATGTCCATACGAAGATATTTGTTCATGATCTTTGCCACGATGTCCAGACCGCCGGAGGAGGCATTCATATTGAAGAGAATGCTGATTCCGATGCTGACTACGAAGATATAGCAGGCCACATCCACCACCGGATCCTTTGTAAGGGAGGTAAACTTCGGGAACAGGATCTCGAAGAGCCGAAGGAAGGCCGGAAGGAGAATGGAGGTATATACGGTCTTGGCGCCGAATTCATTGCCGCAGGTGATAAAGCCGATGATCAGAAGGAATACATTCATGATCATGGTCAGCTGGGATATGGTCAGCGGAAAGAAGTTGGCCAGTACAATGGACAGGCCGGTGATGCTGCTGACAGCGGCGTGGCTTGGCACAAGGAAGAAAAACACAGCGACAGCAACGATAAAGGTTGCAAGGGTCAGCTGAAAGACTTCCTTAAGGAAGGAAATTGGTTTCATTGTCATTACATTCTTTCTATAGGGTTCTTAACTCTCGCATAACACCGTCTTCGTCATTGGTAAAGTCGGTGACATGAGCGGCGATCTCTTTTACCTGAGGGTGACCGTTTTTCAT
>CADCQT010000101.1 GCA_902803645.1 uncultured Lachnospiraceae bacterium | reverse complement strand
TCCTCTGTGATCTCATACATCTTCTGATCCCAGGAGACAGAGAAGACTCTTCCGTCATAACCTAAGGTCTGTCCCTCAGAAAGCTTGTCCTTAATATAGGCCTCCACGGTAGGAACTCCCTCTTCTCCCATCTCAAAGAGCCCCACTCCGCTACCCTCCATCTGCTGACGGGCCTGGATAAAATATCTTCCATCGGTCCACATACCCGCCTCATCCATTGTGGCTACAAGGGTGGCATTGGTTCCGGAGAATCCGCTGATCCACTCCACTCCCTTGAAATGATCTCCTACATATTCACTCATGTGATAATCCGAAAGGGGGATCACATAGACATCGATCCCGTTATCTTTCATCTGCTGACGCAGTAAGTCTAAATGTTTTGTATCCATTTCTTGCATCTCCTTATAACTAAAATACCCTACTATCATAGCACAAGATATAGGCCTTTGCACCGTACAAAAACCCTAAGGATGGACGATTCCATCCTCAGGGTCATGGGGTCATTATGGTTCTTCTGCAGCTATTTCCGATCTCTGTCCCACTTGTCTGCAAGGGAATTGATCTGGTCTGCAAACTTACCCAGATCCTTATTGGCCATACCTTCGCACTTATCGATCACATGCATAAGACGCTGTCCGGAAGCAATAAGACGCATAAAAACATTGGAAGATGCCCGGATCTTACCCTTGGGCTTTTGCTTGCGCTCCCGGCTTCCGGTGGTGATCTGCTCTCCTGTGATCAGATCGAAGCAGTCTCCGGAATAGGGAGCCATAGCAGGAATACCTGTTACAGCCTCCACCTCTCCAGCGAACTTATCCACCACATCATCGTCTCCATGGACGACAAAGACCTTCTTCACCGGTTTCTGATAAGCACTGATCCAATCCAGCAGCTTATCATGATCCGCATGTCCACTGATCCCCGGCAGGTTCTCGATCCTTGCTGCCACCTTCACCTCTTCTCCGAAGAGCCGCACCTCCTTCGCTCCGTTGAGAAGATTAAAGCCCAAAGTCCCCGGAACCTGAAATCCTACAAAAAGAATGGTGGAATTGCTTCTCCACAGGTTGTGCTTCAGATGGTGCCGAATCCGGCCGGCCTCACACATACCGGAGGCAGAGATGATCACCTTCGGCGTCTGATCGAAGTTAATGCTCTTCGACTCATCCGGTGACACCGCTACCTTAAGTCCCGGAAAACCAATGGGGTTGATCCCCTTGGAGATCATATCGATGGCTGCCTCGTCAAAGCATTCTGTCACATTCAGCTTATAGACATTCGTGGCCTCCACTGCAAGGGGGGAGTCCATAACCACAGGAAAACCAGGATTTACATAGGTCAAAAGCTTCTCTTCCTTGATCCTTCGGATATTGTAGAGAATTTCCTGGGTTCTTCCCACAGAAAATGCCGGGATCACCAGATTGCCTCCCAGGCTTAGGGTCTCGTCAATGATCTTGGCAAGTCCAACCGCAAAATCTCCCTCTCCTCCATGGTCTCTGTTGCCATAGGTGGACTCCATCAGCACATAGTCCGCTCTGGTCAGATACTCCGGATCTTTGATCAAAGGCCGATTGGGATTACCGATATCTCCGGAGAAGACCACTCTTCGCTCTTCCCCTTCCTCTCTTAGATCAATACAGATGGAAGCGGATCCGAGAAGATGACCCGCATCATAAAACTCTGCGGTGATCTCGTCACAGACCCGGATCTTCTGATGGTAATGCACCGGTACAAAAAGCTTCAGCACACCGATAACATCCTCCATATCATACAAGGGCTCCACTTCTCCCTCTCCTGCTCTCTTGGCCTTACGGTTCTTCCATTCCGCCTCAGACATCTGGATATGGGCAGAATCCTTAAGCATAATGTCACAAAGAGCGCAGGTGGCCTCCTGGGCAAAGATCTGTCCCCGAAAGCCATGGGAATACAAAAGCGGCAACAATCCGCTATGGTCAATATGTGCATGGGTTACAAACACATAGTCAATACCGGATGCTGCAACAGGGATCTCCTGGTTCTCATAAATGTCCGGGCCCTGTTCCATACCACAGTCCACCAGAAATTTCTTATCTCCTACCTCTACGTAGTGACAGCTGCCGGTAACTTCATGATCCGCACCTAAAAATGTGATCTTCATAGGGGCCTCCCTTCTATATATAGTTATATTGTACAAATACAGACGCTATTTTTCAATATTTTTGTTGATATTCCACACTACCGATTTACTCCACGAGAACGCAAAAATCCCCGGAAGATTCTCTTCCGGGGAATATTCATCATAGAATATATTACTTTTTCTTAAGGAAGTCTGGAATTGTGATATTCACTTCCTTCACATTGCTGGTAGGCTGGGTCGGCTTGGTAAGACCGGTAAAACCACCCGGTGTCGTACCTGCAGCCGGACGTGTGGCTGTAGCTGAAGCAGTCTGTGTATTAGCTGTAGCCGGACGTCCAAATCCTGTATTAGGACGGGAAGTAGCCTGTGTTCTGGCTGCACCTGCACCGATTCCGCTGATCGGATTCTGGTTGGCATAGTGCATACCTCCTAAGAAGGACTTCTGCTTCTGATCCTCTTCGAGGCCTGTTGCAATAACCGTTACCTTGATCATATCTGTCATGGACTCGTCTGCCTTGGCACCGAAGATAATATTGGCACTCTCACCCACAAGATCCTTAACATAGTTAACCGCATCACTTGCATCCAGAAGGGAGATATCTCCGGATACATTCACGATGACATCGGTAGCACCATCGATCTTTGTCTCGAGAAGCGGAGAAGATACAGCCTGCTGTACTGCTTCGTTGGCCTTCTCGTCTCCCTGTCCCTCACCGATTCCGATATGGGCAAGTCCCTTTTCCTTCATGACAGACTGGATATCTGCGAAGTCAAGATTGATAAGGGACGGTGTATTGATCAGATCCGTAATTCCCTGTACGGACTGCTGAAGTACCTCATCCGCCTTGGTCAGTGCCTCCTGCATGGATGTTCTGCGATCCACGATCTCAAGAAGTCTGTCGTTGGGGATCACGATCAGTGTATCCACATTCGCCTTCAGACGGTCGATTCCGCCCATGGCGTTATTCATACGAGTCTTAGCCTCAAAGGTAAAGGGCTTGGTTACAACACCGACAGTCAGGATACCCTGCTCCTTGGCGATCTGCGCTACAACAGGAGCTGCTCCGGTTCCTGTTCCGCCGCCCATTCCACAGGTTACGAAAACCATATCATATCCCTTAACGGCTGCAGAGATATCCTCAGCACTCTCCTGTGCTGCCTTCTCTCCTACCTCAGGCTGTCCTCCGGCACCTAATCCCTTGGTAAGTTTCTCACCGATCTGAAGCAGGTTCGGTGCCTTACACAGATCCAGGGCCTGTTTATCCGTATTCACTCCAAGGAAGTCCACTCCCTTGATATCTTCTTCTACCATTCGGTTCACAGCATTATTACCGCCACCGCCGACTCCCACAACGATGATCTTAGCGCCGTCTATTCCGTTAGTTTCCTCTGTTATCTCAAGCACAGGTAGCTCCTCCTATCCTATCTATATGAACGGTCAATGTCATATTCTTTCGATTAAATCATATAAAAATATAATACGTTTTTCTAGGCTGATTCGCAAGACTTATTTGTAAATCAGCCTGTCTTTTTTTTCGAATCAAACACAATATCTGTGTTATTCTCTGAAAAGTCTTCTAAATGTAGTGTTCCTTTCTTGCCATCCAGCATGGGAAGGATGTAGGCAAGTCTCCGGAGTTTTTCCTCCAGTCCGCTGCGGTTTCCAAGCTTGACCCGAATCTGACCGGATTTGACCAGAATATTTCCATCCTCTGTGAAATCTACACTGTCCATTTTGATCTTACGGGTCTTCCTGTTCTTAAGGAGTACCTTCAGGGCGTTGATCCGGTTTCCTGCCACCGGTAGGACCTGCCCCTCCTGCACCTTCCCTGCTGCCACCGAAAGGCCGCTGACCGGAAGAATATCCGATACCAGCCGCTGTGAGATCTGTCCCACAACAGCATCCTTATCACAGTAGACCAACCGGTCCTTATCATCTCTTACGTAAAACCCCAGATCCTTCTCCTGTACCTTAAGGACCACTTCGTGAAATCCCTTCATGGTCACTTTAATCTTCGATACGAATTCCACATTCTTTGCAGGATGAAATTTCCCGTAAAGCACATCAAAGAGTCCGTTATTTTGGTATTTTTCATAGAGAGATGCCTGCATCACCTCCTGCTCGCTGACGATCTTATTCCCCTCCACTGTGAACTTATCCACACGGCAGAGAAAAATAGACAAAACAGCAATGGACAGGAAAAAGATGATCACCCCAAGGATCACATTCCACCGGTAATACCGCAAGGGAGAATATCGCTGCTTTTTTCTTCGCATCTTTTCTCCTTTCTACAGTTCCGGCTGATCCAAAGGGATCTGCCTTGATACCGATAATACGATTCCCATCTCCGCCAGAAGAATGATAAGTGAGGTTCCTCCGTAACTGATAAAGGGAAGGGTAACTCCCGTATTGGGAATGGTGTTAGAGGCCACCGCAATATTTAAGATGACCTGCAGGGATACATGAACCATGATCCCAATCACCAAGAAGGAACCGAACATATCTCTGGCATGAACGGCAATAAACATCATTCTCCACAGCAGGATCAAAAACATGATCACCACACAGACAGCTCCGAAGATTCCAAGCTCCTCCACAATAACAGTGAAGATCATATCATTTTGAACTTCCGGTATCTTACCCAGCTTTTGGACCGAGGACCCAAGTCCCTTGCCAAAAGGACCGCCGGATCCAATGGCATACAGTCCCTGCAGTACCTGGTAGCCCTCATCATCGCTGGCACGCTCCGGGTGGAGCCAGTTGGCAATTCGACTGCTCCGATAGCCACCTTTAAATTTGGTAAGCAAAAGAGCCAGGGCCCCCAGGGCTCCTGTGATCCCCGCAAGTTCAAACTTGCGCTTGGTGGCAACAAACATCATGGCAATGCCGATCCCTCCAACGATGACCGCCGTACTAAGGTTATTCAGCAGAATGGGAACTGCCATGACCACGGTGGTAAGAAGGCCTATTCCCATATGTTCCAGCCGAAAAAGCTTATCCCGCTTCTTGGTGATCCAGCTGGCAATAGCCACCGCCACTGCCGGCTTAGCCAGTTCTGAAGGCTGAAACCGTATACCTCCGATGGGAATCCATCTGGCCTGTCCATTGGCCTCATGTCCCACCACCAGTACAACACAGCACAAAAAGAAGGTCACAAGAAAGATGGTCTTATCACACTTCATCATAAGCTGGTAAGGCAGATATGCCATCACCGCCATGGCCACAAGACCTATGGCCGCCATGATCATCTGCCGCTTCAGGAAGTAGGTGGGACTTCCATAATGGCTGGCTGCGAAATAGGCACTGGAAGAATAGAGCATCACAAGGCCGAATGCAAGCAGCACGAACACCATCCCAAGAAAGCCATAGTCAAAGTATCTTACCTTTCCCGGTCTTTTTATTCTTTTTCCTTCTCTTCGCCTTGTTACTTTTACCATTCCTATTTCTCCGGAAGACTTCTTACATAATCCTTAAACTCCGTTCCCCTTACTTCGTAGCTTGGGAACATATCCCAGCTTGCACAGGCAGGTGATAAAAGGACCGCATCTCCTGCCTCGGCATTCTTATAGCAGATATCGATGGCCTCTTCCAGAGAAGAAGCGAATTCGTAATCCTTAAAACCATGCTTGTCACAGCAGGCTGCAATGGCATCCTTTGTCACACCCATAAGCACCAGCTTCTTGATCTTATCTCCGAAGGATGCGATCCAATCGTCATAGGTGCTGCCCTTGTCATATCCCCCTCCGATCAGGCAGGTGGGACGGTTCATGGCTCCAACAGCCTTAATGGCTGCATCCGGATTGGTTCCCTTAGAATCGTTGTAGAACTTAATGCCGCTCTTCTCGCAGACATACTCGATCCGGTGCTCTACCGCCTCAAACTTTTTAAGGCTCTCCCGGATGGAATCCAAAGGAACCCCAAGGGCCTGTGTCAAAGCCACAGCCGCCATGACATTCTCGTAATTATGAAGCCCTAGGATATTCAGTTCATCCACATCGATGATCTTCTCCTTCTGACCCTCCTTCTTCTGATAGATGGCTTCCTCTGCCTTGTCATAATAAAGGCCTTCCGGAAGTTCTCTTTCACTGGAGAAATATACCACCTTCGTATGTAAGGTCTTGCCAAAAGCACGAAGAACCTCATCCTCATAGTTTAATACCGTAACATCTCCGGCCTCCTGGTTTTTGGTGATATCCTCTTTGGCCTTGATATAATTCTCCATGGTATGATGGCGGTTTAGATGATCCGGAGTAATATTTAAGATGGCTGCCGCCTTCGGATGGAAGGTCTTTATGGTCTCTAACTGAAAGCTTGAGATCTCTGCTGCGATCCTTGTCTCCTCCGTGGTGCTTCCCGCCTCGGAAGTATAGGGAATCCCGATATTTCCCACCACTCTCACATCCGGATAATAAGCCTTCAGGATCTCTCCTGTAAGAGCTGTGGTGGTGGTCTTACCGTTGGTTCCTGTAATGGCTGCCACCTCTCCCTTACCTAAGGCATAGGCCAGCTCCACTTCCCCGGAGAGGGCAATGCCCCGCTCTACAAGGCTCTCTACAAAGGGCTGATCCAGAGGTACTCCCGGAGAGAGAACCGCCGTTTTTATATTTTCAAGTTCTTCCGGTGGTAACTGTCCTGTATAAAAGGGAATCCCCTTAAGAGAAGGATGCTCCTTATAGAACTCCTCCGCGTCCATATCCGAGCTGTTGAACAGGACCATTTCCTGCTGCTTCTCCTGCAGAAGGCCTGCTGCTGCAACTCCGCTTTTTCCCATACCAACGATTAAATATGACATTTGACTAACTCCTATCCCTCAATCAAAATCCTTTTAAACCGATAACTCCAAGTACACATAATACCACAGTTACCAGTGTAAAGGTGATCACAATGCGAATTTCACTCCATCCACCCTTTTCAAAATGGTGATGAATGGGTGCCATACGGAAAATTCTCTTTTTTCCGTGGGTGATCTTAAAGCTCCCCACCTGAAGGATCACGGATACCACTTCAAGCAGGTAGATAAATCCTACGATAATGATGAAAAGAGGCATCTGAAGCAGGTAGGCCACTCCGGCCACATAACCACCAAGGGCAAGGGATCCGGTATCTCCCATGAAGATCTTTGCCGGATAATGGTTATATAAAAGGAAGGCTAAAAGAGCTCCCATCATGGCTGCGGATACAGGCTCAAGTTCTCCACCTAAAAGAATGGAGGCCACCAAAAAGAACAGTGCCACCACCAGGGTAACACAGGATGCCAGCCCGTCCAATCCATCGGTGAAGTTGGTTCCGTTTACGGTTCCGATAACAGCAAAGTACAAAATCGGCACTGCCACCCATCCAAGATCAAGATAGCTTCCGCCGGAGAAGGGCACCATCAGCTTCAGATCCACATTGGTATAGTAGATCAGGTACACGCAAAAGACGGTGGTCACTACGATCTGCAGAATCATCTTCTGCCATGCGATCAGTCCGTCAGAGCGGCGAAGGACCACCTTTAAGAAGTCATCGATAAAGCCGATGAGTCCGAAGCCAATGGAGAGGACCAGCACCGGAATCACTTTGGGGTGAGAGGGGGCTAAGATCACAGTTCCAACCAAAAGAGCCACAAGGATCATAACACCGCCCATGGTGGGTGTGCCGTTTTTTGCCACATGACTCTCCAGATACTCCCGCTCTGTCTGAGACGCTTTTAACTTACGAAGAAAAGGGATCACCACCGGTCCTAATGCTGCTCCTACCGCAAATGCAACGATCAATGGAATCAATATCGTCCAAATGGATACTCCTAAACCTGACATGTCTTACTTCTCCTTCTTACTACTACTCTTTTTTTCTATATTACAATACGGAAGTATGGTCTTTAGAATATTGTGGGCCACCTCCTGGGCATATGTGGAGTGGGCCTGGTCCTTGACATTTGGCTCATTGACTACCACATACACCACCAGCTGGGGATCCTCCACCGGAGCAAATCCGATAAAGGATACCAGATACTTATGCTGCTTACGGGGCTGCTTCTCCGCAGTACCTGTCTTACCTCCGATATCATAGCCCTTTACTGCCGCTGTCACACCTGTTCCTCCGGTGACAACAGAGCGAAGGTAATTTCGGATCTTCTGGCTGGTTGCCGCTGACACCGTCTTCTTCTCGATCACCGGATCGTACTGCTTGGCTACATTTCCCGCATCATCCCTTACCTCTGTCATAACATGGGGCTGATACAAGTTCCCTCCATTGATCAGGGAACAAAAACCACTGGCCAACTGAACCATGGTGGTATTAAAGTTCTGGCCAAAGGAATTGGTAGCCAGGTTTACCGGTGTTTTCTCTAATGCATCCTCATCATAGAGGAGGCTGTCGGTCCTCGGTTCTCCCGGGAGATCCACCCCGGTCTTTTGTCCGAATCCGAACAGATGCTGATACTTTGCAAAATCCTTGGCTCCGATTCTGCTTCCAATCTGCATCAGCGCATCGTTGCAGGAATACATGAGGGCATGGCGGATATCAATGATTCCGTGGTGGGATTCACATCGGACAAATACATTTCCCGGAAAACGCTGTCCTCCGTCGCACATAAAGGATTCGTTCCCCTTTAGGGCTCCGGTCTCAAGACCCATGGATACGGTAAAGGGCTTGGCCGTTGATCCCGGCTCATAGGTAAAGCTTACCGGGAAATTCTGCCAGATTCCATTTAAGGCATCCAACTTTTCCGTATCATTCATTTTCAAAAGCTGGCTGTCGGTATAAACTCCGGAGAGATCCCTTGGATTTGTCAAATCAAAGGTAGGGTAGGATACCATCGCCTTAATCTCTCCGTTGTTGGGATTCATCACAAGGACTGCAGTATTAAGGCTTCCTCTCTTGCCCCCCTTCGCCAGCTTCTTATTATACTTTTGCACTTCCTTCATGCAGGTGTTCTGGATCATCAAATCAATGGAGGTGACCACCGTCATTCCATTTTTTGGCTCAGCCACCGTATTCTCCATCTGGTCATTTTCATTCTGATAACCATAGGACCTTCCGTTGACTCCGTTTAACAGGCTGTTGTACTGATTCTCAAGTCCTGTTACACCCTCATTGCCGGAGGCTGTAAAACCAATAAGCTGGGATGCCAGTGTGGGATAGGGATACTCTCTTTTATATTCCTTTTCAAACCAGACCCCTTTGATCTTGTCTTTGGTCTCCTTGTCCTCCATCTTCTTTTTGAAGGCATTCATCCTTTTGTAGCTGACCTGCTTTAGAAGGACCTTGTACTGGCTCTTTGGATCCGTTGCCACATAACCCCGGATCTCTTCCTCCTTGATCTTGGGAAAGCTCTTTGACAGATAATAGGCGGTGGTTGCTACGATACCCTCCTCTTCATTATATGTCTGCCCCTTCTTTCGGGCACGCTTTTCCTGTTTGGCCGCTTCCTCATTCAGCTGTTTGCAGTCAAGGATCACGTTGTACACATCCACCGAAGTAGCCAGCACACTTCCCTTGGCATCCACAATATCCCCCCGCTTATAGGGAATGATATTACTGGAATATCCCTGCTGAGACAATACGATCTTCTGGTATCTTTGTCCGTCTACGATCTGGATCGTCATCACGCGAATCACCAGAAGGATAAGAAAAACACAAACGATCACAAAACACTTCACCAGGGTTGCCTGCATCCGTTTCATGATCCTCACCTGGCGTACACGCTTTTTCCTTCTACGTCTTTTGGCCATGTTCATCACCTTTATCTAACACATCTAACATAAGAAACAAGCGCCAGAATGATGCCATTCTGGCGCCTGACCTATTCTATCTTATTTGTCAGACTCTGTATACTGACTCATGTAATCTTCGTCCTTCATAGTATAGTACTTGACCTGCTTACTGGTGGCATACTTCATCCCCAGCTTCTTCATGGCTTTCTTTCTCACCTGATCCAGGCCTGCCGTGGTAGCGATCCGGCTCTCGATGGCTGCATTCTCCGCCTTTAAGTCACTTAATTCCTTCTGGGTCTTAGAGATGCTGCTCATACTATTGGTGATGCCGTTCTGCAGATAAACATATCCAGAAAAAAAGCATCCTAAGATCAGAACCGCTACTGTAAGAGAGACCATCTTACGTTTTTTTGCGCGAAGTAGTCTTGCATTGCTTCTCGCCCGCATCCTCCGCTCACGCTGACGACGCTCCTCTTCTCTTCTCAGTCGTTCCTCATGATCCGGCATGGTCTCAAACTGATGTGCTTCTGCTCCGCTCTCGTAATAATAATTCTGTATCTCTCTCATAGGCCCCTACCAATCTATTCTCGACTCTCCCGTCGATCTGCTATACTGGTTCGCTGCTTGTTGATTGTTTCTTAACGAAGACCCGAAGCTTGGCACTTCGTGACCTCGAATTTTCTTCTAATTCTTTCTCTGATGGAAGAATCGGCTTACGGGTCAGGACATGCCCCTTGGACTTCTTACCACAGACACACACCGGAAAATCCGGAGGACAGGTGCAAGGATGTTCGTTGCGCTTAAAACAGCTCTTTACGATTCGATCCTCCAGGGAATGGAAGGTGATGACACATAATCTGCCATCCTCTTCCAGCAGATCAATCATCTCATCCAGATGATCCTCTAACACGGAAAGCTCCCGGTTTAATTCAATCCGAATCGCCTGGAAGGTTCTCTTGGAAGGATGTCCTCCCGTCTTCTGATTCTTCATGGGGATGCTCCTTCGGATCACCTCATTCAGATCACCTGTTGTCTTAAAAGGATGCTCTTCCCGCTGCGTAACGATATTTTTCGCGATCCGATTGGCAAAGCGCTCCTCTCCGTAATCTCTTAAGATCCGGGAAAGTTCCCGTTCGGAATAGGTGTTTACAATATCTGCCGCCGTAAGGGAAGCCTCCTGATCCATTCGCATATCAAGAGGTGCCTCCTCCTGCATATAGGAAAATCCTCTCTCCCCTGTATCCAGCTGAAAAGAGGACACCCCCAGGTCTAACAGGATGCCGTTTACCTTATCAATGCCGAGGCGCTTTACATCCTCTGCCATATGTTCGTAGTTGTCGTGGACAATGGTAACACGGCTCTCATAAGGCTTTAATCTCTGGCTGGCTGCCGCAATGGCATCCCGGTCCTGATCGATGCCGATGAGCCGTCCCTCGTCGGACAGACGAGAAGCGATCACGCTGGAATGGCCGGCTCCCCCTAAGGTTCCGTCCACATAGATCCCATTTTCTTTGATCTGCAGAGCCTCGATGGTCTCCTGCAACATTACGGAATAATGATTAAACTCCATTAGATATTCAGCCCCATCTCTCCAAAGCTTTCGGCAACCTCATCAATATCATCAAAGGTATTTGCCTCATCCCATTTCTGCTTATCCCAAACTTCAATACGGTTCAAGTTACCTGCAAGAACCACATCCTTGGAAAGTCCGGCAAACTCACGAAGGTTAGCCGGGATCAGTACTCTTCCCTGCTTGTCGATCTCCAGGTTACAGGCGGAAGCGAAGAAAAACCTGGTGAGCTTACGAACATTACTGGTCATGCTACCCAGGTTCTGGAAGTGTTCCTCGAACTTATGCCACTCTTCATAGGAATACCCATAGAGACATCCGTCCAGGCCCTTGGTCAGTACAAACTCGCTCCCCAGCTGTTCTCTGAACTTTGCCGGAACAATCAGGCGTCCCTTAGGATCGATCGTGTGACTGTACTCACCCATGAACATAAGGAACACCCCCTTCCACTTTCTTCCACTTCCTACCACTTTGAGCCACTTTTGTACTTATTTTACGCATTATAGTATTGGTTTGCAAGGCAAAAAGCCCGTAGATACGGGCTTTGCGGCGTGTGGAGGATGGTGGGATCAAGTGGAGGAGGGTGGATGCCACAACATATAGTGTCACCCTATAGCTCCACTGCCTATATCTGCTTTTTCTTCCTTTCTTTGTGGAAATGTAACAAAATTTATGTTCGGTTCAGAGGTATAAAAAAGTTCCTGAACCTATTTTAGCTCAGGAACTTTAACATTATTATAAGATTATGGTCGTCCATCAGGATATTTTTCTTGTCAAGACTCGCTCGCGAGTCTTGCGCGCCGGATTCGGGTCTGCTTCAGCAGACAAATTCCTGTCCGAATCCGTGCGCATCCTC
>CADCQT010000100.1 GCA_902803645.1 uncultured Lachnospiraceae bacterium | reverse complement strand
CAGGAAATGGGACTTGAACCCACACGATATTGCTACCACAGGCACCTGAAGCCTGCGCGTCTGCCAATTCCGCCATTCCTGCGAACAAATGATATGTTACAGGATTTCTCTCCCTCTGTCAACATTTTTTCATAAAAAACAGAAAAAGTTTTATGCGAAATTAGAACAATTCAAATCCCCCTTGGTTTTACGCCAGTTCCACAGAGATAATATGCTGATTATCCTCGGACAATCCGGCGATCTTCTCTCTTGGAATACAGAGTTTATTCTCCCGGAACGTAATCTGCTCTCCATCTAATGTTGCCGACGCAACACGGTAGGATCCCGCCTCCAGCTTTTCAGGATTATGATAGGTCACAAGGATCCTACGGCCGGCAAACACAAGCCCAAGGGATGCCTCATTCTTCTCGTCAAACTGTGCCAGATCCAGCTGTGGATCCAGGCGAAGATCTCCATACTCTCCCCGGACACCGAAGGCCATGGTCACCATGGTCATAAGATACCAGGACGCTGCACCGGTAAGATAGTGGTATACACCTCTTCCATCCGCATTAAAGTACTCCGGAATTCCCGGATAGATCCGGCTGGTGTTAAAGTTAAGAGAAGCCTCTGCCAAGGTATTTAAGGCCTCATAGCCCTCCTTCGCAAAACCTCTGCTGTATAATGCATAGGCATACATAACGGTCATATGAGAGAATACAGCCCCGTTTTCCTTTTCCCCATAAGCAAATCCAAACATACGGCCAAGGTCCATCTTCAGTTCCTTAAAATCCGTATTCAGCCGGTATCCGCCAATCTGTCTGCGGTAAAGATGACGCTTTGCAGCCTTTACAATCTTAGCGGTATGCTCATCATCCGCTGTCTTACTCATAATGGTAAATACCTGCCCTGTGAGCATCATACGGGTATTCTCGCCATCGGCCTTCTCCACTGCCCTTCCACTGTTATCATAGTAGCTGTTATACCAGCCGCTCTCTTCATTTTCATTGATCCACTGGGTGCTGCGGATGGTCTCCATCAGTTCTGTGGCCTTCTTGTCAAGGGCATGGGAGAGCTCATCCAAAGATACCTCTACCTGTCCCCCGCTAACTGTATGTTTTACCTGTTCCTGGTATTCCCCAAGAGGATTGTTCTCCTTTGTACCATGGAGTAGGATCATCATCTCCTCTGCCACCGGAATGGAGGTAATATTCTCTTTCTCCTTTAATGTCAAAAGCAAAGAAGCCATCTCTCTTAAGTTGCCGGCATAAGCCGCCGTAAAGGCTACACTCTCTCCCCTCTCATTGGCCATATCCAAAGCATCGTTCCAGTCTGCCCCCCGAAGGCGCATCATATCATGCTCTCCCCGCTCAAAATAGCCTGTAAGATGCTCGATAAGGATATGCTCCAACATACTTCCCTGATACTCTCTGCCGGCCTTATCCTTCTGCCAGGTTCCCTGGCTGATCTCCCATGCCTCATCGGTCATGGTTCCTCTTCCCGCCTGAGCATCCTTGAAATAGGGCGCTTTTTCCAGAAGTACAGAAAGATCTCCTGTCTGATGAATATAGAACAGGATCGTTTTAAAAGGCCAAAGTCCGTGATCCATCCACACTCTGGCAATTCCGTTACGGTCTGCAACAAACTCTCCCGGCCTGTTTCCAATGATGGTGGCATTACTTCCATCCATACGCACACCGGCGATATTGTTCACCAGATTATTTCTCACCTCTGCCGGATCCATGATCAGAAGAGACAGACAATCCTGCCACAGATCTCTCCATCCTCTTCCCCCTCTTCCATAGTCATGGTGCGGAAGGAAGGAACACCCGTAGATGGAACGAAGGAAGGGCTGGAAGCTGACCCACTTCAGGAAGTTGTCATATCCTTCATCCCCGGCATGGAAATCCACATTCGCTTTTTTCTGCCAGTAATCCTTTGTATTCTCCAGCGCCCCCATTGCCTTCTTTGCGCTATTATATCTTCCGCTCTTTTTGGCAAGATCTTCCTTCTCCTCTGCAATTCCCATCCAGATCACATAGGTAAGGCTCTCTCCCGCCTTCAATTCTTTTTTATTAAAACGAAAAGCCCCCATCGCTTCTCTTCCGTTTACCACGTCCCCGGCGATCCGGTACCGATCCCTTACCTCTTTCCTGTAAACCGCTCCCGGGCGAAGGAAGGTACCGCCTTCTCCAAGATATTCCTCCACCGTAGGATAGATAGCAAAAGGCTCCTCCCCTTCTCCTGTACTTCCGCACACATCGTACTTGGTGTGGTTCAACTGATGCCCCCTCTCATCAAAAGACATGGTTGGTATAACAGTTACACCGTCCCCGGTCGCATATATACGGTGTAACATAGAAGTTACATTGCGGTGATCTCGAATATTATCCGCACTTCTTCCATAGAGTGGAACTGCCGCATAAAACTCCAGTTCCCTATCCCGATCTCCGGTATTTGTAATGGTAACGATAGAAACTTCCACATCATCATCAAAAGGCACAAAGGAAGTGATTTCTGAGCAGATTCCCAGCTTTTCATTCTCTCTTCTCAGCTTATGCCATAAAAATCCGGCTGTCACCGAACTCTTCTCCTGATCCTTTGTAAAACGGCCCGCCTCTGCCTCTGCAGATGCGCCCGTTGCTGACCAGGCCTGCTCACCATCCAGAAGGCACCAGAAATTACGGGTACTTCTGTTATTATGAAGGTTCTCCGAACTTACCGGCTCTAAAAGGAAGGATTCCTGATCCCTCTTGCTATCTCCACCCAGATTCGGCGTAATACTGCTCTTAAGCCCCTTCTCACTCGCCAGCGGAAAATACAGATAGCTGTAGTTCTCCGGCTGTTCCAACTGAAATGTTCCGTTTCGATCCAGATATGATATCTTACCCATAAAAAATCCTTCCTGACTTTGTATATGTCCTCCGGCGAAGACTTTCTTCGCTGTACCACATCATACAAAGACCAGGAAGGTATTTCTAGCATATATAAAACAAAAATATCAAATCCATGACTTTCTGTTTTTAAATAAAACCCTTGATTCGAAGGATGTATATCCAGAATGTCAGGGTGACAGAAGACAAAAGTGTCGAAAGCATGATTACCGCCGAAGACAGATTTCCCTTATGCCCCATGTTCTTTGCCATAACAAAACCTGCCATGGTAGAAGCCGAACCCAGCATGATCACAAGAGCCACAAGGCGGTCTCTTCGGTAGCCAAGACACACCGCAAGAGGCAAAAAGATCGCTGCAAATCCCACCAATTTCAGGAAGGTTGCAGAAAAGATAGGAAGGAGCCTGCCCCGGATAGCCTTAAGATCCACCATCGCTCCCAGGGACAAAAGTCCAAGAGAGGAGGCTGTCCCTCCGATATAACCTATGGTCTTGTCCGCCATCGCCGGCATAGGAAGCTTAAGCAGTGCCCACCCTATCCCTATGAGGATTCCCAGAATAATCGGATTCGTCGCAATCCCCACCATGGAATCCTTTAATTTTTCAGACAAAGACTCTTCTTCTCCCTGCTGTGCAGATAATGTCAGAATGATAACCGCCATGATATTGTAGATGGGGACAGAGCCGATCATCATAAGTGGTCCCATGGGACTTTGGCCGTAGATATTTTCGATGTAGACCATCCCCAGAAGAGAACTGCTGCTTCGATAGGCTCCCTGGATAAATTCTCCCCGCTCTCCCCTATCCTTCACCGGAAGAGAGCAAAGAAGCCCGATTCCAACAGAAAGAAGGGTCGCCACAGCACAAAAAAGCACATAGGAGGTATCCCAGGCCTTTGCAATATTCACCCGGCAAAGCTGGTGAAACAGATTCACCGGCAGCGCCACCTTGAATACAAACCGGTTCAGTTTTGCAGCAAAATCCTCACTTAAGATCTCAAACTGCCGAAACACATAGCCGATGACCATAACAAAGAACACCGGCATGGTAAAAAAAAAAGAAAAAATCAAATCACTCAAAATCT
>CADCQT010000099.1 GCA_902803645.1 uncultured Lachnospiraceae bacterium | reverse complement strand
TTAGGCGACTGTAGAACACCGAAAGGCTTTGCCTTGAGGTGTGAAACAGAGTTGAAATCGAGTAGGAGTCAGCCTACTCGATTCATACCCCCCACCTACGCTAACGCTTAGAGGTGGGGGATTTCTCCGACTGAGTTAAAACAAAGGGATTTACTCCTCTGCCTCCCGGCGAATCTTCTCCATATGCTCCCGGATCTTTTTCTCATGCCCCATCTCTGTGGGTTCATAGAAGACTCTTCCCACAAGGGAATCCGGCAGATATTGCTGCTTCACATAATGATTTTTAAAATCATGGGCGTACCTGTATCCCGCCCCGTGACCAAGCTTTGCGGACCCCTTATAATGGGCATCCTGAAGATGAACCGGAATCGGATCTGTTCTGGTGTCCTTCACCACGGCATTGGCCGAAGCGATGGCCATATAGGCTGCATTGCTCTTGGGAGCTGTTGCCATGTAGGTCACTGCCTGGGACAAGATGATCTCACTCTCCGGCATTCCGACCCTCTCCACCTCTGCCGCTGCAGAAGCTGCCACCACCATAGCCATGGGATCCGCGTTCCCCACATCCTCGGAAGCAAAGACCATGATCCTCCTGGCGATAAACTTCACATCCTCTCCTGCATAAAGCATACGAGCCAGATAATAAACCGCTGCGTCAGGATCGCTTCCTCTCATACTCTTGATAAAAGCGGAAATGGTATCATAGTGGTTATCTCCGGTCTTATCATAACGGACCACCCGCTTCTGGATACACTCCTCCGCCACCCCAAGGTCGATGTGGATCATCCCATCCTCCCCGGGATCTGTGGTAAGGACAGCAAGTTCCACCGCATTCAAGGCCTTCCTTGCATCTCCGTTGGCCGCATCTGCAAGGAAGGTAAGCGCCTTGTCATCTATTACGGCATGGTAGCTGCCCATCCCCTTCTCTTCATCGCTTACTGCCCGCAGGATCAGGGACCGGATATCCGAATCCTCCAAAGCCCGCAGCTCAAATACGATGGAACGGGAGATCAACGCGCCATTCACCTCAAAATAGGGATTCTCCGTGGTGGCTCCGATCAGGATCAGTGTCCCGTCCTCCACAAAGGGTAGAAGGTAATCCTGCTGTCCCTTGTTAAAGCGATGGATCTCATCCACAAAAAGGATGGTCTTCTTACCGTACATCCCCAGATTATCCTTCGCCCGGGAAACAACCTCTTCCATGTCCTTCTTACCGGAAACCGTTGCATTCAGTTGTGTAAACTCCGCCTTGGTGGTGTTGGCAATGACCTTTGCCAGAGTGGTCTTACCGGTCCCCGGTGGACCATAGAAAATAACGGAGCTGAGCTGATCCGCCCGAATCGCCCGGTAAAGCATCTTATCCTTACCGATGATATGCTGCTGTCCCACCACCTCATCAAGGGTTGTGGGGCGCATCCTTGCAGCCAGCGGAGCTTCCGTCTCCTGATTCTGTTGTCTCATATAATCAAAAAGATCCATATAAAAATGCCACCCGGGAGGTTATGATATCCTATAAAACCTTTAATAGAATACCAATACCCGCGTGGCATTGCAAGTTCTTTTCCGTGTGCAAATTACATTTGTCCGCAACAGGCGCACAAATCATTCTCTATTTTCTCTCTTCTGTGCCCGGATGATCCGCTTCTCTCTGGTCTCACGGTTGACTTCCGAAAGTTCTGCCGCCATCTCTCCGGCCATTTCCTCATAAGAGGTGGCTCCTAAGATCTGAGAGGGAAGGGTCAGCCTCTCAATATTCTCCGCCGCCTGCAACCGGACTCTCCGAAGGGATCCCGGAAGTCCCCGGCCACTGCTCTGCTCCATCTTACGGGCAATATAGGCGGCTGCTCCCTCCTGAAGGCTTTTAAGCTGCCCCTTAAGGGCATCCATATCCTTCTCATGGTAGCGTCCCTTATAGACCACCTTACTTGCCAACTGCACCATCTCAATGGTTCGATCCCGAAGGGCCACATACTCTGCACTGTCCGGGTTAATGGCATGCTTCTTACTCTGAAGGGCAAGAAGCTGATCGTACAGATCCATCCGATAACGGGAGATGGCCTGCTTCATGGTGTTTTTCGCTCCTATCAGCAGATTCATCTGAATATCCGTAGGACTAAGCTCCACATGAATGGAAATACCACTGTCCTCTATTATCTCCCCATCCTCCAAGAGGGGGAGATGAATGATAATATCGTTGTTGGGATCCACACGGAGCACCGTCATCACCATGCCAAGCTCCACCAGATTGTCTGTTACCCCTTCCCCGTCAATGGTAAATTCCGAAGCCACCGACATAAAGGGCTCGGTATTGACGGTAATATAATCATAGGGAGAACCTCCCCTGCGATCCAATTCCCGGAGCAATTCATATCCGAAAATATCCCGGATCATATAGTAGGCTGCCAGTTCCACTCCCGGGATCAGCTTCCGCTCGATCTGACGCTGCTCCACCGCATTCAGGCAGGCCACCACATTATCCTGTGCCCGGCTTAAAGTATCATTGCCCACAGTGGAAAAAATCTGAGAGCCAAGATAGGCTGTCCTCTTGGTATAGGGGATAGATACCAGCTCATACCCTTCCGGGGTCTGACCATAGATACCAATCCACACTCTCTGCTCTGCCGAAAGCATAGCCCGCAAAACCAGCGCCTTCATATAGGAGGATCTGCTCTTTTCATCCAAGGGGGCGCAAGCCTGCTCTGCCTCCTCCCGGACACTCTTCCCGTCGATTCGGATCAGGTCAAACTCCGTAACTCCCATCTCCTGCATCACATCCGCCTGCTGCTGATGATACAGATAATAAAACTGACTGGAAAAAACAAAGCCCACCAGCCTCAGCTGATCCGGCGTCAGTTCCTCAAAAGCTACCGTATGCAAAAAAGCCAGCTTCCCCCGGAATTTCTCAATGGAATCATTGAAAATACGGGCCACCACGGTAAGCAGGGTTCGGTTCTGACTGTCCTGGATATTCTCTCTTCCGTCCTTTTTCAGACGCAGTCTCTCCTTCTCAAGCTCTTCAGGAAAATCAATGTCTCCATGAAGGTAGTCCCTCCCCAGACGATCAAGAGCATTGATCCGCTTCAAACCATAGGAATCCACATAATCATTGCCCACGCCATAATAGGAAATGGCATCCAGCCGGTTCTTAAGTCCATGAATCTCCTCGAAGATCTGTCCCACGGCATAGTCCTCCAAAGTGGACCGCACCATGGCATTGTACATATCCATATACTGCCGCACCGCCATGGCCCGCTGCGCCGGAGACTCCGCTCTTCTATTGAAGTGGTCCAGCATGAAGTAAAAGCCCTTTGCAACAGACGTCAATACCCGAAGAGAATCCTCCAATTCCCTGCCTCCTCCGGCTGCCTCTAAAAAAGCCTCCTTAATAACACTGTCCTCTTCCCTTGCATCCAGCTTCATGGAAGTATAGGAAGAAGTGAAATCATCGGACAGCTTAAGGGCCATCTGTCGAAATCCCAGAAATTCCTTGAGACTCCATCGCACATCCGCCGGCCGCCCCAACACCGGCCCCTGAAACTTCAACTGCAAAAGCCCCTTCAGGGTCTTCCCCACCATTCTTCCAAGGGACGCTGCACCTGCCGGATCACGGCGCAAGGATCTAAGATAGGACAGGCACTCTTCCATGACAGAGAGCATCTTCTCCGGAGAGGCATCCACTTTCAAAACCTCCTGGACGGAATACTGCCTCTCCCCCATCAGATACTCCCGGAAAAACGCCGCCGCAGATCCCGGATCGGTATGAATACCGACCCGCTCCATCTCCTCTGCGATCTTACGCTCCAAGATCCTGTATCTGTCATTGTAATCCGACTCCGTAAAGGGGGCTATCGCGTAATTCATCTTCTCTAAGGCTTCATGATGAAGGTCATAGATCTGTTCCTGACTGGACCACTCGCAAAGCGACGGTTCATCCGGGATGCTGGAATTATCTGTCGTAAACTCCCGATAGCCCTGGGGGACCGAAAGGTCCAGATTATTTTCATTGGAAAAAGAACGATCGCCCATAAGCATACCCTCCTTTAGCAACTCTTTTATCTTACTCCATTATATCAATATCGTTGCTAAAGCGACAGCACATCTTATTTTTTCACATAGGCATAGAGGGCCTCTCCCGCAGCTCCGCCGTTTAAGGCATCCAACCTTCCGTTTCCATCGGAGCCTTCTGTAAACAGGTCATCTTCTGAGGCTGCTCTGCCATCCTCTGCCAGGGCAAAAGCTGCCGGGTTTCCTTCGACGGTCTCTGCCTTACGATCGATAACGATGGTATCTCCCATGGAGACCTTGCCCTCTAAAATAATCCTTGCCGCAAGAGTTTCCACATGCTTCTGTAAAAACCGCTTCAATGGTCTTGCTCCATAGACCGGATCAAATCCGTTGTCTGTAATATAATTCCTTGCCTCTGGGGTCAGTTCCACTGTAAGCTCCCTGTCATGAAGTCTACCGTTTAACTCCCGAAGCATCAGTCCTACAATATGTCCGATATTATCCTTTGTCAGAGGATGGAACATGATCAGCTCATCCAGCCGGTTCAGAAATTCCGGTCGGAAGGAGCGCTGAAGCTCTGCTTCCACAGCTTCCCGAGCCGAGGTCGTAATATTTCCCTTCTCATCGATTCCACCCAAAAGTTCCTGGGAGCCCAGGTTGCTTGTAAGGATGATCACGGTGTTTTTAAAGTCCACGGTCCTTCCCTGGGAATCTGTGATTCGGCCGTCGTCTAACACCTGTAGCAGGACATTGAATACATCGGGATGAGCCTTTTCGATCTCATCAAAGAGGACAACAGAGTAGGGCTTTCTTCGAACCGCCTCTGTCAGCTGTCCTCCTTCGTCGTATCCCACATATCCCGGAGGTGCTCCGATCAGACGGGACACGGAATACTTCTCCATGTACTCACTCATATCGATTCGCACCATATTGTTCTCATCATCAAAAAGGCAGGCTGCCAAACTCTTTGCCAGCTCCGTCTTACCTACACCGGTTGGTCCAAGGAACAAAAAGCTTCCAATGGGTCTTCCCGGATCCTTGATGCCTGCCCGGCTTCGAAGGATGGCATCCGTCACCTTCTCTACCGCTTCCTCCTGTCCTACCACACGGTTATGGAGCAGGTCTCCCAAATGCAGGATCTTAGACCGCTCCGTCTCATTCAGTTTGGACACAGGAATTCCTGTCCATCGGGAGACGATGGCTGCGATTTCATCCTCATCCACGCTCTCGTGGAGCATGGTAATATCCTTTGTCTTAAGACGGGCCTCCTCTGTCTCAAGTTCCTTCTCAAGGGCCGGAAGTTTACCGTACTGAAGCTCTGCCGCCTTGTTCAGGTCGTAGTTATTCTGGGCCGTTGCGATCTCGCCCTTTACCCCATCGATCTGTTCACGAAGTTCGGATACCCGGGAAACAGAATTCTTTTCATTCTCCCACTGGGCCTTCTTGACAGAAAGCTCATCGGAGAGGTCGGAAAGTTCCTTCTGCAGATTCCCAAGGCGCTCTTTGCTAAGAGCATCTGTCTCCTTCTTAAGAGCGGTCTCCTCGATCTGCAACTGCATCACCTTACGGTTGAGTTCATCCAGCTCTGCCGGCATGGAATCCAGTTCTGTCTTGATAGAGGCACAGGCCTCATCCACCAGATCAATGGCCTTGTCCGGGAGGAAACGATCGGAGATATAACGGTCGGAAAGTGTTGCCGCGGCAACAAGGGCCGCATCCGTGATCTTCACCCCGTGGTATACCTCATAGCGATCCTTGATGCCCCGAAGAATACTGATGGTATCCTCCAATGTCGGTTCATTCACCATAACCGGCTGGAATCTTCTCTCCAGTGCCGGATCCTTCTCGATATATTTCCGGTACTCATCCAATGTGGTTGCCCCGATACAGTGGAGTTCTCCTCTTGCCAGCATAGGCTTTAGCATATTGCCTGCATCCATGCTGCCCTCTGTCTTACCGGCTCCCACAATGGTATGAAGCTCATCGATAAAGAGGATGATCCTACCCTCGGACTTACGAATCTCCTCCAGTACTGCCTTCAATCTCTCCTCGAATTCTCCCCGGTACTTGGCTCCTGCCACAAGGGCTCCCATATCCAGGGCAAAGATCTTCTTATCCTTCAAGGTCTCCGGCACATCTCCACGGACGATCCGCTGAGCCAGTCCCTCCACGGCGGCCGTCTTACCTACACCGGGCTCACCGATGAGCACCGGATTATTCTTGGTCTTACGGGAAAGGATACGGATCACATTCCGGATCTCTGCATCTCTTCCAATCACCGGGTCGAGCTTCTGCTCCCTGGCCCGCTCCACCATGTCATATCCGTACTTCTCCAGGGTATCGTAGGTATCTTCCGGATTATCACTTGTCACCTTCTGATTCCCGCGTACTGTGGAAAGTGCTGTAAGGAACCGGTCTCTTGTAAGGCCAAACTCCTTAAACTTATCTTTTATCATCCGGTCCGGATGAGCGATCATAGATAAAAACAGATGCTCCACGGAGACATATTCATCCCCCATGGCCTTGGCCTCATCCTCTGCATGGATCAGAACATCATTGAGTCCCTTTCCTATATATACATTCCCTGCTCCGGACACCTTCGTCAATGTGGATACCATCTGAACACAGTCATTGGTGAAATACTTCACATCAATTTCCATCTTCTCGAAAAGTCTGGGAATCAGACCTTCCTCCTGCTGCATCAGCGCCAGCAACAGGTGCTCCTGGGTTATTTCCTGATTTCCGTAATCATAGGCCAGCTTCTCGGTTGCCTGTACTGCCTCTACGGATTTCTGTGTGAATTTGCTAATGTTCATTCTTATGCCCCCTTTCTGTTGGAGTTTCTTATCTGTGTATGTTATAACACGTTTATTAGCACTCGTCAACAAAGAGTGCTAATAATTTTCATCTTTCCACTTTTCCTATGAAAAGTTATAATGTTTCTTACGTTACATAAGACAGGAGAATACACATGAAAAAAGAAGTAACCACTTTTACCCTGAAAATGATTGCCATCCTCACCATGGTTCTCGATCACATCGGCGCCGTTCTGCTGGAGCGGGTGATCTGGGGCATAACACCGAAGGGTGCAGCCTTTTTTTACAGCTGCAGTCCCTCCATGCAATCAGCCCTAAAGACTGCAGACCTTTTGCTGCGGGGCATCGGACGTCTGTCCTTCCCCCTCTTTTGCTTTCTTTTGGTGGAAGGTTTTTTCTACACCTCAAACCGAAGAAAACATGCCCTTCTGCTGGGGATCTTTGCCCTGCTTTCCGAGATTCCCTTTGATCTGGCGGTAAACCGGCAAATCTTTGAGATCCGCTGTCACAACAACGTTATGATCACCCTCCTTCTCGGGTTCCTTGGCATGTGGCTATTAGAATTCACAAAAGAAAAGATCAAAGAGATGGATCTTCCCGCCTCCCTTTCCATGGTCTGCAATGCCCTGGTCATTGGCGGTCTTTATCTTCTGGCGGACTTCATCCGTTGCGATTACGGCGGTGCCGGGGTCCTTGCCATTTTAGGGCTCTATGTCCTTCGGGAGAAAAGTCCCTACGCCGGCTATATCCTTGCGGTGGTCATTCTTGCGGTGCTCAGCCACCCCAGCGAACTTATCGCCCTGTTAGGGCTTCTTCCTCTCCTTGCCTATCACGGAAAACAGGGACGAAAAATGAAATACTTTTTCTATGCTTTTTATCCCCTCCACTTCCTGGCTCTTGCCGGCCTCGGCGTTTGCCTGGGGATATAACCTTGCGTCCATGCCTATCCTTTGATATATGGATTGCTAAGACGCCATTTTCATGGTAAAATAAAATTCTGGTGTGATAATTTTTTAACGAAGTTTTTCACACAATGAATGTATGAATTGTATGTATGAATGACAAGGAGGAATCATGGGTTACGAGGAAGAGTATAAGCAGAAGTTGACCACTGCCGATGAAGCTGTCAAGGTAGTTGAGTCCGGCGATTGGGTTGATTACGGTTGGTGTACAGGTACTCCGGAGGCCCTGGATCAGGCGCTTGCGAGACGTACCGATGAACTTAAGAACGTCAATGTTCGTGGTGGTATTATTTTCCACCTTCCTGCTATTATGCAGAGAGA
>CADCQT010000098.1 GCA_902803645.1 uncultured Lachnospiraceae bacterium | reverse complement strand
TCTTCCGAAAGATTTGTATGTGAGCAACTTCCGGAACAACCGGCACAGTTATAACCACAGGAACTTCCACCCCTCTTGCGATCCGTAAGGACCTTCCGAAGAGACAGGAGTACTAAAATTGCAACGACTCCAAGAATTATAACATTAGCGATCATATTAGCCTCACTTTCTGAAGCGAAGGAAGGAGGAACAAGGCCGTGTGAGTAGCCCTGCCATTCATTTCCTCGGCTCATGAAAGATAATAGCACGAGAGGTTACAGTTGTCAACACCAAATTAGACGCGTCTAACTAAAAAAATTGAAATGTTTACAGAAGGCGAGAAAAGGAAGGGGAACGGGAGCAGGAGAGATGCGGGAAATCCGTGGTTGCCATTTCCATTTCCAGGGGATATAATAAAGAACAGTTATGCAAAGGCGAAGATGAAGAGGAGTATCTGCACAGGCGGGCAAAGAGAGGATGACTCATGGGCTGGAAGGTCATCTGCACAGGCGGGCAGAGAAGGTAGCTTCGGAGCCGGAGAGACCAGAGCTTATAGAATCAGAGTAAGATCTGAATCTATAGGAAGTAAGTTCTCCCGTCCCGTCCACGTTACGGATAAGATGAGGATCGTCACAGGTGGTACCGCATGATTAGGAGATTATGCCCTGTACAGTTTGGCTGTACAGGGCTTTTTTTATCCATCCCGGGGCGTGCCTCTTGGATGGAGAACCCTGCAGCCGGGCGCTAGACGACAGGCCGAAGCCTAAGGCAAAGGCCATATACAAGGAGGAAGAACATGCAGTTAGCAAAGACTTATGATCCCAAGGAAATCGAGGATCGACTTTATCAGAAATGGGAAGATAACGGATACTTCCATGCCCAGGTTAATCGGGATAAGAAACCTTTTACCATTGTGATGCCGCCACCAAATATCACAGGAAAGCTTCACATGGGACATGCCCTGGATAATACCATGCAGGATATTCTGATCCGATATAAGAGAATGCAGGGATATGAGGCATTATGGCAGCCGGGAACCGACCATGCGGCAATCGCTACAGAGGTGAAGGTCACCAATATGCTTAAGGATAAGGGCATCGATAAGAGAGAAATCGGCCGGGAGGAATTCTTAAAGCACTGCTGGAAGTGGAGAGATGAGTACGGACGTACCATCATTAACCAGCTGAAGAAGTTGGGAAGCTCAGCAGACTGGGAGAGAGAGAGATTTACCATGGACGAGGGATGCTCCGATGCGGTAGAGGAAGTTTTTGTTCGTCTGTATGAGAAGGGATATATCTACAAGGGAAGCCGTATCATCAACTGGTGTCCGGTATGTCAGACCTCGCTTTCTGATGCAGAGGTAGAGCACGAGGATCAGGACGGATTCTTTTGGCATATCAATTATCCAATCGTAGGAGAAGAAGGACGCTTCGTGGAGATCGCAACCACACGTCCGGAGACTCTGCTTGGAGATACAGCAGTCGCTGTAAATCCGGAGGATGAGAGATATCAGGATATCATCGGTAAGGAACTGGCATTGCCACTGACAGACCGTACCATTCCGGTTATCGCAGATTCTTATGTAGATAAGGAGTTTGGAACAGGATGTGTTAAGATCACACCGGCTCACGACCCGAACGACTTCGAAGTAGGAAAGCGCCATGACTTAGAGGAGATTAACATCTTAAATGATGATGCGACCATGAACAGTAAGTGCGGCAAGTATGCCGGAATGGATCGCTACGAAGCACGTAAGGCCATGGTTAAGGATCTTGAGGATCTTGGACTTTTGGTGAAGGTAGTACCACATAGCCATGCGGTAGGAACCCATGACCGCTGTCATACAACAGTAGAGCCGATGATCAAGCCACAGTGGTTCGTACGTATGAAGGAAATGGGCAAGGCAGCTTTGGATGCCCTTCATAACAAAGATCTGACCTTTGTACCGGAGAACTATGGTAAGACCTATGAGCACTGGCTCTCTGATATCAAGGACTGGTGTATCTCCCGTCAGCTCTGGTGGGGACACAGAATGCCGGTATACTACTGCGACGAGTGCGGTGAGTTTGTAGTACAGAGGGGCGGTGCACCGGATGTATGTCCGAAGTGCGGATGCACCCATTTCACCCAGGAAAGCGATACCTTGGATACCTGGTTCTCATCTGCCCTTTGGCCATTCTCCACATTGGGCTGGCCAAATAAGACAGAGGAGATGGACTACTTCTATCCTACCGATGTCCTTGTGACAGGATATGATATCATCTTCTTCTGGGTTATCCGAATGATGTTCTCCGGAATCGAGCAGACAGGCAAGTCACCCTTCCACCATGTTCTGATCCATGGACTGGTAAGAGATGACAAGGGACGCAAGATGAGTAAGTCCTTAGGCAACGGAATCGATCCATTAGAGGTGATTGACCAGTATGGAGCCGATGCCCTGCGCCTTACCCTTATGACAGGAAACGCACCGGGAAATGATATGCGTTTCTACATGGAGCGTGTGGAAAACAGCCGTAACTTTGCCAATAAGATCTGGAATGCATCCCGCTTTATTCAGATGAATCTGGAGGGATTTGAACTGACAAAGCCGGCAGATGAGGATCTGAAGACAGAGGACCGCTGGATCATTTCTCTTGTGAACACCCTGGCCAAGGATGTAACAGAGAATATGGATAAGTATGAGCTTGGAATCGCAGTATCCAAGGTTTATGACTTTATCTGGGAAGAGTTCTGTGACTGGTACATCGAGATCGTTAAGCCTCGTATGTATAATAGAGAAGAGGATAAGGTATCTGCAAATGCAGCGCTTTATACCTTAAAGACCGTGCTCTCCGACGCCCTGAAGCTTTTGCATCCTTTCATGCCGTTTATCACAGAGGAGATTTTCTGTTCTCTGAATCCGGATGCTCCATCCATTATGATCGCGCAGTGGCCGGAGTTTGCCGAGGAGAAGAAGGATCTTCAGGCTGAGAATATCTTAAGCCGTGCCAAGGATCTGGTTCGTGGTATGCGTACGGTTCGTAAGGATATGAACGTACCCCCATCTAAGAAGGCAACCCTTATCATTACATCATCCGATGAGAAGGTAAGAAAGCTCTTCGCAGAAAATACAGGAATCTACGCAGGTCTGGCAGGAGCCGGTGAGGTGAAGGTTCAGGAAGGAACCGAAGGGGTTGACGAGACCGCCGTATCCTTTATTATCCCGGATACCACCGTGTACATTCCGCTTAATGAGCTTGTGGATCTGGCAAAGGAAAAAGAGCGTCTGTTAAAAGAGCAGAAGCGTCTTGAGGGTGAGCTGAAGAGAAGCCGTGCAATGCTTTCCAATGAGAAGTTCCTGTCTAAGGCACCGGAGGCAAAGGTAGCCGAAGAGAAGGAGAAGCTGGCACAGTACGAGCAGATGATGGCGGATGTAAGCGCCCGTCTGGAGCAGATGTAATGACAGATTTAGAACTATGCAGACTGGCCCATAAAGCCATGGAAAAGGCCTATGTTCCCTACTCCGGTTTCCGGGTAGGGGCGGCCCTTTTGACAGAGGATGGGAAGGTCTATACAGGATGTAATATAGAAAATGCCAGCTACGGAGCCACCAACTGTGCGGAGAGGACTGCCATCTTTAAGGCTGTCAGTGAGGGAGAGCGGAAGTTTGTCGCGATTGCCATCACTGGAGGACATGAGGGAGATGACAGAAACCCCTGCCCGCCCTGCGGGATTTGCAGACAGGTTATGGGAGAATTCTGTTCCGGGGATTTTCGGATCCTTCTGGTGAAGGATCATGGAAATGCATATGATGCATACACCTTAGAACAGCTGCTGCCGGCAGGCTTTGTGCTGGAGAAGTGAGGCAATTGATGATCGATTTTGATGAAGAATTAAAGAAATTCAAGCCAAGCATGGAAGTGAAGGAGGCGGAGGACGCCATCCAGAACAAGGACCTGACGGATATGATCGACATCCTTAAGCAGATGACAAGCGATCACCAGTCAGGCAAGAATTAAGGAGATTGGCATGAAAGATTGTTTTTACTGCGGATCCCCGGTGGAAGATACGGCGGTAAGGTGTCCCTACTGCGGAGCTCATCAGAAGGCCTACCGGATGATCATAGCGTCATCCAATCAGGCCTATAATGAGGGCCTTGCCCGTGCAAAGCGCCATGACCTGTCAGGGGCCATGATCTGTCTGTCCAGGGCCCTTCGTTATAATAAAAAACATACAGATGCAAGGAACCTGTTAGGTCTTGTATACATGGAGTTTGGTGAGCCGGTCCTTGCCCTTAGGGAATGGGTGATCTCCAAGAATTTCTGTCCGGAGGACAATGAGGCGGATCGGTATCTGGATATGGTGCAGCGAAAGAGCGGAATGTTTGACCGGATCGATAACGCCACCAAGAAGTTCAACCAGGCCATCGCCTACTGTCAGGACGGGAATTATGATCTGGCAAGGATACAGTTAAAGCGTGTTCTCTCCGCCAATCCCAAGATGGTGCGGGCGCATCAGCTTCTTGCCCTGTTGGATATCCGCGAGGGAAAGTATCAGGAGGCCAACCGCTCTCTTTCGGCAGCAGGCCGGATCGACAGTAACAATGCACTGACCACCTGTTATCAGCAGGAGGTGCGGGCTCATCTGGCGGAGGCAAGGAAGAACCATAAGAAAAAGAAGCCTCAGCAGAGCCAGGTGGTAGATTTTACCGACGGGAATGATACGGTCCGTATGCCTCGGCAGACCTTTATTGAGGCTTTGGATAATTCCAAGAGCGGACTTTTCAATATCCTGATCGGAGCAGTGATCGGTGTGCTGGTCTGTGTCTTCCTTGTGGTGCCTACCATGAAGCAGAGGGCCAATTCCGATGCAGCCTCCGCCCTGGTGAATGCCAATTCCCAGGCGGCATCTTCTCAGAGTAATGCCAATACCCTTAAGGAACAGGTGGATACTCTGAAAAAGAAGCTGGATAAGTATGAGGGACAGGCGGATGTGAAGGGCTCCTATGAGCAGCTGATCACAGCCTGGAACTGTGTTAAGGAAGAGGATAACGAGGCGGCATCCACAGCTCTTTCCAAGGTAAACAAGACGCTTTTGGACACCAACGGTAAGTCCATTTATGAGGAAGTCAGCAAATCCGTGGATGCAAAGCTGATGGAGGATAAGTATAAGGAAGGCCGTCAGAAGATGGATGCCGGAGACTATGCCGGAGCCATTGACGCCTTCAAGACTGTCATCAAGATCGATGACACTTACGAGAACGGAGATGCACTCTACCGTCTGGCAGAGTCCTTCGAGAAAAACGGAGATACGGATAAGGCCATCAAGTACTATTCCAAGGTGGCAGAGGATTATGCATCCTTCTATAAGGGAAGGAACTCTGCGAAGAAGGTGGAGCTGTTACAGGCGGCATCCGAGAAAACAGAAACAGAGCAATAAGCGAGAGGGGGACAGTGCTACAGAGGTACGCTGTCCCTTTTATCACAGTCGGGGGACGACTGGAATAAACCGATACGGAAAAGAAGAGGTGACATGTGAAGGCAGTTTTTTTTGATATAGATGGAACCCTTTGGGATATTCATAACGTAATTCCACAGTCCACGGTGGAGGCGATTCATCGTCTGCAGAAAAACGGACATCTGGCTTTTTTAAACACGGGCCGGACCAGGGGGTTCGTAACAGCAGAGCATCTGCTGAGCATCGGATTCGATGGCATCGTCTCAGGTTGTGGAACCATGATCGAAGAGCATGGCAAGGTGTTGTATTATCACAGGATTCCGAAGGAGCAGGCGATCCATACGGTAGAGACGGTTCGTTCCTTTGGATTTAAGCCGATTCTGGAAGGGAAGAACAATCTGTACATGGATATGGAAGACTTCGGAGGAGATCCATACGGAAGCAAGCTGGTAAGCGAGCTGGGGGAAAATCTTCTGACCATCCGGGATCATTACGGAGAATGGGAGATCAGTAAGCTCTCCTGTGATACCAAGGGCTGCGATGTACCGGCGGTGAAAAAGGAACTTGAAGGACAGTACAGTTTCCTGATACACAATTCCGAAGTGGTGGAAATGGTACCCTTTGGACATGATAAGGGAAGAGGGATTCATAAGGTTTGTGAGCTGCTGGATCTTCCGGTGGAGGATACCATCTCCTTTGGGGATTCCGTCAATGACCTGGATATGCTGCGATGTGCCGGTGTCGGCGTAGCCATGGGAAATGGAACAGAGGATGCAAAGGCGGCGGCTGACTATGTGACAGCAGATATGAAGGAGGATGGAATTTACAAGGCGCTTAAGGAGTTTGAACTGATATAATAAAAGGGAAGAAACCTGTGTCAGGCAGTAACAGGGAGGTACCTATGCAGGAGAAGATGATCGATATTTTAGTGCCCTATTCCGGTAGAGGAGGGGTGGAACATGTAATCAACCGGGTGGCTCTTGATCTGAACCGCCATGGTTATCATGTCCGGGTGGTACAGCTGGTGTGGGAGCATGACAGCTGGCTGGATCCCTCCATTGATTTTCGTCCCCTTACAGATCATAAGGTGGAACATATTTCACAGTTTTACGATATCTATGCCACCTTCCTGAAGGAAAGCACCTGTCCGGATCTGATCCTTGCCACCCCCTGGCCCTACCTGTCCTATATTGCAAGGAAGGTCATCCGAACCGTAGGATGCGAGGAGAGCTGCAAGATCATCGGTTGGCTTCATGGACCGGTGGCCACCTACGAAAAATACGATGTAGGCGGGATTCCCCACTTATCTCAGGCGGACCGGGTTTTTACCCTGACAAAAAGTGAAGGGGCGAAGATCGCAGAGATCTTGGGAGAAGAGAAGGTAAGGGTGGTATATAATCCGGTGGATCTGGAAAAATGCTGTAAGCCTGCCGGAAAGGGGCGAAAGGAGATCAGTCATAATCTCTTATATGTGGGAAGGCTCTCAGAAGAAAAGAGAGTGGATGTAATCTTAAAGGCTCTGGATCAGGTATCACAGGAGTGGCACCTTACGGTGATTGGAGACGGGGATCAGAGGGGAGAACTGGAAGAGCAGGCAAGGGAACTTTCCCTTGCGGAGCAGGTAACCTTTTGCGGCTGGCAACAGGAACCCTGGCTGTATCTTCAGAATCAGCGGATGGATATTGATTTTCTTATTCTCGCGTCGGATTATGAAGGATTTGCCCTTGTGACGGTAGAGGCCATGGCCTCCGGAATTCCTGTGATCTCCACACCGGTGGGGGGGATGATCGAGCTCATAAAGCCGGGAATCACCGGATATCTTTTTGAAAAAAACAGGCCGGATCAGTTGGCTCTTATTTTGAATGCAGTTGAGAAGGGGACATTGCCCATACCGGAAGAGGCAGCTCTTAGAGAGGCTATGGCCTGCTTCCGGGAAGATGTGGCACTGGATGATTTTAGAGAAAAACTCTTATTCTAGGATCTTTTTCAGACGATCGGAATAGAACTGGGGATTCTGTTGCAGGTAATTCTTAAGGATTCCCAGCTGCTCCTCATAGAAGGGGTAGTCATGTCCTGGTGTCCGGTCTTCCTTCATGTAATCGTCATAATAGTTGGACAGGATCTCGTGGTATCCGATGGGGATGGGGATCTGTGTGCCTTCAAAGGGCTGCATCAGAAGGGTGGTGTAGCATTCCTTGGGAAGACGCTGATCTCCGGCATAGGAGGTCCGGAGTGGAATTCCCATGGAGTTGGTATCCTCCGGTCCGTACATGGCAGAAACGGCATCGATGAGCTGTAGCAGCTGACGGTTGACGTTGCCGGTCTCGTCGATCTTGACATTGAGGGCCTCTTCTACCTGTACCGCATAATATCTTGCGTTGGCCAGGCCAAATCCCTTGGTGGCGTAGGCATTCTTGGCAGCGTAGAGCATGGCGATAAGATTGATCTGCATGTCATAGTCAGCCGGATTCTCCGGAATGTAGTCAATGGGGAAAATATCGATTCCTACGGCGAAGGGACAACCGTGGAAACGATCCAGATAATCCTCATCGATGTTGACGCGCTTACCGTTCATGACACGAATCAGAATATTGTCCCAGTCCGGTTCCGTGTTGTAGTTGATCAGCTCAAAGCCCTCGGGGAGTACCTCCGGAGCGATCTTCTGGAAGCGGATCATATCCTCTCGGAGCATTCCGATATCCATATCATCATCCCAGGGAATAAATCCTTTGTGGCGGACAGCACCTAAGAGGGTGCCCCATTCTGCAAAGTAGTGAATGTTATAGGTGTTGCAGATGTCATCGATGACAGCCAGTACTTCCATCTGGGCAGCCCAGCTGCGCTTCATCAAAGGATCTACATAAAATCCGTCGATCGTCTCCCCCTTAAAATATGTATCATCAAATTGAAGCTTCATTGCGTACCTCCTTTTTGTATATGGTAGTTATCGGTCATTCTTTGTTGTCTCTTAATCAAATTCTCCATGTCCCTCCATCCGAAGGATTTCCAGCTGGGACTTATAGAAGGGATAATCGTGCAGGGTGGATTCCTGAATGGGGGTTTGCCACTGTGGTCCGAACTGGAGTAAAAGCAGCTCTTCATAGTCTTCGGGAACAGGGATCATGATGTTTTCAAAAGGAACTTCTATGATCTTATCCTCCAGTCTGGCAGGCCTTATGGAAGGAGTGGCATCGGCCCAGTAGGCCATTCTGGCGTAGTAGTTGATCTCGTCTCCATCCTCCGGTCCAAACCTCATGGCGATCCGGTCCGTAAGGAGCATAATGTTCTTCTGCAGCTTTTCATCGAGAGAAAGGGAGGCCCCGGTGTAACGCTGGAAATTCTCAAGCAACTGCCGAAATTCCTCCGGTGAATCCACGTGGGGAGAGGGATCATCTGCGGCATGGGGACCTGCCTGGATCTGCCCGTCTTCGATGGCAATACAGCCTCTGGACAGGTCGTAGGACAGCTGGTATCCGATCTTGTAGAGAATCTGCTGCATCCGCCGGATTCCCGGGTCCCTGGGAAGATAATCCATGGGGGTGATGTCGATTCCAATGAAAAAAGGACAGCCGTAAAATTCCTCCATCACCTCCGGTGCATAGGTGAATTTCTGCCGCCGGGAATTGGAGAGAACGATATGGAACTGGGAAAAACGATCCATGGTGTAGATGGATTTGAGCCGGTAGGGCGCCGGGAAGTCATGGGCTAATTCTATAAGCCGCATATAGTCCTGTCTTGGCATGGAAAGGTCTAAATCGTCATCCCAGGGAATAAAGCCCTTGTGGCGGATGGCACCAAGAAGTGTTCCGAAGTCGGCGTAGATCTTCAGGTCATGTTCCCTGCAGAAATCCAAAAGTACCTGCAGGGTCTTAAGCTCTGCAGCCCAGGTCCTTTTCATCAGGGAGGGAACCAAAAATCCCTCCCTTACTTCGTCTTTGAAAAAATCATCTTCAAATGTCATGATATCCCCCTTTGTGTTCGTTGCCTTTATTTTAAAGGAATTCAGGAGGTTTTCGCAATGAAAATAAAATCTTATGTCCAAATCATGGGGGAACTCCGATATAATAAGATAAGAGAGACTTGAAAAGGGGGATATAGTATGACCAAGGTAATCACATATGGCACATATGACCTGTTTCATCAAGGTCATTATAATCTTCTGAAGAACGCCAAGGAACTGGGAGACTATCTGATCGTAGGTGTCACCTCGGAACATTTTGATGAGGCCAGAGGCAAGATCAACGTGGTGGATGATGT
>CADCQT010000097.1 GCA_902803645.1 uncultured Lachnospiraceae bacterium | reverse complement strand
GACTTAGGCGACTGTAGAACACCGAAAGGCTTTGCCTTGAGGTGTGAAACGGAGTTGAAATCGAGTAGGAGTCAGCCTACTCGATTATTCAAGTCTTGCTTCGAGGGACATGGCATGTAGCATTTATCCCGGTCGGAGATTGTAATTACAAATGAAATAAAAAAGCTGTGAGGAAAGTCCTCACAGCTTAGTAGACAGATTAAAAATAAGGCAGTCTAGGATTCCAGTACCAGACTATTGCATTTAAAATCACCATACAGGTCCAGGACACGGCCGGTATCCAGCTCCACCACCGTGGGACGCATAGGATAATCCGGATGGTTCTTCACTACCTTGGCCAGCTTACCGTTGGAAAGCTTGACGATGGAATCCACAGGATACAGGATCATGCTCTTCTTAAAGGCGGTAAGGATATTAATATCCAGATCATCTCCCATGGCCAGAAGGATCTCCATGGCCTCTCTCTGACCGTAGGGTTCCTTATAGGGACGTTTGGTAACCAAAGCATCAAATATGTCTGCTACGGATATGATCCGTCCGTAGAGATGGATCATATTGCCCTGATTTCCCATGGGATAGCCACGGCCGGACAATTTCTCATGATGCTGCAGTACACCTAAGAGGACCTGCGGGCTAAATTGATTCTTCTCTTTCAGGATCTTATAGCCGTAGGTAGAGTGAAGCTTCATGATCTCGAATTCCTCTTCTGTCAGCTTTCCGGGCTTGTTCAGGATCTCCAGAGGGATTCTGGACTTACCGATATCGTGAAGCAGACCGGCCATACCCAGTTCATGAAGCTGTTCGGACTTAAGACCCAGCTTCTTACCGATGATCAGAGAAATGGTAGCCACATCCACAGAGTGCCGGAAAGTATACTCGTCACTGACCTTCAGTTCCCGAATGTCCACTGCGATGGCATCGTTATTGATAATGGTGTTCTCAAGCTCGCTGGCAATGGTGTTGGAAGCTTTGGTGAAATCCGAAGATTCCGTATTGCGAAAGAGATGAGAGATGCCCTCTCCCACCTGCTTGCGGACACTTTCAGATAGAGAGACCTTCACCGGGTCCTCTCTGCGGTTCTGCTCGATCACCCTCTGAGTGGCGGCGGAAATATTCAGTTGCTGTTCATCCAAGTCAGGAACACCCTCGTAAATATAGATTCCCATGATCCCCTGTGTTAAAAGATAATCAATCTGGAAATCGTCTAAAATAGTGCCTTTCTGAATTAAAATACGTCCATCCTTGGCAATAATGGACTGGTCGATGCGAATCCCCGGTTTTAAAACACGGGTACTCATAAATTTGCGTTTTCCCATATAAAAGCCTGCTGATTCTAGTGATCCGGAAAGATCCTGCTATAAAGGTAGTGATCGCGCCACTGACCAGAGAGATACACAGTCTCCCGCTGTAATCCCTCCCGTTGAAATCCCAGCTTCTCCAGAAGAGAAATAGAGGCCGTATTCTCCGGCATAACATCCGCATAGATACGATGAAGGGAGAATTCTCTGGCCACCAGTTCTATGGTGAGGGATAAGGCTTCGAAACAATAACCCTTACGACGAAATGCCTTGTCCATTTTATAACCGAAGACACAGGAAGAATACTGACCGTGTCGTATCTCCCGAAAGCTGACTGTGCCGATCACAGTAAAGGGAGATGTCTTCTCGAAGAAATAGAACCGTACCATGGAACCGGCACGAAAATATCGCTGTTCATATTCTAAGATCTGTCTCTGATAATGAACGGTACGGGCGTTGGTCAGATTGATGGGCTCATATAAACTGAAGTCCTCAGCATTACGTCTATAAAATTCCGTTACAAGCCCTGCATTCTCCGGAGATAGGATCCGAAGCACAAGACGCTGTGTCGAATAAGTATCGTTCATTAAAATGCCCCTTACATAAAATTATCGATGTCACAAATACAATTATAGCATGACAGGAAGGCTAGTGTTACAATAAATAAAGACTCCTCATGTGTTGCATAAGAAGAAGGTAAGGATGCGAAGTAAGGAACGGGAGAGAGATTATGGGAATCAAAGAAATCATCAATGATAAGGTAGAGAAACTGGCACAGGAGCGGGCAATCCTTAAGGAGCAGAAAATGCACGAGAAATATATGGCAGCTGCCATAAAGCAGGCACGGAAAGCGGAGGCCCTGAAGGAAGTGCCAATTGGTTGTGTGATCGTAATGGATGGTAAGATCATTGCCCGGGGTTATAACAGACGGAATACGGATAAGATGGTGCTTGCACATGCAGAGATCGCAGCAATTAAGAAGGCCTGTAAGAAGGTTGGGGACTGGAGGTTAGAGGAGACCACCATGTATATTACCCTGGAGCCCTGCCCTATGTGTGCCGGAGCTATTGTGCAGGCAAGAATTCCCCGGGTGGTGATCGGAAGTTATAATCCGAAGGCGGGATGTGCAGGGTCTGTGCTGAATATCTTACAGGAAAGTCGCTTCAATCATCAGGTGGAGATTGTCGACAATGTACTCCAGGAAGAGTGTTCTTCCATGCTGACTTCTTTTTTTAAAAAACTGCGTCAGGAAAAACAGGAACAGAAGGAAATGGAAAACAGCAAGTAACGCAGGTCATTACAATGTAGCAATAAAATACCCCCCGGATCGAGTGGGAAGCTTCGATCCGGGGGGATTTTTCAATAAAACAGGAGGGGCTCAAGGAGGGGTAAGAGCTTATCCTGTATAATATTGACATGTTTAACGAAAAATGTTGATAACTTTCTAGCCCATGGTAACAACTACATCAACATCGCTCTTTCCGGTAACAGGAGTGATGAGATTGGAATCAGTTTCTACTCCGTCTACTACCATTTTGGTAACACCCTTCTGGGCACCGGCCTGGTTGTTGATGGTAATATGATAGGTAACACCACGGAACTTACGATCCAGTGTATATTCCTTCAGGTCAGAAGGGATACAGGGGTTAATACGGAGACCGTCAAGCTCAGGCTGAATTCCTAAAATGTACTGGCTCATGGCTGTAAAAGTCCATGCAGCAGTACCGGTAAGCCAGCTGTTCTTACCCTCACCAAAGGTAGGAGCATCGCAACCTGCAACCATCTGGCAGTAAACGTATGGCTCGGTACGATGAACTTCGCTGATCTCCTCAAGATAGATCGGACAGGTCTTCTTGAAGACCTCAAATGCCCGGTTTCCGTGTCCGAGAACGGTTTCTGCACATGCGATCCATGGATTGTTGTGGCAGAAAATACCGGCATTCTCTTTATAACCTTCCGGATAGGAACTGATTTCGCCGTAGTCAATATAGTACTTGGTGTAGGCCGGGTTGTTCAGG
>CADCQT010000096.1 GCA_902803645.1 uncultured Lachnospiraceae bacterium | reverse complement strand
TTGAATACAACCTTGGAAGAGTTGTTGTTATGGAGTAATTTTCCAATTTTACGTGTTTTATCCAGCAATTGAACGCTCATTATTGTCTCCTATTGTCTATATCCGAATTCTAATTCAATACTAGCATCAATTGTCGTAAAATTCAAACAGTTTTTCTAACTTTTGTGACTTTCACAGCAATTAAAATTATGATGCATCATCATCTTCTTTTTTGTCCTCCATGTATCCACAGGATGCATCAGAGCATACAATGTGGTTCCCCTTAACCACCATGAAATTTCCACAGCGTGGGCATTTCTTTTCTACCGGCTTCTGCCAACTCATAAAGTCGCAGGTCGGGTAGTCTTCACATCCGTAAAACCTTCTACCCTTCTTTGTTTTACGAATCACAACGTCTTTGCCGCATTTCGGACAGGAAACCCCGATCTTCTCCAAATACGGCTTTGTGTTCCGGCACTCCGGAAATCCAGGACAGGCAAGGAACTTTCCGTGAGGGCCGTATTTGATCACCATATTGCGACCACAGGATTCGCAGATCACATCTGTCTCCTCATCCTTGATCTCGACCTTTTCCAGTTCCTCCTGCGCCACTTCCACCGACTTCTCAAGATCAGGATAGAAATTACGCACAATAGACTTCCACTCTACGGTTCCTTCCTCTACACCATCCAAAAGGCTTTCCATATTGGCGGTAAAGCTTGTATCCACAATCTCCGGAAAGGAGTCCTTCATGATGCCGTTGACCACATCTCCAAGTTCGGATACGTAAATGCTCTTTCCTTCCTTCACCACATATCTTCGCTTTAAAAGCGTTGAAATGGTAGGTGAATATGTGGAAGGACGACCAATTCCAAGCTCCTCTAAGGTATGAACCAGGGAAGCTTCTGTAAAGTGAGCCGGAGGCTGGGTAAAGTGCTGCTTATCATCAAACTCTGTGATTTTCAGTTCATCCCCCTCCTGCAACTGAGAATAGTCCACCGGCTTTTGCGCCTTTTCCTCATCCGCATCCGTGTATACAAGGCGGAAACCGTCAAAGAGAGATACGGTGGAGGAAGCCGTATATACATCATCTCCGGCCTTTGTCCGAAGTGAGGTGGTCTCATATTTGGCATTTGCCATCTGAGATGCCATAAACCTGCGCCAGATCAGCTGATACAGCCTGAACTGATCCCTTGACAGGGATTCCTTGATCTGGGAAGGCAAAAGATGGAGATTGGCCGGTCTTATGGCCTCATGCGCATCCTGAATATTCTTGCCGCTCTTCTTGGCTGCATCTGCCACCACGCAATTGTACTCAGCGCCATACTGTTCCCGGATAAACTCAGCGGCATCCGCCTTCGCTTCATCAGAAATCCTGACAGAATCGGTTCGAAGGTAGGTAATCAGTCCGACCGTACCGCTTCCCTTGATCTCTACACCTTCATACAGCTGCTGAGCCACCCGCATGGTCTTGACGATGGCAAAATTCAGTGCCTTGGAGGCCTCCTGCTGAAGAGTGGATGTGGTAAAAGGAAGGGGAGCCTTCCTCTCCTTTACGGTCTTCTTGACAGAATCCACCACCAGAGGTCGGCTCTTGGCATTTTCCATAACAGCTTCCAGTTCTTCTCTGCTTTCGATGACCTTTTTCTTGGGGGAGCCGTGATAATGAAGAAGAAGCTTTTGCCTTCCATGGCTGACCTTTGCATCCAGGGTAAAATATTCCTTGGGAATAAATGCATTGATCTCGTCCTCCCGGTCGCAGATCAAACGCAGTGTCACAGACTGGACACGACCGGCTGACAGACCTCTTTTTACCTTTGCCCATAAAAGAGGAGAAATACTGTAACCTACCATTCGGTCCAGAACACGACGGGCCTGCTGGGCATCCACCAGATCCATATCGATGTCTCTTGACTCCTTAAAAGAATTCTTTACCGCGTTCTTGGTGATCTCATTAAAGGTGATACGATAAAATTTCTTATCCTGAAGCTTTAATGCAGTGACCAGATGCCAGGAGATGGCCTCTCCCTCACGATCCGGATCCGTTGCAAGATAGATCTTATCTGCCTTTTTCACTTCCTTACGAAGTGCCGCCAAAAGTTCACCTTTACCACGAATCGTAATGTACTTCGGTTCAAAATCATGTTCTATATCAATTCCCAGCTGACTCTTAGGTAAATCCCTAACATGTCCCTGGGATGCCATGACCTGATAATTTCTCCCCAAAAACTTCTTAATGGTCTTAACCTTTGTCGGGGACTCTACGATCACCAGATTCTTTGCCATGTAACTACCCTTTCCTTAGTGAAAAACGGACGCCACACGGATGTATTGATTCTGAAAAACTTCCTTCAGACAGCCCATTTCACATAATTTCAAAATAATAGACAGCAGAGTCAGAAGATCGTATCCAACTTCCTGCTGTACTTCTTCTACGCTCTTGGCATAGAAATCGAAACAACTATACACCAGTAATTCTTCTTTTTCAAGGTGTAATTTATTGAATTGTGTGTCAATTCCTTGTTTTGCAACAAATTCCGGAAACTGTGTCAGATTCGAGATCAGTTGCTCTTTGGAGGTAATGATCATGGCACCCTGGGCAATCAGGTGGTTACATCCCTCACTCATAGAATCTCCAATGCGACCGGGAAGAGCATATACATCCCTCCCCTGCTCTAAGGCCTGATCTGCTGTGATCAAAGATCCGCTCTTAAGTCTTGCTTCCATAACAAGTACCGCGCGGCTCATTCCACTTATGAGCCGGTTCCTTGCCGGAAAAAATCTTGCCACCGGAGCTACCCCCAGGGGGAATTCACTTAGCAGGGCTCCCTGCTTTGGGATCCTTTGATACAGTTGATAATTGGACCTGGGATAACAGATATCCAGCCCACTGGCTAAAAATGCATAGGTCCTGCCTCCTGCTTCCAATGCCCCGGTATGGGAGGCTCCATCGATACCAAGGGCCATACCACTAACCACAGAAAAACCCTGATCCGATAGTGCATGGGCTAACTCCAAGGCAGCTGTCCTGCCGTAGGAGGAACATCTTCTTGCTCCCACCATTGCCACAGTCTTTTCGTTTTCTTCCGGCAGTCTTCCTTTGTAGAACAAAGCATAGGGCGGATCCGGGATTTCACGCAGCAAATATGGATAATCCTTATCTTCTAATGTGGTGATTCCATATCCCTTACTGCAATAGGATTCATATTCTTTTTTCCGGTTATATTCCTTTTGTTCCAAGCGCATCCTATCCAGGGCATATTCATTGAGGATCCCGGTCGCCAGCAGTTCCCTGTCTGTGTTACAAAGAACTGCCTCGGCGCTTCCCATAGCCTGTACAAGTTGTCTTTTTTGCATGGGTGAAATTGACCGCATCACTGCAAACTCATATCGATACATCTAATTCACCTCCCAGAATCTCCGGTCCAGTGTCCGGTAATACACCGCCTCCATAAGATGCTCTATTGTAACTCTCCCGCTCCCCTCAAGATCCGCAATTGTCCTTGCTACCCGAAGGATCCGATAATATCCCCTTACGGTAAGTTCCATCGTCTCATAGATTCGATCCATATATTCCTGTTCCTTATCCCCCAGGTAGCAGTACATATGGATCCTATTGGACGGAACCTGACTATTAAACAAGATTCCACTCTCCTGATACCTTGCTCTTTGTATCTCAATTGCTCTTTGGACTCTTTCTCTTATCTGTGCGGAACTTTCTTCCCCTTTACCACTTTTTAATTCGTTGATCCCTACCTTCTTAGCCTCCACGCACAGATCGAACCTGTCCAAAAGAGGCTGGGAGATCCTGGAAATATACTGTTCTATGCTTCGGGGACTGCAATGGCATTTTACCGAAGGATAATTTCCGCATCTGCAGGGATTCATGGCAGCAACCAGAAGAAAATCCGCCGGAAATACATCCTCTGTCTGATTTCTGCTGATATGGATGCAATGCTCCTCTAGAGGTTGTCGCAGAATCTCTAATGTCCTGCGATTAAATTCCGGTAACTCATCCAAAAAAAGAACGCCACGATGGGCCAATGTGATCTCCCCCGGCCGTGGACTTACTCCTCCCCCGGACATGGCAATATCCGTTATGGTATGGTGGGGACTTCGAAAAGGCCTTTGTCCCTCCAACACCGCTTCCATACTGCCTTTGCCACTGACAGAGTAGATCTTCATCACCTCTGTTTTCTCCTGATCTGTCATAGGCGGAAGGATGGTGGGAAGGGCACTTGCCAGAAGACTTTTTCCTGCTCCCGGAGGTCCATACATCAAAAAATTGTGCATGCCGGCAACTGCGATCTCACTGGCTCTTCTAACATTCTTCTGTCCATGGATATCCTTAAAATCCGTTATTCCGATTCCGGAGGTCATATCCTGCAAAATCTCCTCCTGCTCTGGACAGACGTTCTGTTCCAGATAGCTTTCCGCCTCCCTTAAACGGCGGATCCCGATTTTTGTCAGCCCCGGAACAAAAGAGGCCTCCCTTAGATTATCCATGGGAATCAGGCAGCGTCGAAGTCCGGCCTCCTTAGCTGCAAGAAGCATGGGAAGGATCCCCCTTACCGGAAGAACTTCCCCGGACAGCCCCAGTTCTCCTGCCACAAAGAGATCCTTCACCTCAGCCTTGGGATAATTTCCAAGAGCTAAAAGGACAGCAAGAGCTACGGGAAGATCAAATCCCGTCCCCCTCTTTCGAAGATCCGCAGGTGCTATATTAACAGTGATCCTTTTGGCCGGGATCCTTTGCCCCAATCCCCGAATCACTGTGCGGACCCTTTCTTTGCCCTCCTTGACTTCCCCAGAGAGTGCTCCCACCATCTCAAAAACCGGGAGACCATCACTGACGTCTGCTTCCACTGATACCACTTGGCTTTCGATCCCGCACAGGGTAGCTGAATAAATTTTACTAAACATGAAATTCTCCTTTCCGAAGGGAAAGGAAACGTGAAAAAGCTAAAAGAAAAAAGGTGCTTTTATCATAGCACCTTTTCTGAAAAAAACAATCGGATTTTATAAATTATGAAGGACCTCTTTCCGGATATACCGGAAGGTCTCCTCCTCTCCCTTTTGGGCATTCATCTCCAGCAGGCGATGAAGCAGTTCTTTGGTATCAGGATGGATAATATAATGATCCTGGCTCTTTAAAAAATACTTAAGTGGATCATCATCCCGATAGGCATCCTTAAGATAATTTTTGGAAGCAGAGAGCCGGTCTACAAACATCTCCACCACATAGCGCTCCGGCATCTTCATTCCGGCCATGGCACCATGATCCTTGCCGGAGGATGGATCCTTATTGATATTATAATCAATCCAGTATTCCAAATGATGCTTGTTCCTTCCCTTGTGATGCAGCCATGCCATGGACACGCCGGTAGCCTCACGCTCCGCATTATTGGGACTTCGATCCCCCTGATAATACTTCGCTCCCACAGAAAACTCCACCCATGAATACTTCGACAGATCATGGGTAAGACCCTGCCAGTATAAGCCGGCCTTAAAACAACCCTTCATGACCAGATGTCTGTGGTGGGTAATGGTCTTAAAATGTAAAAATGCCTTGCGTAAACTCATGTTATTTCTTACCACTCTTTGCTTTCTTACCGATCAATATGGTAACAGATCCCCCGGGAACTGTAATATGCTGCTGATCCGGTGTCTCTTTTCCCTCCATGAAAAATTCTCCTTCGGATGTATTCGACACCTTATACCACTTTCTACCTCTGGGAAGACCGGGAAGAGCAAAGGTTTCCTCTCCGTAATAAAAATTCATACACAGCATAACATCCTCACCGCTTCTTCTGCCATAGCCGCCGCAGTACAGGATTCCCAGCCCCTTTTTCTCTTCTCCAATCCCCATGATCCAGGGTTCTCTTCCGTGATAGGACAAATCCGGGATTCCAAGATTCAAATAATCACTTTCTCTTCGTGGAACCGGATCGGAAAGGACCGCATGCCGCTTACGGAAGGCAATCAGATCCTTCACATAGTCTCTAATTGCCAGAGCATCCTTCTTCTGGGAGAACTGGGTCCATCCGATGAGATTATCCTGCCCATAGGGATTATTATTCCCCTTCTGGGAATTTAAGATCTCATCTCCACTGCAGATCATAGGGATTCCCTGGGATAAAATGGTAAGGGCCAGGGCACTACGAACACTGTTTAACCTGCCGCGGAGAACACCTCTGCTTCGGGAGGGACCCTCCACCCCGTGATTGAAGCTGCAGTTATAATTACTTCCATCCCGGTTCTCCTCTCCATTGGCTTCGTTGTGTTTCTCCCCGTAGCAATAGGCGTCAAAGAGAGTAAAACCTGTAGTAGACGCCGCATAGTTAACAAATCCATAGGACTTGTTCTGCCGTTTGATCTGGTTTGCAAGTTCTGCCACCGATCCATCCATATGATTTTGCAGTCTTCTAAGGGGGAACATAAACCCGTCATTGTAATAAAAAAAGTGCTTATGTCCTTCCTCGGATAATAAATAGGGATCGCACTGATCTGCAAAGATCTTGGCCTGGTATAAAAAGGGATCTTCTAAAAGACGCTGCATCGGCAGTTCTTCCCCTAAGATATGGAACCCGTCTACATGATAACGGATATGCCAGTACCGAAGAATCTGATCGATAAGTTGCGGATTCATAGGCTGCTCTTCCTTCGGGAAGGAAAATTCCATATAGACTTCCATTCCCTCTTTGTGAAAGGCTCTTATAAGTTCCTCCATCCCCCTCTGGGGATCCTCTCCGAAGTAGGACGCCTTCGGCGCAAAATAAAAAGCTCTGCCATATCCCCAGTAATTCGTTCCAAAGGGCTTTTCATATACAATTTCAGATCCATCCTTCTCCTGTCGAAGGAAACTGCGGTATCGAACCTCCTCAAAGTCATAGAGAGGCATAAACTCCACTGCAGTGATCCCCAAATCCTTAAGATAGGGAATCAAGGCAATAACACCCTTGTAATTCCCCTGCAATTCGGAGGATAGTCCGTGCTGCATGGTAAAACCTCTCATATGCAGCTTGTATAGGATGGTATCCTCACTCTTTTGCTTCGGGAAACTGTCATTTGAAATGTGACAGAAGGTTCCGCCTCCTCCAAAGATCTGATAATTCCTCTTATAGCGATCCTTCTGCATCCAGCGGTCTCTTCCAAAAATCCTGGGAGCGAAGGGATCCACAAAGACTCCGTCCATATCCTCAAGAAGATAACAAAAACTTTCAGCTGTTATATCCGGAAAAAATACGGAGTATACTCTACCAATACAAAAACTCTCATCTAAGGTGACGGTCTTATGTAAACGTCTGGATCTCTTGTTATACAGCAAAACCTTCGCCACTTCTCCCCTTCGAACGGAAAAGGTCAGTTCTATACCATTCTCCTTCTCAAAGGCCCCCAGCCTTGTAAATTGTCCCCGTATGTATTTAAATGCCATGTTTTTCTCCCATGTTAAATTCTTAGTGTAAAAATTCACATACCCGCTCATTATAGCATAGGACCACCTAAAAAGCATTGCCTTTTCTCCTTGTTCTAGCCTATAATAGGGATTAGTGAATTTACGAAACACAAAGGAGAGTCTATGGCCAAAGAAGAAATATTCCCAATTGATGAGAATGATACCGACGTTTGCGTTACCTTAGAGCTGGATAACGGAGAGAGTCTGGACTGCGAGATCCTAGTGATCTATGATGTGGATGATCGGTCTTATATCGCACTTATGCCGGTGGATGAATCCGGCAATCCCTTCAATGATCAGGAAGCCATTCTCTATCGGTATGCCGAAGAGGAGGACGGTTCCCCAATCATTGATAATATCGAATCAGAAGAAGAATATGAGGCTGCTGCAGCTGCCTTTGATGCCATTCAGGATGAGGGGATCACAAGGGATTGAATCCCCTGCCCAAAGGCCTCTTTCAGAAACCGGCTGGGATAGAGCACTTCGTTGCTTCTATGTCCGATCACAGAGATAAAGAGCTGTCTTTTTGCCCGGGTCATGGCTACATAGAACATTCGTCTCTCTTCTTCAAGAGCAGCGGCATCGGTAGCTTTTCCGGAGGGAGTGATTCCCTCACAGGCCCCCAGAATAATGACCGTATCATATTCTAATCCCTTGCATCCGTGAAAGGTATGGAAGGATATCCCCTGCGTCTTCGTTTTCGAAGGCGCTTTTTTCATTTCTTCCTGCAAAGCGATCCTGCGATCCATCTCCTGTAAAAAGGCTTTTATGCTCCGATAGTCCTTTGCCAGTTCCATAACTTCATCCCCGTAGGGAAAATATGCCCTAGGAGATAGGCCTCTTTTCTGAGCCTCATTCATAAGATAGGTGTCATATCCCATTCCATGCCGGATATAGGCTATGGCTGCCCAGGGAGACAACAAGGAAATGGCCCGGATTTGTTCGCAAAGCCTACCGGCCTCCTCTCCCCTTCCTGCCTCCGTCTGAGCCTGCTGCCATTTTCCCAGATCGATCCATTCCTCCTCCAGTCCATAGCGGTTAAAGCCTCTGCCTGGATTGGATAAAAGATTCAAAAAATCCCTCCGTCTAACCTCCCCGGTTGCCACTCGAAGATATGACAAAAGATCCCTGGCTACGAAGTGAAACAACACATCTGTATTTTTCTCTACCAGCCCGAGACAGGAGAGTCTATCATAAAGAAGCTTCCCCTGGGCATTGTTCCGATACAGTACTGCAATCTCTTCCTTTAAAACTCCTCGTTTTAGAAGTTCCAGGATCAGATTGCTGCACAGATACGTCTCTTCTGCGGCGTCCTTTCCTGTTATAAGGCGAATGACGCCGTTTTCTTCCTTCTCTGCCGTAACAGTCTTTGCAAATCGCTTTGTATTATGGGAAATCAGGCACTGAGAGGCATATACAATATCCGGAGCACATCGATAGTTCTTTCCCAGTCGGATAACCTCTGTCCCCGGAAAATCCTCAGGAAAGCTCAGAAGAAACTGTGGCGTTGCACCCCGGAATCCGTAGATGGACTGATCGTCGTCCCCCACTAGAAACAGATTGTTCTTAGGCTTTGCCAGAAGACTTATCAGCCGGTACTGAATCCCATTCATATCCTGAGCTTCATCCACCAGGATATATTGAAACCTCTGCTGCCATCTTTGGCAAAGCCCCGAATCCTTTTCCAACAACTCCTTTGTCTTAAAGATCATATCGTCAAAATCAATAAGCCCTGCCCTCTTTTTTGCATTCTGATATTCCTGTAGCAAAAAAAGGAACCGTTCCCTTGAGATCCCCTCCATAGGAGGCAGATCCTCAAAGTTTGAACCGTTCCTGTAACAACTGATAGCACGCAAAAGCTCAGGGAAGAATTCTTCCCCCTTTGCAGCCATATGATGAATATTTGTAATACGGACCAAAAGGTCCATGGCCTGTTTGCCAGACAGCACCCCAGAGGGATCCAGCCTGCATGTCTGACGAAGGATCATGTAAAAAACGGAATGAAACGTACCAAAAATAGGCATACTGCCCCCACCGGCGCCTTCCATATATCTCCTCTTCATATGACTGGCAGCATCCTTTGTAAAGGTTACCACCAGTATCTTACCGGGATCTATGGACAACGTCTCTACCAGATACCGGATACGACCAGTCAAAACCATGGTCTTACCGCTACCCGGTCCTGCAAGGCAAAGACATGGGCCATCCCCATGGGTCATCGCCTTGACCTGATCAGCACTTAAGGTGGGATGCAATGCCAATACGCTACGCCTCCTTTGAAAGTTTCTCAATTCCCTTCTTAAGACGAAGAAGGGACTCTTCCTTACCTAAGATCTCCATGATCTCTGTTGCACCACCCGGTGTCATCTGCTTACCGGAAACTGCTGTACGGATCGGCCACATAACATAGCCCACCTTGTACTCTTTTTCCGTTGCAAAAGCCTTTAATACGGCAAAGAGATTGTCGTTGGAGAAATCATCCGTATTCTCTAAGATAGGAAGAACCTCCTGCAGAAGAGCAAGGGAGTTCTCCGGATTGGTCTTCATCTTCTTGTGAGAATACATCTGCACATCATAAGAAGGAACCTCCTGGAAGAAATCGATCTGATCCTTAATATCCGGGAATATCTCAATTCGTGTCTGTACAAGACCGGCGATCTTCTCCTTATCGCAATCACGGGTAACCACTTCGTCAATATATGGAAGGGCTTTCTCGTAGAAGGCCTTCGGATCCATCTTCTTCATGTATTCACCGTTCATCCATTTCAATTTAACGGTATCAAAGACAGCCGGAGACTTGCTGATATGATGATAATCAAAGTTGGCAACAAGCTCCTCTAAGGACATGATCTCCTGGTTGCTCTCAGGGCTCCAGCCAAGGAGGGCAACAAAGTTTACGATTGCTTCTGTGAGATAACCCTGCTCTACAAGATCCTCAAAAGAAGAATGACCACTGCGCTTTGACAGCTTCTGATGCTGCTCATTGGTGATCAGCGGACAATGAATGTACTTTGGTACTTCCCATCCAAAGGCCTCATACAGGCGATTATACTTCGGAGAAGAAGACAAATATTCGTTACCACGTACCACGTGTGTAATTCCCATAAGATGGTCATCCACAACATTGGCAAAATTGTAGGTGGGATATCCGTCGGACTTGATAAGGATCATGTCGTCAAGCTCGGAATTGTCAACGGTAATATCTCCGTAGATCTCATCCTCGAAGGTGGTCTTACCGGTACGAGGGTTGTTCTGACGAATGACATAGGGCATTCCTGCTGCAAGATTTGCCTCTACCTCTTCCTTCGATAAAGAAAGGCAGTGCTTGTCGTAGATGGCAATCACCTTCTTCTCTCCATCCTCACCTACGACCTCCTGCTTAATGCTCTCAAGGCGCTCCGGAGTACAGAAACAGTAATATGCCTCTCCCTTATCCACAAGCTGCTTAGCATACTCGAGGTAGATCCCCTGCTCCTGTCTCTCGCTCTGTACATAAGGACCGCATCCGCCATCCTTATCCGGACCCTCATCATGGACAAGGCCGGTCTCCTTCATGGTACGATAAATTATATCAACAGCTCCCTCTACAAGTCGCTCCTGATCCGTGTCCTCGATACGTAAAATAAAATCTCCGCCCTCATGCTTTGTAATAAGGTATGCATAAAGAGCTGTACGAAGATTTCCTACGTGCATTCTTCCTGTTGGACTTGGTGCGAATCTTGTTCTGATCTTACTCATTAATATCTTCCTCTTTCTTTGATCTTAATCCGCAGAGCTTATCTACGGATGCTATAATTTCCCGTATTTCAGGGACATAATAGTCATGTTCTTTCATCATCCGATCGATCTCATCCCGGTCACTTTTTACAGAGGCCGTATTCTCTCGGATTCTCTCCCTTACTGCCTGCCGGCGTACCACAAGGTTGTGATTTACCTCTCTCATATCCTCTTCATGGACCAGTGCTCCCGCCTGGCTAAGCCAGATCTTGGAATCATAAAGTCCCAAAGGACCTAAGAGCCGCATGAGGTATCCGTTCCAATAAGACAGATCCTCATCATCCTGCTCAAACTTCTTCCGCCGGTCCAAAAGATTCTGGTATTCCACAAACTGGTACTCCAACTCGTGGGCACTTCGGACATGATAACGCTTCTGCTGAGACATAATGGCCTTTGTAACATTGGCGTATTTCATCCGGCAGACATTCAGCAGTTCAATCGTCTTATTCAGCTGCCTTGTGTATCTTCGCTTTTGTCTGGTACTGTTACTCTGCCACAGAAAAAGAAGCAAAGAAAACAATGCTGCAATTAATAAAAATAGTCCAAAATACTTATCGGTGTCAATCCCCATCCCTTCTTTTAGTATAAGAAGTAATATCATGATGGACCCAAACATAATAAGGACAAGCAAAGACACATTGCGGGAATTTCGTTTGGAAGCTATCGCCTCATCCCGATCTAAAAGTATACTGCCCTTTTCTGCCTCAAGGGAATGCATCTCACTTTGGACCCTCGCCTGATACCTTTCATTTTCCTTCATCCGAAGGATCTCCCGGGGCATCTCATCCTCATACATCTCACAGATACGAAAAGCATCATCCGAAATTGCCTTGGGGGCATGCAAAAATTCATCCTTTGACCGACGGGCCTTATCAATAGCTGCCGCAGCCTTACGGATATCCTTCTCCTGTTCCGGACGAAGCTTCGAGAGGGTCCGAATGTCCTGAAGATATTTGGTAAGGACCCGGTACTCCGCTTTCTCCGCCTCGATCTCCTTCGTCCCGGAAATGATCTGTTCGCAGGAATCTAAGATATAGTGTTCAATTTTCTTCGGATTCTCCCAGTCATCGATTTCTTTGATCCGCTCCATAACACGTTCAAAGGAAGCCGCCTGGGGGTCATCCTTCTTTTTCTTTTTAAAAAACAGCATAGGCTAAACTCTGCATAGACGATTATAGTCTCTCTTCCAATCACTTACAATACTA
>CADCQT010000095.1 GCA_902803645.1 uncultured Lachnospiraceae bacterium | reverse complement strand
TCCGGCGCGCAAGACTCGCGAGCGAGTCTTGACTTAGAAATAGAAGAGGGGTTTTATGGCAAAATATATTATGGCGTTGGATGCAGGCACCACCAGTAACCGGTGCATTCTGTTTGATCATACAGGGAGAAACTGTGCAATGGCACAGAAGGAGTTCCGGCAGTATTTTCCGAATCCGGGCTGGGTGGAGCATGATGCAAATGAGATCTGGTCCACCATGTTGGGTGTGGCTGTGCAGGCCATGCAGCAGATCGGCGCAAAGGCAAAGGATATTGCATCTATCGGAATCACCAATCAGCGTGAGACGGTGATCGTATGGGATAAAAACACCGGAGAGCCGGTGTATCATGCCATTGTATGGCAGTGCCGCAGGACGTCGGCCATAGCAGATGCACTGAAGGAGAAGGGACTGGCAGAGACCATCCGTCAGAAGACAGGATTAATGATTGATGCCTATTTTTCTGCCACCAAGGTAAAGTGGATCCTGGACAATGTAGAGGGAGCAAGGGAGCGGGCAAAGAGAGGTGAACTTCTCTTTGGTACCGTAGAGACCTGGTTGATCTGGAAGCTTTCCGGAGGGAAGGTCCATGTGACGGATTATTCCAATGCCAGTCGTACCATGTTGTTTAATATCAATACCCTTACCTGGGATGAGGATATTTTAAAGGAGCTGGATATACCTGCTTCCATGCTGCCACAGGCAAAGCCCAGCAGCTGTGTATACGGAGTATCGGATCCCTCCTATTTGGGAGGAGAAATCCCCATTGCAGGTGCGGCAGGAGATCAGCAGGCAGCCCTTTTTGGACAGACATGTTTTCGGGAAGGGGATGTTAAGAATACCTATGGTACCGGCTGCTTTTTACTTATGAATACCGGAGAGAAACCGGTCTTCTCAAAGAATGGTCTGTTGACCACCATCGCCTGGGGATTGGACGACAAGGTCACCTATGCTTTGGAGGGTTCCATTTTTGTGGCAGGAGCTGCCATCCAATGGCTTCGGGATCAGATGCGGCTGATTGATTCTGCAGAAGATTCCGAGTACTGGGCCAACAAGGCCCACGGAACCCATGGAACCTATGTTGTGCCGGCTTTTACAGGACTTGGGGCACCCCACTGGGATCAGTATGCCAGGGGCACCATTGTGGGTATCACCCGTGGCACGAACAAGTATCACATTATCCGTGCCACGTTGGAATCCATTGCATACCAGGTCTGTGACGTGATCGATGCCATGCAGGAGGATTCTGGAACACAGCTTATGACCCTTCGGGTAGACGGGGGTGCATCTGCTAATAATTTTCTGATGCAGTTTCAGTCGGATATGCTCAATAAGCCTGTGCAGCGGCCGGCATCGGTGGAATCCACAGCCCTGGGGGCTGCCTACCTGGCAGGACTTGCAGTAGGATTCTGGGAGAAACTGGAGGAACTGACCGCAAATGACGCCGAGGTCAGAGAATTTTTACCATCCATGGAGGAGAAGGAGCGCTGCTTGAAGCGAAAGGGCTGGAATAAGGCAGTCCGGTATTCCTATGGATGGGCGAAACAGGAAGAAGGAAGTGAAGGATCATGAAAAAGAGATGTCTTACCATGTTACTGGTTCTTGCCCTTGCAGGCACGACCCTGGCAGGATGTGCAGGGAAGAAGGCGGCAAAGGAAGAAAACAAACAAAGTGAAGTAGAAGAGAAGGAGCCGCAGCAGGAGCAGGAGGAAGAGACGAAGAAGCAGGAGGAGACAAAGGAAGAGGAGAACAAGGAAAAGGAGGAAAAGGAAAATGTTCCGGCAGATTCTAACGGTATCAAGGTTGCTCCGGACGATTCCTCCTACAGCACCTCCTTTTCTGAAAAGGCAAGGACGAAGGAGAAGCCCTACACCAATAAGATCAAGATGTGCGGTAAGGGAGAAGTGGGCTTCAACGGAAATCTGAGAGGCTGGGATATCGAAGACGAAAGTACGGAAAACAGAGTTATCCTTACGAATGGAATGGGTGCAACAGCCGAGATCTATGATTCCAAGATCGACATAGGAGATAAGGAGAAGATCAAGTCCTTTTTAAAAGAGTATAAGGAAGAGCACTATACCATGGAATTCTTCCAGCCGGAAGAAGGCTCAGAGGATGCGGGAGACGGATTTGAAGGTATCACCTATGGAGGGGCCAAGATCGGGGATGAGGTTAAAGAGATCGCCTTTCTTGTTCCAGTCAAGGATGATCATTATCTGATGGTATCTGTGGAAGATACATCAAAAGAGAGGATCACCACAATGGATGTGTTTGAGACACTGATCCTTGGAATGAATGATCTGGCCTTTGCAGGCGGCAGATAATTTGACAAGATCCGCCTGTTAGCAGTATTATAAGTAATCAGTTGCTTATTAACTAACACAGAGAGGATATTATGGACGTTCCGTTAGAACTTTCCAGTCGCCTTTGCCAAAGTATTGCAGGATATGTGATTCGACACAGTAAAGGCAGAGAAGCAGAAAAGGTGGAAGGAGTGGATTCGCTGTTTTCCATTCCTGACCTTCTAGACCGTAACCATTTAGAAAGACCCCTTATTGTCACGGGTCCTCACATTGCGGAGAGCGAATTTTTTCAGTCATTTTTAAATGACAGAGAGACCGCCTACACGGTATACAGTGAGGTGAGAACAGATCCGGGAGCATCCCAGATCGCTAAGATCGCAGCAATGTATGAGAAGGAGAATTGCGATTCCATTATTGCCATTGGAGGAGGCTCCAACATGGACGCTGCCAAGGCAGCGGGGGCTATGATCGCAAGACCGGGGCATCCCCTTCATAAGATGAGGGGAGTAGGTAAGGTGCGTCGAGAGATCCCGTTTTTCATTGCTGTTCCAACAACGGCAGGAACGGGTTCTGAGATGACCATGGCCGCTGTGGTTATGGACGATACGACAGGACAGAAGTATTCCCTGATCGATCCGGTGCTTACACCGGATGTGGCAGTGCTTGATCCCAGCCTTTTGGTTTCACTGCCGCAGAAGCAGACAGCCTACGCAGGTATAGATGCCTTGGTACATGCGGTGGAAGCCTATCTGAATGAGAGGTACCATCGGGAAGATACGAAGGATTACTGTGAAGAGGCGGTAGAGGCAATTATGGAGTTCCTTCCCAAGTCCTATGAGGATGGACAGGATCTTGAGGCGAGAGAAGAGATGCTTATTGCATCCAATAAGGCGGGAGAGGCGTTTAATGTGGCAGGTGTCGGAAATGTTCATGCCATTGCCCATGCGGTAGGAGGCCGGTATGGTCTTCCCCATGGCTATGTGAATGCCGTTCTTCTTCCTATTGTGCTAAGAGACTATGGGAAGGCAGTGGAAGGACCCCTTGCCAGGTTGGCATCCATTTGTGATATTGAAAAGGATGGAAGCCGTGAGGAAAGAGTCGAGGGCTTTATCCGGGTGATTGAAGAGATGAATGCGAAGATGGGAATACCGGATCATATCGAACAGATCCAGGAGAAGGATATTCCCCTTATGAGCGCCTGGGCAGCCAGAGAGGCAAATCCCATCTATCCGGTTCCGGTGATCTACGATAAGAAGCATTTTGCAGATATCATGCGCAGGGCGTCCGGCAGATAGGATCAACAAAGGTGTTGCCGGGGCAACATCCAACAGAAACAGACAGGAGGTGACAATTTTCATGGATACAGGAGATGGACATATACGAGCGGCCCATGTAACAGTATGTAACAGAAAGGAGAATTGTCACCTTGCTGAGCTTTTATAGAACGGATGAGGGACTCATCCATGAAATTGAAGAGTACGAGCCGGGGTGCTGGATCAAGCTTACAGCACCCTCCCTGGAGGAGTGTACCTACGTCAGCGAGACTTTTGATATGGACATTGTGGATGTAAGGGCGGCTCTTGATGATGAGGAGAGCTCAAGAATCAGTATGGAAGATTCCTATACCATGATCCTTGTGGACATCCCCACGGCTGAGGAGCGTAACAACCGCCATACCTATACCACGATCCCCCTGGGGATTCTGATGCAGGAGGATGTACTTGTTACCGTATGTGCGGAGGAGACCTCTGTTCTTCGGTCCTTTATTGACCGGAGGGTAAGAGAGTTTTCCACGAAGAAGCAGATGCGTTTTACCTATCAGATCCTCTATAACAGCAGCATGGTATACCAGTCCCTGCTTCGATCCATTGATCGTAAACGGACAGAGATCGAGGAGAAGATCAACGACAACACCGAGGACTCCGATCTTATCGATCTTCATGAGTTAGAGTCCAACCTGGTATATTTTGCCACTTCTCTTCGGGCCAACAGCCTGGTTTTGGACCGGTTGAACCGGTACGGAAGACTGAAGCTCTACGAAGAGGATCAGGAACTGCTAGAGGATGTGATCATTGAGAACAAGCAGGCCATTGAGATGACGGGAATCTACCGTGATATCATCAACGGTACCAGAGAACTTATGTCAACGGTGATCAATAACCGGTTGAATAACGTGATGAAGTATCTGGCAGCGGTTACCATTGTTATGAGTATACCGACCATTATTTCGGGCCTTTGGGGAATGAACGTGGCAGCCGACTGGATGCCACTGTCCAAGACGCCCCATGGCTTTGGGATCATCTGTCTGGTGACGCTGATCATCTGTCTGATCTCCATGTGGATCCTTCGTAAGAAACGAATGTTATAATGCTGGGCCTGCCCTTTTGGGCAGGCTTTTTTAGGGAAAATATGAAATATAATGAATTACCCATAGAGGAAATGCTTGTTGCCCTTCTAAACTGGTACCAAAGCGGTCACAGAGATCTTCCCTGGCGTAGGACAAAGGATCCCTATGCCATCTGGATCTCGGAGATCATGCTGCAACAGACCAGAGTGGAAGCGGTCAAGCGATATTACCAGAGATTCTTGGAGACCCTGCCAACCATTGCAGATCTGGCCCGGGTGCCGGAGGATCGTCTGATGAAGCTCTGGGAAGGGCTGGGCTATTATAGCCGGGCCAGGAATCTGAAAGCGGCGGCTCAGGTGATCTGTGAAGTTCATGGTGGACAGATGCCAAAGGATTATGAGAAGATCCTCTCCCTTCCGGGAATCGGAGCCTATACAGCCGGAGCCATCTCTTCTATCGCCTATGCCCTGCCATATCCGGCGGTGGACGGAAATGCCCTACGTATTTTAGGAAGAGCGGCGGAATGCGATGAGGATATCCTGAAGGAAAAGACGAAAAGGGAAGCAGCGGCGGCGTTAAAACCATCCATCGAACAGATCAGCAGCAAATATCCAGGGGAAAATATTCCGGGGATGATCAACCAGTCCATGATGGAATTGGGAGCCTGTGTCTGTATCCCCACAGGGGAGCCCTTGTGTGAAGTCTGCCCCTGGAGGGAATACTGCGGGGCGAGGGCCCATGGAAGTATCATGGAATATCCGGTGAAAAAGAAGGCAAAAAAACGTCGTTTGGAGGATAAGACGGTGCTCCTGCTTCTCACGGGAGATGGAGTGCTTTTACACAAAAGAGAGGAGCGGGGGCTTTTGGCGGGATTATATGAATTCCCCAATGTGGAAGGGCATTTGAAGGAGGATGCCATCGGTCCACTTATGGAAAAATGGGGACTGGCCCCCTTTTCCATAAGTAAGCTGGATTCGGCGAAGCATATTTTCAGTCACATAGAGTGGCATATGGAGGGGTATGCCCTGCAGGTGTCTGTGATGGATGAAAGCCGGCTGAGGAGGCTGGGATTTTTTGCAGTCAAGGGAATGGAATTAAAAGAGCAGTATTCCCTTCCCTCGGCCTTCGGCGTATATTTGCAAAAACTTTTTAAGTTAAATGACTTGCCAATATAAGAAGTGTTATAATATAAGGCAATGTGCAATAGAACGGAAATTAAAATAGAGGAGAGACATATTTATGAAGCTTTTAAGCTTTGCAGTACCAAGCTATAATTCTTATGAATTCATGCGTAAGTGCATCGATTCTTTGCTCCCGGGGGGAGATGATGTGGAGATTTTGATTGTGGATGACGGTTCTACGGACCGTACCGGAGAACTGGCAGATGCTTATGAACAGAAGTATCCCGGAATCGTTCGTGCCATCCATCAGGAGAATGGAGGACATGGAGAGGCAGTGAATGCAGGGCTTCGCAATGCGACCGGTCTGTATTTTAAGGTGGTGGATTCCGACGATTGGGTGGATCTGGAGGCCTATAAGAAGGTACTGCAGACCCTTAAGACCTTCCGTGAGATGGAGCATCCGGTGGATGTCCTCCTCACCAACTATGTGTATGAGAAGGTGGCCACCGGTCACCAGAGGAGAATGCTGTTATCCCCTCTTTTTCCTGAGAATAAGGTCATCGGATGGGATGGAATGAAGCGGAATATCAAGGGATTTTCTATTCTGATGCATTCGGTCATCTACCGTACCCAGCTTCTGAGGGACTGCGGGTTAGAGCTTCCGAAGCATACCTTCTATGTGGATAATCTGTTTGTATATCAGCCGCTGATGCATGTTAAGACCCTGTATTATCTGAATGTCTCATTCTACCGCTACTACATCGGAAGAGAGGGACAGTCGGTTGCGGAGCAGACCATGGTGAAGCGCATTGACCAGCAGCTTCGGGTTAACTATATCATGATCGATTCTGTGGATCCCTGGTCAGCGCCGGAAGAACACCTTCGGAAATACCTTCTTTCCTACCTGGAGACCATTACCGTGGTATCCACGGTAATCGGTTATGTTTCCGGAACAAAGGAAAATCTCGAGAAGGTGAATAAGCTTTGGGATTACCTGAAGCAAAAGGATAGAAGGACCTATCGGCAGATCCGCTATGGTGTCCTTGGGAATGCTATGCGTCTCCCCGGTGGTCCGGTGGGAAGAAAGGTATCTTTGATGCTTTACCACATTTCCCAGAAGCTGATCGGCTTCAACTAAATATTGACAAAAATTTAACGATGCATTACAATGAGGCTAGTTTGACTGTGAGATAAATCACAGTGGTTACTTATCAAAACCGCATTGCGGTACGCTCATTTAGGAGGCTATCATGGGTGATTATAAGAATCTGAAAGTAGAAGTTGAGGGTGCAGTGGCAACTCTGTCTATCTGTCGTCCAAAGGCATTAAATGCCCTGAACACAGAGACAATCCAGGAGCTTAACGTTGCTCTGACAGAGATTGAGGCAAAGGACGACATTAAGGTTGTAATCCTGACAGGTGGTCCCTGCTACAACAAGAAGATCGATGGAGATGATCCATACCGTTCTTTCGTAGCCGGAGCAGACATCAAGGAGATGTATGATTTCGATGCACCGGCTGCTCGTAAGTTTGGTATGGTTGCAGCAGAGCCATTCTTTAAGCTTATGAACATGCGTCAGGTTACCATCGCAGCAGTGAATGGTTTTGCCTTCGGTGGTGGATGTGAGATCGCTATGGCATGTGATATCCGTATCGCTTCTGAGAATGCTATGTTTGCACAGCCTGAGTGCGGTCTTGGAATCATTCCTGGATTCGGTGGAACACAGCGTCTTGCTCGTCTTGTAGGTATGGGACGTGCTAAGGAGCTGATCTTTACCTGTGATAACATCAATGCAGAGGAAGCTTACCGCATCGGCCTTGTTAACAAGGTAGTTGCCAAGGAAGAGCTTTATCCTACAGCCAATGCAATGGCTAATAAGATTGCAGCTAACGCAAGCTATGCTGTAGCAGTTGCAAAGAGTGCGATCAACAACGGTTATGACATGGATATCAAGAATGCCGTTGAGCTTGAGGCGAACCTTTTCGGTGTTGTAAATGATACACACGATAAGAAGGAAGGTATGGGCGCATTCATCGAGGGAAGAAAAGAGAAGAACTTCACAGACTTCTAATTCCATATTATTAAGAATCGATACAAAAAAGCAGGGTGGGCAGTATGCTCACCCTGTTTTTGTGCAACAATGGAGTTAATATATGTTGGAAGACAGAGGCTGGATATGGAAAAATACCAGCATGAGATTTTTTAGAAAACAGTTGGCAAATAGGAGGATTGCAGCACCCCAAAGTGGCCAGGTGGGATAGGGCTTCTTTTGATAGACAGGAAAGATCTTCCGCCGAATCATAAGAAAAATATAATAGGTCATGACAACAAGCCCATAGATCACAAGGGGATGATACCACAGGGACAAAAGGGGATGTCCGTGAAAAAGAAGATAGACCGACCGCTTTCCGCCGCAACCGGGACAGTACAGCCCGGTCAGGCGATGGAAAAGACAGTGGGTATTCAGGATACGCCTTAGGATGTTCATGATAACGCCTCCTGAAGGAAAGCCTGAAGGTAGTGTGCATAACCTTTGGGGTCGGATGCATAGGACTTGGCGTGTACAGCCCCGGGAAACAGATGCAGTTCTTTGGTACTACATGAATCTGCCTGGTAGAGATCCTTTGTCATGGATACAGGAATGAAGTCATCCGCCTCTCCTGTGATAAAAAGGATAGGGACCCGGTTTCCGGCCATGGCATCCATGGGGCGGACGTTTGCGAAAGCAAAGCCGTTTTGCAGGATAGAAGCAAGAGAGGCTGTATTGGCCAGAAAGGCCGGCATATGGAACCGGTATTTGGACTGGTAGCGCATCAGTTGCAGAAGGTTGGAAAAACCGCAGTCTGCCACAGCAAACTGGTAATCCTGCCGTTGACCCAAAGCTAAGAGGGTGGAAGCGCATCCAAGACTTTCGCCGTGAAGACCAATGGTGATACTTTTTCCGAAACGTTCATAGAGGGCATCGGTGATGGACAGGATATCCCGATGTTCCTTAAGCCCCATATAACAGGGGGAGGCTGCGTTTGCCCCATGCCCTCTAAGGTCGTACATATATACATTGTATCCCATCTGATAGAAGATTCTGGCGTATCGGATGCAGCTGTATCTGGTGGAGGTGTATCCGTGGGTTATGATCACATAGGAAGTGGAGGGGGTCTTCTGGGTCAACAGGTTGCCGTGGAGCAGGTAGCCGTCATAGGAGGAGATGTTCCAGTCCTCCTTTGGAACATTAAGATAAAAGTCCCATAGGCTCTCGTCCAGTCGGATCAGCTTCTCTCTGTTGGCATCTAATGTGTCACAGGAGGGATGGGTGACAAAATAGGCAAAACTGAAAGAAATGCCGATAATGGTTCCTAAGGCGATCAGGACAAGAAGTCCGATTACAGTTAAAAATATAGTCATATATGTCAAAGTCCTTTCTGAAAATAGGATAGATGTTACTATTATCATAACATAGATGGGAGTTTCTTGTTAATGTTCACAGATTGCGAGAAATGAGTATTTTTGCTACAATGTTACTATAATATGAGAGCAGGATGTTTGGGTGCTGAGAGCTGAGAAAGGAGGAGCTTATGGCAATTGCGATTGGCAATGGGTATGGTGCTTCGTTTGATTTATATGGAGCCGGTGGCAGATCTCTTCCTTCGGAGTGCGAGACCTGTAAGAGTCGGAAGTATAAGGATGGTTCAGATGAGAATGTATCCTATAAGGCGGCTTCCCATATTGCGCCCCAGGCAGCGGCCGCAGCTGTACGGGGACATGAGGGAGAGCATGTGGCCAATGCCTATGCGAAGGCGGCAGCTCAGAACGGTAAGGTCTTAAGTGTTGGAGTGTCCATTCACACGGATGTGTGTCCGGAGTGCGGCAGAGTCTATGTGTCAGGGGGAGAGACAAGAGAAGCGATTAAGGTACCTCGGGATGGTGGGGGACAGACAGATAATCCATACGATCAGCAGAAGAAGGCGATCCATGGAATGCTTAATCTCGGACTTCATGCGGATGAAAGTGCATGAGAATATTTACTAGGCCGGAATATATGTGAGCTCCTGCTCCCTACTTGTGGGGCAGGAGCTTTTTTGCTACAATCGAATCCGAAAGATTTTAACAAGGAGAAATTCGTTTTATGGATATGAATGCTAAGATCGCTGCAGAATTGTCAGTGAAGGTAAGCCAGGTGGAGGCGGCTGTCAGGCTGATCGATGAGGGGAATACGATTCCTTTTATTTCCCGTTACCGTAAGGAGGCTACAGGTGGCTTGAATGATGAGCAGCTCCGAAATCTGGGGGAGAGACTGACTTATCTTCGGAATCTCGAAGATAAGAAGCAGCAGGTCATTTCCTCCATTGAGGAGCAGGGACATCTGACAGAGGAGTTGAAGGCACAGATCCTGTCTGCGGAGACACAGGTGGCCGTAGATGATCTGTATCGTCCTTTCCGTCCTAAGCGCAGGACCCGTGCTATTATTGCGAAGGAAAGAGGGCTCGAGCCTCTTGCGGTGTTGATTGCCCAGCAGAATGTGAACGAGGCCTTGGAGATTGTGGCAGAGCCTTTTGCAGATCCTGAAAACGATGTGCATACAGTAGAGGATGCCATTGCAGGTGCAATGGATATCCTTGCAGAGCAGATCTCGGATACGGCGGAATATAGAACAAAGATCCGTGAGCTGACAGTGGAACAGGGAAGTCTTGCTGTAACAGCAAAGGATGAGAAGGCAGAGAGTGTCTATGAGATGTACTACAGCTTTGAGCAGAAGCTGAAGGGGCTTCAGGGACACCGTGTGCTGGCTATTAACCGTGGAGAAAAAGAGGGATTTTTATCCGTTAAGGTCACAGCTCCGGAGGAGGAGATCCTGCGATTTTTATATCGTCAGGTCATTACAGCAGAGAATCCCAACACGACTAAGGTATTGCAGAGTGTATGTTCCGACGCATATCAGAGATTGATTGCACCGGCTATTGAGCGTGAGATCCGTAACGATATGACAGACCGGGCAGAGGATGGTGCCATCCATGTCTTCGGAGAGAATCTCAAGCAGCTTCTGATGCAGCCTCCTATCGTAGGTAAGAATGTATTGGGCTGGGATCCGGCTTTCCGTACAGGCTGTAAGCTTGCTGTTGTGGATGCAACAGGCAAGGTACTGGATACTACGGTCATCTATCCTACAGCACCGCAGAACAAGGTGCAGGAAGCTAAGGAAGTGGTGGAGAAGCTGATTGATCAGTATCAGATCGATTTGATCTCCTGCGGTAACGGAACCGCCAGCAGAGAATCTGAGCAGATCATTGCAGATATTATCAAAGAGGCAAGTCGGCCGGTGCAGTATGTCATTGTGAATGAGGCCGGAGCATCGGTGTACTCTGCAAGTAAGTTGGCAACGGAAGAGTTCCCTAATTTTGATGTGGGCCAGAGAAGTTCAGCCTCTATCGCGAGACGTCTGCAGGATCCGCTGGCAGAGCTGGTGAAGATCGATCCCCAGTCCATTGGAGTGGGACAGTATCAGCATGATATGAACCAGAAGAAACTAAGTGAGGCTTTATCCGGTGTGGTAGAGGATTCTGTAAATAAGGTTGGTGTTGACCTGAATACAGCTTCTGCTCCTCTTTTGTCTTATGTTTCCGGAATCAGTAAAGCGGTAGCGAAAAATATTGTTGCCTATCGTGAGGAGAATGGACAGTTTACCGACCGTAAGCAGCTTCTTAAGGTAAGCAAGCTTGGACCGAAGGCTTATGAGCAGTGTGCAGGTTTCCTGCGGATCCGTAACGGTAAGAATCCGCTGGATAACACGGGAGTACATCCGGAGAGTTATCAGGCGACAGATCAGCTCCTTAAGATCCTGGGTTACTCGGAGGAGGATGTTAAGGAAGGCAGGCTTTCCAATGCTACAGCAGATGCAAGGAACAAGGGACTTGATGCACTGGCACAGGAACTGTCTATCGGTCTTCCGACACTGACGGATATTTTAAAAGAGCTTGAGAAGCCGGGAAGAGATCCTCGTGAGGATATGCCCCGTCCGATCCTTCGAAGCGATGTATTGTCTATGGAGGATCTTAAGCCGGGGATGGTCCTCAAGGGAACCGTTCGTAATATTGTGGATTTTGGTGCCTTTGTAGATATCGGAGTCCATCAGGATGGACTGGTTCATATTTCCCATATGACGGATAAGTATATTTCCCATCCTTTGGAGGCGGTATCTGTTGGTGATATTGTAGATGTGGAAGTTCTCGAGGTGGATATCAAGAAGCAGCGGATCGCTTTGACCATGCGGATCGGTAAGGGTGACAGCCAGGATGATATCGGAAAGAGCAAAGAGAAGCAGCCGGTGAAAAAGAATCGTCCTGTATCTTCTCAAAGAGGCAGAAAAAATGATGATAACAGAAGAGGCGGAAAGGGCCGCGGTAATACAGCGCCGAAGAAGGCAGCAGGCAAGGGCGGCAATAAGGGTTCCTTTGGAAGCAGTTTAGGAGACCTTCTTTCCGGACTGAAGCTGGACTAGAGATAAGGAGAAAAAGTGGAGAGTAATAGCAGTATACGGGTTCGTTACATTACAATTACAGCAATGTTGTCAGCCGTGGCATTTGTACTACAGTATTTTGAAATCGTAGTTCCCTTTATGCCGGGATTTATCAAGCTAGATTTATCCGATCTTCCGGCGCTGGTGGGAGCTTTTTCCATGGGGCCGGTGTGCGGAGTTTTGATTGAACTGATTAAGAATATTCTGCATCTGGCGGCATCCCAGTCAGGATTTGTGGGAGAACTTTGCAATTTCATCCTTGGAGCAATCTTTGTTCTTCCTGCGGGGATAATGTATAAGCACAACAAGTGTAAGAGGTCGGCGATGATCGGTTCGGTTGCCGGAGCTGTAGTTATGGCTGGGCTTAGTTTTCCGGTCAACCTGTTTGTTGTATATCCTTTTTATGAGAATTTCATGAAGGAAGAGGCGATCATAAAGGCATATAATGCCATTCTGGCAGTGGTTCACGGACCGAAGCTGGGAGAACTGTGGCAGTGCCTTCTCCTCTTTAATGTTCCCTTTACATTTCTGAAGGGGATGATCTCTGTGGTTATTACCTGGATGATTTATAAGAAGATCTCTCCGATCCTTCACGGACAAAAATAATATCTGAATCCTTTAGGTGACAAGGACCCCGGTATAGGCAGACAATCTTTTGCCTAATACCGGGGTTCGTGCTATACTATAAGTTGGATAAGAGTGAATCGCAAAGCGCTGGAGAAGATTATGGTATATGAGACCAACAGTGAAAAAGAGACGAGAGAACTTGGATTTCGGCTGGCAAGAGAGGCCAGACCGGGGAATGTATATACACTGACAGGAGACCTGGGGGTAGGCAAGACCGTTTTTACCAAGGGTTTTGCTGAGGGGCTTGGGATTACCGAGCCGGTATCCAGTCCTACCTTTACCATTGTACAGCAGTACGATTCCGGTAGACTGCCCTTCTATCACTTTGATGTATATCGCATTGGCGATGTGGAGGAGATGGACGAAGTCGGATATGAGGATTGCTTTTACGGGGAAGGGGTGACCATGATCGAGTGGGCACAGCTGGTTCAGGAGATCCTGCCTTCCCATCGTATTAAGATCCTGATAGAGAAGGATTTGGAGCAGGGATTTGACTACCGCAGAATAACCATAGAAGAAGTTGGAGAATAGATTATGAAGATCCTGGCCATTGATTCATCAGGCCTTGTAGCTTCTGTAGCTGTCGTAGAGGATGACGTGCTACAGGGTGAATACACAATTAATTTTAAGCGGACCCATTCAGAGGTGCTGCTTCCTATGCTGGACGCGTTGAAGAGGGATCTACAGCTTGACCTTCAGAGCATCGATGCCATTGCTGTTGCAGCAGGCCCGGGAAGCTTTACCGGACTTCGGATCGGTTCCGCTACAGCAAAGGGATTAGGACTTGCATTGGGTAAGCCCATCGTTCCTGTACCTACGGTGGATGCGCTGGCATATAACCTGTATGGTTCTGCCAGACTGATCTGCCCTCTTATGGATGCTAGGAGGAATCAGACTTACACGGGGCTGTATCGTTTTACAGAGGATGGAATCTTTGAGACGGTCATTCCTCAGAAGGTATGTGCTATAGAAGAGATCATAGAGGATGTGAACCGGCTGGGAGAGGCTGTGGTGCTTCTTGGAGACGGAGTTCCTGTTTTTCGGGAAGCGTTTTCAAAGATCTGCCGTGTTCCTGTGGATGAGGCGCCTGCACATGTTAATAAACAACGGGCAGGGGCTGTTGCCAGCCTCGGTTTGATCCGATATAAAGAGGGTAAGGCTGAGAGTGCCGCAGACCATAGGCCGGAATATCTGCGCCTGTCTCAGGCAGAGAGGGAACGTAAGGAGAGGCTTGCAAGAGAAGCCGCAGAGAACCCATGCGGGAAGTGAGGGTAAGAGAGGCGCAGGCAGAAGACGCTGCACAGATGGCTATGATCTCAGGGGAGGCTATGACATCTGCCTGGAAGGCGGATGACTTCCTTGGGGCGCTTTCCAATCCTCAGGCGAAGGTCTGGGTGGCGGAGGAGAAGAATGTCCTAGGATACTGCGTGTTATATTATGCGGCAGATGAGGGAGAGATTCCGTCCATTGCTGTGGATGCAGGGGCAAGAGGCTGCGGAATAGGACGAGCTTTGATGACAGCACTTGTGGCAGAATGTCGTCAGACGGGAATAGACCGTCTCTTTCTTGAGGTGCGGTGTAGCAATGAAGCGGCTCACAGACTGTATGAGAGATTTGGATTTTTGGTGGCGGGGACCCGTCGGAACTTTTACAATCATCCTGTAGAAGATGCGGATGTTATGGTTGCATCTTTGTAGGATAATACAATAGATAGGAAACAGTATGCTAGATATTTGCCTGTTGGGGACGGGGGGGATGATGCCTCTTCCGAAACGGTATCTTACCTCTATGATGGCGAGATATAATGGCAGCAGTATTTTGATCGATTGCGGTGAGGGAACACAGATCGCCATGAAAGAGGTGGGGTGGAGTCCGAAGCCGATTGATGTTATGCTTTTTACCCATTACCATGCAGATCATATCAGCGGGTTGCCCGGACTTCTGCTTGGAATGGGGAATGCGGAGCGCAGTGAGCCCATCACTATGGTGGGACCGAGAGGTCTGGAGAGAGTGGTAAATTCTCTTCGTGTTATTGCGCCGGAGTTGCCTTTTGAAATCAATTATATAGAGTTGTCCGGACCGGCCCAGGATTTGGAGCTTTGTGGGCTTAAGATTCATGCGTTTCGTGTGAATCATAATGTGACCTGCTATGGCTATTCCATTTATCTGCCGAGGGCAGGGAAGTTTGACCCTGTGGCGGCGAAGGAAAAGAATATTCCTCTTCCCTGCTGGAATCGTCTCCAGAAGGGACAGGTGGTTGAGATGGATGGCTTCACCTATACGCCGGATATGGTGATGGGGCCGGAGCGGCGTGGTCTTAAGGTTACCTATTGTACCGATACAAGGCCGACGAATTCCATCATTGACAGTGCAAGGGATTCAGATCTTTTCATTTGTGAGGGAATGTACGGTGAACCTGAGAAGCAACAGAAGGCAAAGGAATATAAGCATATGACCTTCTATGAGGCAGCAGATCTGGCGAAGAAAGCCAATGTCAAAGAGATGTGGCTGACACATTTTTCGCCCTCTATGCCGGATGGAAGACGTTATATGAAGGACGTTAAGAAGATTTTTCCAAACGCTCATTTAGGCCGGGACGGTCGGATGGCAGAGCTTGATTTTGCGGAGGAATAACAAAATGAAGAAGGTCATTCGTGTTGCCATAGTAACACTGCTGTGCGCAGGGGTTATGGTTGGTTATTATTATTATCTTAACAATACCATGGGGCAGAAGCAGCAGGGAGCTCAGGCAGAGGCAGTTGCCTCTGAGAAGCAACGCCTGTTGGAGGCTGATTTTACGAAGAATTATCCTCCGACCCCCAGAGAGACCATGAAATGGTACAATCGGATTGTGAAACTGTTACTTTCCGGTGAGAAGTTAAGTGACAGTGAGATCAAGACTCTGGCGGAGCATGCCCGGCTGTTAATGGATGACAGCCTGGCGACAGAGAATCCGATCGATTCCTATGTGAAGAATCTGAAGGACCAGATCTCGGATTATGAGACGCGCAAGGCGAAGATTATTGATACTTCGGTTGCGGACACTTCGGATGTAATCTACCTTACCACAAAGAAGGGAGATGATCTGGCTTATGTGCAGACCACCTACTTTGTGAAGGAGGCAAGCACCTATTCGAAGACCTACCAGAAGTATGTGCTTAGAGAAGACGAGGATGGTCATTATAAGATCCTTGCCTTTACACTGACAAATGAGGATGGTACTCCGGTTATGTCAGCAAAGAAGTGAAGAAGGAAGTTTAACTACATGAGTGATAAAGATAAAACGGTGATTCTTGGGCTGGAAAGTTCCTGCGATGAGACGGCAGCTTCTGTGGTGGTCAACGGCCGCACAGTGCTCAGCAATGTTATTTCCACGCAGATCCCTCTTCATACCTTGTATGGAGGTGTGGTTCCGGAAATTGCATCCCGTAAGCATATTGAGCGGGTGAACCAGGTGATCACAGAGGCATTAAAAGAGGCGGATACCACACTGGACGAGCTGGATGCCATAGCTGTGACCTACGGACCGGGGCTTGTGGGCCCTTTACTGGTAGGGGTATCTGCTGCGAAGGCCATTGCTTTTGCTAAGGATAAACCGCTGGTAGGAGTTCATCATATCGAGGGACATATCAGCGCAAACTACATAGAACATAAGGATCTTAAGCCTCCTTTTTTATGCCTGGTGGTTTCAGGCGGGCATACCCATCTGGTACGTGTACTTGACTACGGTAAATATGAGATCCTGGGCCGTACAGTAGATGATGCGGCAGGAGAAGCTTTTGACAAGGTGGCCAGGGCAATCGGTCTGGGTTATCCGGGTGGACCGAAGATCGAGCAGAAGGCGTTGGAGGGCGATCCGAACGCCATTGATTTTCCAAAGGCCAAAGTGGCAGATCATCCTTACGACTTTTCTTTTTCCGGATTGAAGTCAGCAGTTTTAAACTATATCAATGGATGTAAGATGAAGGGCATAGAATACAATGAGGCGGATATCGCTGCATCCTTCCAGAAGGCGGTGGTAGGTGCTCTTGTGGATCATGCCATGATGGCAATCGAGCAATTTGGCGAGGATAAGTTTGCGATAGCAGGAGGCGTGGCTAGTAATGGAGCCTTCCGTAGAGCTATGGAGGAGGCCTGTGAGAAAAGAGGCGTGGCTTTCTATTGCCCCTCGAAGATTCTTTGTACAGATAACGGTGCGATGATCGGAGCTGCCGGATACTATGATTATAAGAATGGAAGAAGGGATGGCTGGGATCTGAATGCTGTTCCGAATCTTGCGTTAGGAGAGAGATAAGATGCCTACTTATTCAGCAATCGTATTGGCTGGAGGCAGTGGGAAGAGAATGGGATCGGAAATACCAAAGCAGTATATGATGCTGAATGGGAATCCGGTCCTTTCCTACTGCCTGAAAGCTTTTGAAAAAAGCCCTGTGGATGAGATCATTCTTGTGACAAGGGCAGGAGATGAGGATTACTGTACCCAACAGATCATTGCGCCTTACCATATTGATAAGTGCAGGACAGTTATATGTGGGGGTGCTCAGCGGTATGACTCCGTTCTTGCCGGATTAAAAAAGGCGAAAGGAGACTATGTCCTGATTCATGATGGTGCCCGTCCTTTTTTGTCTCAGGATCTGATTCTAAGGATGATGGATGCTGTGGTGAGGGAGAAGGCTGCTGCCGCCGCCGTTCCTGTGACGGATACCATCAAGGAGGTGAATGCGAAGGAATACATTCTGGGAACGCCGGATCGAAGTGCGTTAAGGGCGATGCAGACCCCCCAGGCATTTGATCGGGAGCTGCTTTTACAGGGGTATCATATACTTTTAGAGGAGAGAGATGGACTGTTAAACGTAACGGATGATGCAATGATTATTGAGAAAACAGGACTGTCAAAAGTGAAGCTGGTAATGGGAGATTATAATAATCGTAAACTCACAACAAAAGAAGATAAAATTTGGGCAAACTTTTTTGCAAAAAGTGTTGACGAGTACCTATAGCTGTGATAATATACTTTTCGTGCTGTGAAACAGACAGCCCATGGAGAGGTATCGAAGTGGTCATAACGAGGCGGTCTTGAAAACCGTTTGTCCGCAAGGGCGCGTGGGTTCGAATCCCACCCTCT
>CADCQT010000094.1 GCA_902803645.1 uncultured Lachnospiraceae bacterium | reverse complement strand
AGGATGCGCACGGATTCGGACAGGAATTTGTCTGCTGAAGCAGACCCGAATCCGGCGCGCAAGACTCGCGAGCGAGTCTTGACTTTTACCGCTTGACACAGATTCTTTTTCCCTGTAATATAATCAGCACTGTGTCAAATGAATAAATGGTGAAATTGGAAACGCAACATCCTCCTTTGGATGATAACGAACAACACATGCTATTCATGAGTTTTTGTTATTACAAAGGAGGATTTTTTATGCCTGAAAGCAAGTTTGGTCGTATTCTTTTTTCTCTCTGTATGGTGATCGTCATGGTCTACGGAATGGTCTGCTACAATGTGGTAGTAAACACCCATGTGTTCGACAATTCTGTTTTTCTTAACGCCCTTCATGAGTTGCCCATTATGGTGCCCATCGCCTTCATCCTTGAAGTATTCCTGGTGGAACGCTTTGCCCTTCATAAGGCTTCTCAGCTGGTAGATGTAAAAAACGGCGTGCCCTTTCACTTCGTCATCGCCATGTCTGTTGTAACGGTTGCCTGCATGTGCCCTCTTATGAGCTGTGCCGCAACCCTGCTTTTCAAGAGAGAGGCAGTAGCTGCCCACGGATTTTTAGGTACCTGGCTTTTAACCACGGCCCTGAATTTCCCTATGGCTCTTTGCTATCAGCTGTTTTATGCAGGCCCCTTTGTAAGATTTCTGTTCTCCGGCAAGAATCCTCTGGTTCGCCTGTGCCGTCAGAAAGCCTAATGATATAAGGACGGGAAGAATACAGATATTCCTGTATTCTTCCCGTCCTTTTGTGGTAAAATATCTTCTATTCGCAATTAGAATAGGACGTGTAATATAAAATTATGAAAAAGCATATTTTAATCATCAACACAGGAGGCACCCTTTCCTCCGTTGCCAAGGAACATGGTCTGACACCGGGACTTACCACAGATGCCATGTTAAAAGAACTTCATGTGGTGGCCGGGGACGCAGAGCTTTCCACCATGGAATTTGCATCCCTTGACAGTGCCAATATTTTCCCGGAGGACTGGGCGAAACTGGCAGCTGTCATTGCCGAGCGTAAGGACTGCTACGACGGCATCGTTGTGATCCACGGCACCGACACCCTGGCCTACACCTCTTCCATGCTCTCCTATATGCTGCAAAACATTTCCATTCCTGTGGTGATCACAGGAAGTCAGCTTTCCATCTCTGATCCCGTGGCTGACGCTATGGAAAATCTCCGCTGCGCCATCTATATGGCACAGACCGGTAAGAACGGCGTCTTCGTTGCCTTTAATCGCAAAGTGATCTTAGGCTGCCGGGCCTCCAAGGTCCGGTCGGTGAATTTCGATGCCTTTGACAGCATCAATGCCCCCAATGTATCTGAAATCAATTCCTTTGGCATGAAGTTCAACGATTCCATGATTCCGGATAAGAACGGGATCTTCACCCTGCAGAACAGTTTTAGCCCGGATATCGCTGTGGTGAAAATGTTCCCGGGAATGCACCGGTCTCTGCTCACCTCCCTGGCCAGGGAAGGTTGCAAGGCCATCTATATCGAAGCCTATGGGCTTGGTGGTATGCCCTATATCGGTCACGACTTCATTCAAACTGTGGGAGAACTGGTGGATGAGGGGATCACCATTTTGATCGGAACCCAGTGCCGCTTCGACGGAAGCAATCTCAGTGTCTATGAGACCGGCCGCAGAGCCTTAGAAAAAGGGGTTCTTCAGGCCTATGATATGACCACAGAAGCTGCCGTAACCAAGCTTATGTGGGTCCTGGGACAGACAAGTGATCCGGCTCAGATCAGAGAGTACTTCTCCGTGAGTCTTTGCGGGGAAGTTTCCCTGTAGATTGCTTTTTTGGCTTCCTCCGGGGGGTTTTCTCCCATCCCAGTCCTGCTCCAACTCGTCTCTTCTCGTGATGATTCCCCCGCAGATTGCTTTTTTGGCTTCCTCCGGGGGTTTCTCCCTTCCCTGGCCTGCTCCAACTTGCCTCTTCTCGTGATGATTCCCCCGCAGATTGCTTTTTTCTCCTTCTCCGGGGAGTT
>CADCQT010000093.1 GCA_902803645.1 uncultured Lachnospiraceae bacterium | reverse complement strand
GTACCTGACGATTAGGTAAAGCAAGCAGGGGTGTGACGGTGGTACCGCCACACCTTTTTATGTTTGTGAATTAGTACAGGATCCGATTACTATAAGTGTATTTATGTTGCCATGGCAACAGACATAAGGGGAGACCACCTGTATGATATAGACATAACTAAAACAAAAAAATACAATTTGTAATAAACAAAGGAGGAACTTTTTATGGCAAACAGTGTTGCAATTAATCACCGTAAAGTAGCTGTTATCGGCTGTGGATTTGTAGGCTCATCATCCGCCTTTGCATTGATGCAGAGTGGTCTTTTTTCAGAGATTGCCCTGGTAGATGTTGATCATGATAAGGCGGAGGGAGAGGCATTGGATATCTCCCATGGTGTTCCCTTCGTAGGTCAGGTGAAGGTATATGCCGCTGATTATGATGATATTATGGATTCTGCCATTATCGTTGTTACTGCCGGTGCAGCTCAGAAGCCGGGAGAGACCAGACTTGATCTGGTGAATAAGAATGTTGGAATCTTTAAGAGTATCATTCCGGAGATTTCCAAGAGAGATTACAAGGGAATCCTTCTGATTGTGTCCAATCCGGTGGATGTACTTACCCTTGCTGCACTGAAGCTTTCCGGTCTTCCGGAGAACCGTGTCATCGGATCCGGTACCGTTCTTGATACAGCCCGTCTTAAGACAGAGTTAGGAGACCATCTCTCTGTAGATGGCCGAAGTGTTCACACCTTTATCGTAGGTGAGCACGGTGACAGCGAGATCGTGGCATGGAGTAGCGCCAATGTATCCGGTGTTCCACTGAATGATTTCTGTGAGATGCGTGGTCATTTCAAGCATCAGGAATCCATGGAGAGGATTGCAGAGAACGTTAAGAACAGTGCATATGAGATCATTGAGAAGAAGCATGCGACCTATTACGGAATTGCTATGTCGGTTGTCCGGATCTGCCGTGCGATCCTGATGAATGAGAAGTCTGTCCTTCCGGTTTCTTCTATTATGCACGGGGATTATGGCATTGATGGAATCGCACTCAGCATGCCGGCCATTGTAGGAGAAGACGGTGTAGAGACCCACGTTCCAATCGTATTAAGCGACGAGGAGCAGAGCAAGTTAAAAGAGTCTGCGGACGCATTAAAGAAGGTTGCGCAAGAGGCAGGACTTCTGTAAAATAGAATACAGTAGAATGTCTTAGGATGGTATGAGTAAGGGGACAATCTGGCAGAAGTGTCAGATCTGTCTCCTTTTTTTATAGAAAACCATTCCCTCTTACGGGAGTATGGGCGTGGAAGGAACGGTTTCTGAGGATAGATTATGTTTAAGAAGAATTATCTGATCTGGATGAACGCAATTATTGTGTTTTTGTTTTTGTGCTCTTTTGTGTTGATCCAATATAATGATACCCGTTATTATAATGAGCTTGCATCGGCCCAGGTCAAAAATGATGTTAAGCTTGCAGCAGATAATATACGGGTGGGCCTGGAATCTGTGACGTCACAGCAGAGGATTGTGGCGGAGACCATGTCCAATGATCTCTATCTCAGGAACTGGCTGTTGCATGAGCCGGATCGCAGTTATAACCACCGGGTACCCAAGACCCTTCGCCAGGCTCTGCTGGCGGATGATTCCGATTGGGCCTATAACTATCATGATCTGTATTCCTATTTGAAGAATTATCAGCAGAATTACGGTTATACCAATGTCTTTCTGGTTTCGACCAAGACCGGTTGTTATTATTATAATGACGGTCTGAATAAGGTCGTGAATAAAAAGAGTCATTTTGACAGCTGGTATTATAATTTCCTTGATCTTAAGAAGAGCTATGATATACAGTTCGATCGGGATGAGACCAAGGATTATCAGCTTTCTGTTTTTGTCAATTATCGTATTACGGATGAACATGGAAAACTACTGGGGGTGGTGGGAACTGCCCAGAAGGTATCGGAAATTGATGATAATGTAAAAATACTGGAACAGCAGGGCAAGCTGAAGGTGTACATTACCAATATGGGAAATGCACATAATTCCTTTGATGAGTCCAGAGGCTATTATAAGAAAAAGGAAGACCTGATGGAGCTGCTGGGGCTATCGGAGTCTGAGCTGGATGGACTGGAGGATAAAGCCCAGGTACTTACCGATGGCAATTATATGATCAGTTCCAGTCCGGTGAAGAGTCTGAACTGGTGTATTTTTACAGTGAAGGATACAGAAGAGATGATGCATACCTTCCTGATACGATCAAGGAATGGTTTCATCTATGTGTTTATAACGGTACTGATCTCCGGTATTTTGTCCTTCCTGATGATGGGGTGGATCAATCACACTCTGTTTTTCTCTGCCAATGTGGATGAGACCACCAGACTTCCGAACCGTAAATCCTTCCGTTATATCTATGAGAAGAAGGTGAAACGAAGAAAGCGCAGGGTCTACAGCCTTGCTATGATCGATGTGGATAATTTCAAGGTGTACAATGATACCCAGGGACATTTATACGGGAATGCAATCCTGCATTATGTGGCGGTTCATCTGAAGGAAATGTTCCAGGATATCGGTGTGGTAGCCCGCTGGGGTGGGGATGAGTTCATTCTCTTGTCCTATCAGTCACCGGCCAGGACGAAGGACCTGGTGGATCGTCTGAATACCTATCTGAAAGAGCAAACGGAGATCGCCTCCATTAGTCTGTCTGTGGGTGTGACGGTGATCGATCCCAAGCATCCGCTGGAGGATATTATGGAGAATGCGGACAAGGCCTTGTATGCTGCAAAGGAGGCAGGAAAAGGCTGTAGCAGGATATATTAAACTCGGTTGAAAAGAAGGATAGAAATTCCTTGACTTGCTACCTTAACGTAGTATTATAGAGATAGATACCTACGAAAACGTAGTAGTTTGAAAGGGGGCACAGAATGAGTATCCATGCAGCCGAGCATTTATTTGAATTGTTGGATGAGACAGGTAAGCCTATTACACTGGACGAATCCGGACAGCTTACCCAGGAGCTTTCCGGAGATATGATTCCACTTAAGGAATGGGCAGGACAATGGGGAATATCACCGGCAACCGCAAGGCAGAAGGCCCTTCGGGGGAGTCTTAAGACCGTCAGGAAGGTTGGTCGGGACTGGATGATCTCCGCAAGTGAACCGAATACGGATCGTAGACTTAAGATCGAGCAGATCCAGCGTCCGCTATTAGAAGGGCCGGTGTGGTTTGAGAAGGTCATGCATTACCTGCTGGCACTTAACGGAAATCAGCTTCCGGACCGGTGGACCAAGTCCAATGAACATAAGGATTATTGCGGGAAGATCTTCCGTGCCTTCTGCGACCAGTTCCACGGGAATGATAGGCGGCTGTTAGATCTCTTCTGTGATGTGTTAGAGCAGCAGAAGGACAATGCTGTGTGCTATGTTCCTCATAAGGAAATCATGGAGCATTTAGAAGACGAAGCCTGGTACACCTCCAGTGGCGACTCCACGATCAATTCCGGAGTGACCATCGATTTTAAGGATTATATCGCCCTCCTTAAGAACACATTGAAGGACCTTATGGCGCAGCCGGTGGAACTTAAGATCCATCATGGGTCTCAGGAACTTTTTATGCCCTGGTATCATTCCATCACCTGGATCGAGGAAGAAGAGGATGGGGTGTACTTTGTGCCATCGGATTTCTTTAAGACCATACTGTTAGGTTTACTGTAACTGCAACTGATATACAACCTGAAGTCTTTGTATTTTTAAGAACATTGCGAAGACGGGCAAGAATGTTTATTATTAGTAGGAGTCATTAATAATAAACGGAGGAAGTGGAATGTTTCAGGTTTTTGCAGATTCGGCAGCAAATCTTCCAGCAGTGGTAGCAAAAGAATACGGGATTCATATTATCTCGTTTATTAATATGGTAGATGGAGAACCTTTGGTATGCTTTGATCCGGATCTTACACCGGAGCAGGAGAGAGAAGGTGGCAGGAAGTATTATGATGCTGTTCGTAAGGGGGTAGAGATCAAGACCTCTCTTATCAGCAGCGGCCGGTTTGAGGAAGCTTTTCGGCCTGTGCTTGAGGCTGGAGAGGATGTGATCTACTTCAGTTTAAGTCACGGGATCAGCGGTAATTTCAATTCTGCCCGTCTGGCGGTGGACGATCTGTTAGAGGAATTTCCGGATCGCAAGATCCGGATCGTGGATTCCTTGAATGCCTCCCTGGCCCAGGGTATCCTTGCGATCTATGCTGTGGAGATGCGGGATAAGGGAGAGGATATCGATGTTATTGCCGACAGGCTTTCGGAATGGGCCCACAGGATGAATGGAGTCTTCACGGTGGAGGATCTCAAATATATCTCCAGAACAGGAAGACTCAGTAACCGCGCCGCCTTTGTGGGAAATATGTTAGATATTAAGCCTCTTTTGAAGGGTAGCAAGGATGGTGTCATCGTAGCTTTTAAGAAGGTGCGGGGACGTAAGAAGTCCTTGAATGAGATCATCGATCTTGTGGTTCGCAATGCAGTGGACCCGGAGAATCAGATCTTTGGAATTGCTCAGGCGGACTGCTATGAGGAATCCCTTTATGTTATGAAGAAGATCCAGGAGAAGATCAAAGTCCGCAGGTTCATCAACACTTCCTACGACTACTGTACCGGTTCCCATGTAGGGCCGGGGGCTATGGCACTTTTCTTTATGGGTAAGGATCGGGAACTGGATCAATAAGAGCCGGAACAGATATTATAACGTCCATTAAAATATCAGGTAGGAGCTGATGTTTTAATGGACGTTTTCTTTTGAAAAAAGACGTACTATTGTAAAATAATAGCAAGGAAGGGAGGGATATGATGGAACAGGATGCCTATATGAATTGTGTACAGCCTCACCCGGATCCGGCTCTGTCTCTGGAATTTTGCGGTTTGGAACATTGCCGGAGTGGACATCGGTATGGTCCTTTGGCCCGAAGTCTCTTTGTGATCCATGTGGTCCTGGCGGGAAAAGGGACCTTTGTGCATCGGGGAAGACAATGGTTGCTTGGGACAGGGGATATGTTTCTAATCGCCCCAGGAGAGGAAACCCTTTATATGGCGGATGAAGAGGATCCCTGGTATTATGGCTGGATCGGTTTTCGCGGAGAGCAGGCTGGAGAGATCCTTGGCAGGGTTGGATTTGTTCCGGATACACCGGTGCTGCATCTTCGGGAACCGGAGAGGATGGAAGAGGGCGTATTGGAACTGTTACAGTATCCGGAAATGAATGCTGAGGACACACTGATGCGTAAGGGTCTGCTATATCAGATGTTTTCCAATCTGATCCGTCTGAGTATCAAGCCGGAGGACAGGAGAGGAGAAATAGAGGATAGTTCCTATGGAGAATATGCCCTGACCTATTTTCAAAATCATTTCCGCGAGAAGATCCGGATCGGGGATCTGGCGGATAAGATCGGGATTTCCCGCAGTTATCTGATGCGCCTTGTAAAAGAGGAGACAGGGGTCTCCCCCAAGGAATTTCTAATCCGCCTTCGAATGAGTCATGCGGTTCACTATCTCCTTCATTCCAACATGGAGATCCGTGAGGTTGCCATGATCTGTGGTTACGAGGATGCCCTTGCTTTTTCCAAGGCCTTTAAGGGGAAGTTCGGAATGAATCCAACGGAGTTTCGGAATATCGGCGATGAAGGGAAGATTGAGGAACTTTTGCAACATTTTTCCATACAGATAACACCGGATGCCATGTAGGGCGGGAAGGCTTTTTTGTACAATGAGAGAAGATCATACATAGAACAGGGAGGATATCTCTATGAGTATTTTATTTGATGAAAAAGCAAGAAGCTTTACACTGCATACGAAGAATACAACCTATCAGATGATGGTGGATCAGCATGATCGTCTCCTTCATTTATATTATGGACCTACCCTTCAGGGCGGGGCAAAATACCTTGTGACTTATCAGGATCGGGGATTTTCAGCGAATCCCTATGATGCAGGGGAGGATCGCACCTATTCTCTAGATGCCCTGCCCCAGGAATATCCCACTACAGGCACCGGAGATTTTCGTAGTCCGGCCCTTACCATTGTGGATGAGAGAGGGGTTATGGGATGTGATCTTAAGTATAAGAGTCATTCCATCACAAAAGGAAAATATGCTCTTTGTGGCCTTCCTGCGGTCTATGACAAGGACAAAGAGGCAGGCAGTCGTTCTTTGCTGATCACCCTTTCGGATCCCGCCGTTGGGGTGGAAGTGGATCTTTTCTATGCTGTTTTACCTAAGACCGATGTAATCACCAGAAGTGCCGTGATCCGGAAGGTGGGAGGCGGCAGGATCACCGTGGAAAAGGCCCTGTCTGCCAGTCTGGATTTTGTGACGGGAGACTTCGACCTTATTACCTTCCATGGTCGTCATGGAATGGAACGTAATTTTGACCGGCAGAGGGTCATCAACCGGGAGATCCGGATCGGCAGCAGACGAGGAGCCTCCTCTCATCAGTACAACCCCCTTGCCATTTTAGCGGAGCATGATACAACAGAGACAGCCGGTGGATGCTACGGACTTTCTTTTGTATATAGCGGTGGTTTTGTCTGTTCTGCGGAGAAGGATCAGTTTGATCAGATCCGCTTCCAGATGGGGCTGGCTGAGTATGGGCTTTCTTATCCTCTTGCAGATGGGGAAGAGCTGGTTGCACCGGAGGTGATCATGAGCTACAGTGCGGCCGGTCTTCGGCAGTTATCCTGGAATCTTTCCGAGACCATTCGTGATCATGTGATCCGCGGACCATGGCAGCATAAGATTCGTCCTGTTTTATTGAACAGCTGGGAAGCTTTCTACATGGATTTTGACGGGGAGAAGCTCCGTCATCTGGCAGATGAGGCCAAGGACCTGGGGATGGATATGCTGGTTCTGGATGATGGATGGTTTGGACATCGTCAGGATGACAGTTCCAGTCTTGGAGACTGGTTTGTCTGGGAGGAAAAGCTGGGTGGTCCTCTTCGCAGCCTGGTGGATTATGTCCATGAAAAGGGACTGCTTTTCGGACTGTGGTTTGAACCGGAAATGGTCAGTGAAGACAGCCGGCTCTATCAGGAGCATCCGGATTACGCCTTAACGATCCCCGGAAGAAAGCCGGTGCGTGGACGTTATCAGCTGGTGCTGGATTTTTCCCGGAAGGAAGTGGTGGATGCGATCTATGAACAGGTCAGCACGGTGATTCGGGAGAATGCCGTGGACTATGTAAAGTGGGATTATAACCGCAGCATCATTGACGTGTTTTCGTGTGAGAGTCCCTGTCAGGGAAAGGTGCTCTATGATTATATCCTGGGTCTTTATGACTTCCTGGAGCGGCTCCACCGTGATTTCCCGGAGCTTCTGATCGAAGGCTGCAGCGGCGGCGGTGGAAGATTTGATGCCGGAATGCTCTATTACACCCCTCAGATCTGGTGCAGTGATAATACAGATGCTATTGACCGGCTGAAGATTCAGTATGGTACCTCCTTTGGTTATCCGGCTATGAGCATGGGGGCGCACGTGTCTGTCTCCCCGAATGAACAGTGTGGAAGGGAAGTCTCCCTGAAGACCAGATCCCTTGTGGCGATGGCCGGAACCTACGGCTATGAGCTTGATCCGGGATGCATGGGGGAAGAGGAAAAAGAGCAGGTTCGACAGGAAATCCGCCATCAGAAGGAAGTGGCACCTCTGATCCTGGAGGGGCGTTATTACAGATTGAGCGATCCTTTTACAGCAAATGTTACAGCCTGGGGTTTCGTGTCCGGGGACCAGAGTCAGGCGCTGTTCTGTGGCGTGGTGATGGATGTGCACTGTAATATGCCAACCAACTACGTGCGGTTTGCCGGCCTTACTCCCCATGTGTTGTATCGGAATGAAGGGGATGGCAGAGTCTATCCCTCCGATGCGCTTATGGCAGTGGGAATGCCGCTTGCCTTTGAACCCGGGGAGTACAAAAGCTATGAGTGGAAGCTGACACGGGTAGATAATTAAAGGATATTTAACCAAAAGATGGACGAAGATCATTGCCTCTGTTACAATGAACTGGACAAGAGTGTACGCAGTGGGAGCTGCGGTCAAATGGAGAGGAGTAACATGCTTAAAGTTGATCATTTAAGGAAACGCTATCGCAAACTGGTGGCTGTCAATGATGTCAGTTTTGAACTGGAGCCTGGTACGGTAACGGTACTTTTGGGACCAAACGGAGCAGGTAAGAGTACGCTGATCAAGTCTATCATCGGATTTCTTCGCTATGAGGGGGAAATCACGGTTGACGGGATCTTAAATAAGACAACAGATGCCCGTAAGAAGATCGGTTATATTCCGGAGATTCCTTCTCTGTATCCGAACCTCACGGTGAACGAACATATGGAGTTTCTGGCCAGAGCCTATAAGCTGAAGGATTATAAGGAGAAGACGGCAGAGCTTTTTGAGACCTTTGAACTGGCGGACAAGACAAAGAAGTTCGGAGATGAGCTTTCAAAGGGTATGCAGCAGAAGCTGAACCTTTGCCTTGGTCTTCTTCCGGATCCGGAGGTGATTCTGATGGATGAGCCTATGATCGGTCTGGATCCTCATGCCATTCGGAATCTGAAGGAGATCCTTGAAAAATACCGCCAGGAAGGTAAGACCCTTTTGGTAAGTACCCACATCATCGACAGTGTGGATATGCTGTGGGATCGTGCCCTTATCATGCAGAAGGGTATTCTCCATGCCAATGTTACAAGGGAAGAACTGGAAGCCCGGGGGAAGACCTTAGAGGAGCTGTTCTTTGAGATTACGGAGGGTGATAAAGAATGAATCTGTTAGGATATTACATGTCCCATTCCTTTATCAACCAGATTAAGAAGCTTCTCCACACCTGGGTGGTGGTATTCATTCTGGTATGCGGCCTTATGGGTGGCGTGATCGGTGTTGGGATCGGATCAATGGCGAATCGCATGGATCATGAATCCAAGAAGGTGGAAAAGCAGATGAAGGATAAGGACAAGGATCAGGATCCGGCAAAGGATCTTGATATGAAGGACCTTATGAAGCAGGTGGGCCTTGACGGCACGGAAGCGATTGAGCTGATCGCTGCGGTGGGTATCATTCTGCTGATCCTTTTTGAGGCGGGGAATGCAGATGCTTCCGGCAGTAAGATCTTCTTGCCGGCGGATGTGCCCATTCTCTTTTCCTCCCCTATGCGGTCTCAATCGGTGCTGATCTTTCGTCTTTTTACGAAGATGGGAACCTTTATCTTTTTGACCATCTATCTGGTGTTCTGCAATCAGGCCATATTGTCCGGTGCGAAGATCTCCATGATACAGGAGCTTTTCCTGGTGGTGGCCTGGATTCTGATCTATATTACGGCGAAGCTGATCGCGGTTGCTCTGTATCTGGACGGGTCCAATCACGAGAAGCTTAAGAAAAACCTCCGTTACGGTGTACTGGGGGTAGGAGCCGTCATTGCGGCTGCTTTTCTGCTCTTTTTCAAGAAGAATACCATGTTGCCGGGGCAGGCAGCTATGCACTTTTTCCATGCCCAGGGGACGGATTGGATTCCTCTGTACGGCTGGCTGAAGGGAATCGTTGTGCAGACGCTGGAAGGATCTCTTAGCATGGCTATGATCTACATGGGGCTTTCCCTTCTTCTGGTAGCGGGGCTGGTTTCTTTGATCTACCGCAAGAAGGCGGATTATTACGAGTCTGCCATGGAAGCTGCCGAGAAAATGGCGGAAATGCAGGCGAAGTTCCAGGAGGCCCGCAGCGGCAAGAATGTTTCAATCAAGAAAAAGAAACGTTCCAAGATTGCCAAGTCCATGGATGGAATCGGACATGGCTGGGGTTCTACCGTCTTTTTCTTTAAGGCGATGCATTCCCGTTTCAGGACCAACGGTTTGGGGATCCTGACCAAGACTTCCGTTACATACATTTGTACGGCTGTCATTGTGAATTTTTTTGCCAAGATGATGTGGCATATGAGCGGTGCCAATATTGCTCTGGTTGCCTTGGGTGCCCTTGTATTCTACCGTTCTATGGCCAATCCTCTGACGGAGGATTATCACATGGGTTATTTTGTCATGATTCCGGAAAATACCTGGAAAAAGCTGGGATTCTCCCTCTTTTCCGGTACAGTCAACTGTATTCTGGATCTGATTCCGGCTCTTTTGATCCTTGGAATTATGGAACGGCCGGACCCTTATGTTTTTGTTCTGGGGATCTTAATCCTTGTTACCATGGATTTCTATGCCACCATTGTGGGGGTCTTTGTGGATGCCTCAATACCCCAGTCCATTGATCAGGTGGTTCGGCAGATGCTGCAGGCAACCTTCCTGTATGCCGGGCTGATTCCGGATACCATCCTCCTTCTGGTGGGACTGTTGTCTCCCGTTGGGGTTAGGGAGATGTTGCCCTGGTGTGCGGTCTGCAACTTTGGTATCGGTATGATCTTTTACGGTGTTACGCCGCTTCTTATCGATCCTACTGGAGTTCGGGCCAGCAAGCCGGCGCTCTCTGAGTATACCGGAAATCTTGGAAAAATCCGGAAGGAGTTTACCTTTGTAGGTCTTGGTGCCACTGTGATGCTGCTGGGTTCCTTTGCATTGCAGTACGGGATCCAGAAGCTGGTTGTTGCCTGGGCACCATCTCTTCTTGAAAGCGGTGAGGCGGTTCGCTTCCTCCTGATTTTCATTCCGGAGTATGTGATCGCTTTCCCCATCGGTATTCTTTTCATGCGGTATATGAAACCGGAGAAGATAGAGGAGAGAAAGCTCGGTACGCTTAATGCGGTGAAGGCAGTTCCCTCCATCCTCTTTATGATGGTGGCAGGTAGCTTTATAAGCCTTCTGATCAGTGGAATTTTAAATCTTTTCCTGGGAAGAGGTGTGCCAAACCCGGTGGCTGCCATGGCCTCTGATGGGACGTCTCTTCCGGTGCAGATTCTTTTCTTTGTGATCCTTGCACCTGTTATCGAGGAATTTATTTTCCGCAAGACTCTGATCGACCGGTTGAAGCCTTACGGTGAAGTGATGGCTATTGTCATTTCGGCTATGATGTTTGGTCTTTTGCACGGGAACTTCTCTCAGATGTTCTATGCATGTGGTATCGGTCTGGTATTTGGTACCATTTATTCAAGAACCGGACGCCTTCGCTACAGTGTGATCTGCCATATGGTGGTGAACCTGTTTGGTGGGATTGTCGCTCCGGCTCTTTTGGAGAAGGCTATGGCCGGTATGACAGTCAAGAGTATTCACTTTACGCCATGGGTGATTGCCCTCATCGTCTATGAAGTAGCATTCTATGTCCTTGGCATGGTTGGTTTCATTGTGATCTGTATCCATGTCAGTGGCATGCGCTTTAAAGAGCAGAGCAGGGAACTTCCTCGTGGAGGAGTCCTGACTACCGTTTTCGGTAATCCGGGAATGATCCTTTATGTGATCTCCTGCCTTGGAATGGCAATCTATTCTTTGCATCTGTAATATAGGATATGTAGGCTGATCAAAAAGAAAGGATATGCCCTATGCATGCAATCGAGATCCGTCGAATCGGGATAACAGAACTTGATACCGATGCAGTTGTTAATGCAGCCAACAGTGGTCTTTGGGAAGGCGGTGGAGTCTGCGGATTCATCTTCCGGGAAGCGGGGGCATTACAGATGACAGAGGCGTGTCGCAGGATTGGGCATTGTGAGGAAGGATCGGCGGTGATCACACCGGGATTTCAGTTACCGGCAAAGTTCGTTATCCACGCAGTGGGCCCCAGATGGTCAGGAGGATGTCAGGGAGAGCCGGACCTTTTGTACAGTGCCTATCGACATTCCCTGCTTCTGGCCCAGGAGAAGGGCTTACATTCCATTGGATTTCCACTGATCTCGGCGGGGATTTTTGGTTATCCGGTGGAGGGAGCATGGGAGCAGGCGATTCGGGCTTGTCTGGATTTTCAGGATGAGTATGCAGACTATAAAATGCAGATTGTATTTGCTGTATTGGATGAAGGGATCAAAGAGATCGGGGAGAAGAAGTTAAAAGAATATATCATAAGAAGCGAGACTTTACCGCAGTGATAGACTGTGGTAGGGTCTCACTTTTTTGTTCTATCATTTTGTGCATCGAACATATTCAATCTGCTGGGGATCCTGGGAGGCGGCGAGCTGAATGAGAATATAGAGAAGATGGGAGGAGAAGGGACAGCGGAATTTATCTACCGGGCTATAAGGATCTATTGCGGAAAATAATTTTTGAAAAATTATGAGACCAAAACAGTCTTTGAATTGTATAGTATGTGAAGG
>CADCQT010000092.1 GCA_902803645.1 uncultured Lachnospiraceae bacterium | reverse complement strand
TTCGGTAGTTTTACGTCACCAACGAATACTCTGGATTTTGAGTATCTTTGAGTATATTTACTCACATTTAATAATATTATTAGTTACTTAAGCAATTCTCCTACTAATAACAAAGAAAGGGAGACCTCTTACGAGAGTCCCCCCACAATTTACGAAAACATTAAGATTTCCGATTATCCATTGCACGTCGATATGCACCATACCAGACGGCCTTCGTGTCCCATCCGTGAAAAGCACACTTGGTGGAACAGAATAAAGGCATATCAATGGCTAAATTCAGTCTCTTATCATAATCGGACTGAGCCATAGTAAATGGCCTTCCACAGCCCGGACATATCCTTGTAACTGATTTCATGAGTCAGACGTCCTTTCCTCGTTAAACCATCATACCATAAAAATCCAATGCAAGGAAGTAGGAACTTATATTATAACTGCAACAAATGGTTGATCAGCTGCTGGGCACTTCGACCGGATCGTCCATTATGAGAGAGTTCCCACTTATTTGCTTCACTGCAAAGCTCCTCATCTGTCATAGGAATATGATTCTTATGAGCCAGCTCCAATACGATGTTAAAGTACTCGTTCTGGTTCGGCTTAGAGAAATTGATCTGGCAACCAAAGCGGTTCACAAGGGATAATTTCTCTTCTACCGTATCACTTCTGTGAATTCCACCTCCATTCTCCATGTCATCCCGATCAGACCAGTTCTCCTTAATCAGATGACGACGGTTACTTGTGGCATAGATTAGTACATTATCCGGCTTCGTCTCCACGCCGCCCTCGATCACAGCCTTCAGGAACTTATACTCGATCTCAAACTCCTCAAAGGAGAGATCATCCATGTAGATGATGAACTTGTAGTTCCGGTTCTTGATCATGGAGATCACGGTACTGATATCCTTGAACTGGTGCTTATAGACCTCGATCATACGAAGTCCCCTGTCATAGTATTCATTCACAATAGCCTTGATGCTTGTGGACTTACCGGTACCGGAGTCGCCGTACAACAGGCAGTTATTAGCCTTCTTGCCAGCCACAAAAGCCTCTGTGTTCTCAACCAGCTTCTCCTTCTGATACTCGTAACCGACAATATCTGATAGCTTCACCACCTCCATATTGTTGATGGGATGGAATACGACCCTGTCATCCGTATCAGAGATACGAAAAGCCTTATTCAATCCGAACATTCCTACGCCATAATCCTTATAAAAAGCTGTTACATGGTTAAAGAATTCCTCCTCGTCCTTTGCGGCGGAAAGCTTCCCGCTTAAGTCTCTGACCTTCTCGGAAACACTGCGGTTGTACATCAGATCCTTTTTCCCTACAGCCTTATAATTCGTGATAATCGAGAAAACATCGGTTTCAAGCGCCTCTTCGATCTTTGAAAAATCGTAGTGGAACAGATGCATGGCAGCCCTGAAATCATTTTTTGCAAATAGGTTCACACTCCCCTCATTTGCTCCTACCTTCTCACAGGTAATGGAGAAAGGATTCTCATCTGTGATCAGTAAAAAGGTCAGATAATTCTGCCATAAATTCCCGTCAAATCCGTAGTCCGTCGCCAGGGCCAACAGCCTGTGGATCTCATGATACACTTCTGCGGTAAGCTCTGCCTTAGAATCGTCCTCCTCATCAAATCTTCTGAAAATATCCCCCATACGGTGTAAAATACTATCCTTTGGAATATTTCCGTAAGAGATAAACTTTGCGATCTCCTTGTACATACAATCAATGCCTTCTTTCTTTTTCTTTATGATCATTATACATCATAAAAGAGGCACGGTCGTCTAATTTTTCATATTTACCTTGGGATAATGATATCCCCCCGGCTGATCGGTGTAAGTAACCCCCGTCCAGTACAAAGGCTGATACACTTCTGCCTCAGGGTTTAATGTTACATCCTTAAGGGCCCATTTTAAATACTCATGAACACCTACCCGATCCACGATATAACCGATATGCTCTTTTCCCCCCGGCGCATCCCGGTCAATATACTCATGCACGAAATCATAGGTGTTTTGTACAATTTTAATAATAGACTCCTCATCCACCCACTTGATAAAATCAACGCCAAGGCGGGGATTTCGCTTTCCGGTACGACCAAAGAGGGTCAGTTTATAAAGCTTTTTATCACTTCTTGTCCAGGCTCCGTTCGGACAAGCCAGCACACACTCCCCGCAGCCAAGGCAACGCTGCTCATTTCGAACCGGGGTAAAATTATGGACAGACAAAGCGCCTACAGATTTTTTCTCACAACGTTTCACACAGGCACCACAGGAGATACAGCGATTTGGATCAAGCCTTGGCTCATTCATACCCATGATCCCGAAATCCGCCATACGAACCTTGGCACAGTCATTATGGCATCCGGTAAAAACCACCTTGAAATGAAGATCATTAGGATAGATGGCCTCTTCCATACGACGGGCAAAAGCCGTTGTATCATAGCATCCATAGGGGCAGATACTGCTTCCCGCACAGGCCATGATATTTCTGGTCCCGGAAGCATCATATCCTCCCTCCGGGGTGGAATGCTTGGTTCCAATACCCTGAAGGACAGGTTCTAACATCCGGTTGACCTCCGGCATCTTCTCATAGGGTATCCCGGGAATCTCGAATCCCTGGCGGATGGTCAGATGTACCGTTCCATTTCCATAGGTGTCCGCTATTTTTTGAATATGCTCTAGCAGATCCGCCTGCATCCGTCCACCGGGCACACGGACACGGGCCGCTGTCTTTCCTCTCTCCTTGGTGACACGAAAGGCGTTTTTCTTAAGTTTTCCAGTCTCTATATCCATTCCCATAACCTGCCTCCTTCTCTAATCCATCATGTCCTTACTCTGGATGTAGCGAAAAACCGGTCCATCCAGACATACATACTGGTCACCGATCCTGCAATGACCACATTTTCCCAGGCCACAGCACATCTTACGCTCCTGAGATACCCAGATATTTTCTTCCTTGAAACCACGATCTAAAAGTCCCATAATGGAAAAACGCATCATCGGAGGCGGTCCTACTACCACCGCAACCGCTGTATCCAGATCTTTTACCTCAAGCTCCGGAATAAATTTTGTAACCAGTCCCACCTTATGCTCCTCTGTCTCTTCTCCGGAATCTAAGGTTAGAATAACATTCATCTGATCTCTCCAGCGCTTGAAATCCTCTTTGAACAAAATATCCTTTTCGGACTTAAAACCGGTTATGATGGTTAGGGCATCTCTCTTTTCCGAATGCTCCCCGAAATAGTTTATAACCCCACGGACAGGAGATACACCGGTTCCACCTGCAATGATCACAAGCTCGTGTCCACCAAGCTTTTCCACCTCAAAACCGTTTCCATAGGGGCCTCGCATAAACAGATGATCCCCCACATAGTTCTCGAACACCTCATTGGTTACTTTTCCCACACGGCGAATGGTAAGATCCACCGTATCTTCACCGATTCCGCTGACAGAAATGGGAGCCTCCCCATACTTTGGCATAGACACTTCAAAAAACTGCCCCGGACGAACCTGCCCATGGTATTCCATACGGAAGGTATATTCAATATCTGTGTGCCTGATCACCTCTTTGATTTCAGAGCAAAAGGGCACATATGCATTCGTAACCTTATTCATCACCGCAAACCTCCTTCATTCCTTCTTCAAGGCGATTTATCACATGGGAAAAAGAAATATACTCCGGACAGATATCGTCACATCGGCCGCAGCCTACGCACATGTGAAAGCCTTCTCTTTGTTTAAAGTCGTAAACCTTATGCATTACCTTAAAACGCATCCTGTCACCCTTTTTCCTGCGGTATGCACCTCCACCGGCCACATCGGTGTAACCGTCCACCATGCAGCTTGCTGCAACTCTACGTCGCTGTCCCGTCTTGCCGTTTTCGTCAAAGTACATATCCTGCATGGTAAAGCAGGTACAGGTGGGGCAGACAAAATTACAGCGACCACAGCCGATACAACGTCTGCTATACTCCTCCCACATAGAAGCCTTTGCAATGGCTGAAGAAAGATTCTCCGGGATTTTCACTCTGGTTCTTGTCTCTGTTACATGATCCACTGCAACCTCTGTCTTGGATGAACAATTCTGGTCAAAAAGAGCCGAAGCCTCCTCCCATTTACAATCCACCTCCAGTTTTCCCTCGCGAATGTTCAGGCCGATATCATACTCCTCGGATACATTCGTCTTCATATCCACACAGAAGCAGGATTCTCCTGCACTCTGACAACCCACCAGAACAAAACGCACCTTCTTACGAAGACGGCTGTAATAATAATCCGCCTCACCATTCCTAAGGTACATGGCATCCAGTCTCTTTACTGCATGGAGGTCACAGCTTCGAAGAAAAATAAGTGCTCCCTTTGTTCTCTCCGGATCTGCCTCCTTCACCCTATCCTCGGTAAAATAAAACAGGGTCTGACGAAGAGGAAGCAACACCTCCTTAAAGGAATAATCGCTTCTTTTTGACCACTCCATCTCCTCCCAGGATGCAACCTTGTCATACCGGATCATATCGGTATCCGTAAAACGTCCACCACGAACAAAAAGCTTCGGTCCGTAGATCTCATAGGATTCTGATAATGCCTTTAGAACCCGATCCAGCTTTTCAACGGTTATGAAATATCCCATTTTTCGCTCCTTTTCCAATCTGATGTTTCCTGCCACATTTCCATTGCTTCATCCTAATCAAAACAAAAAAGAGGCGCTGTGATAAAAATCACAGTGCCTCATATCTCATATCCTATCTGTCTGTCAGGGAAGTTCCCGTTCTCCCTTTGCAATCTGTTTTAATCCTTCAAGATCCAGCAGATAAAAGAAACCGGATCCGGTTCGAAGGAGTCCTTCTCTTTTCAATCGGGAGACTACCCGAGATACCGTCTCTCTTTTTGCTCCTACCAGATCCGCAAGGAAGGTTACCGTCATGGGAAAATCGATGCGACAGGAAATCTCTCCATTCTCTTCCCGATACCCTTCCCCATGTTCATCCCCTAACCGATAAAGCCGGGACGTCACTTGCTGCTCAATACGAACCGAATTGATGGCATGGCTCATCTGACGATATAACCGCCGGATCTTCAAGGCCTCAGACCCTATAATCTGTAGCGCAAAATCCGAATCCTCCCGAAGGATATCCAAAAACTGCTGGCGGGAAAAGGTCAGGCACAGGACATCCTGCAATGCAACACAACTGATGGATGCCACCGGATCCGACAAGATCACATCATTTAGAAGCATTCCCTTATCGCATATAAAAAGAATCCGTCTCTCCTGATTGTGACTGGTTCTGTAAAGGGCTACATGACCTTCCACAATAAAATACAACCGGTCCACCGCTTCTCTCTCGCGAAACAATAGTTCTCCGCTTCTGTACCCTCTCAAAAGGCCACAGGAAATAATCTTCGCCTTTGTTGCAGTAACGGCTGCCGCCAGCATAGGACACGCCTCTACTGCTCCTCGAATATCCATATTTCCTTACCCTTTCTTTTGCAATTTTTTATGTCCGTAGTTGGCCTTATGAATCATACAATTCACAATCGCAAGGGACAGAAGGAAGAGTACAAACTGCTTGATCTCGATTCCTTCGATTCCAAAATTTAAGATGGGGATCACCCACCAGATATGCATCAGGAAGGGATAGAACAGGTAAAAGATCCCGTCTCCATGCCGATCCCAGGCCCACTTGCTCCCCTGATCTCTTCCCAAATATGCAATAGCACCACCAAGAACAGCATTCCAGGTCACATGGCTTCCAAGACTTAAGACCGAAGACAGCAGCAGTATTACAAGTGCCTTCCCGCTATCCAAACGGCCTCCCTGATGGGTCTGCATCAGAGCTGCCCCATATCCAAGGAGCTCAAACATGGAAAAACCGCCTCCAATAGCAGCTCCCATTAGCATACCCTCAAACATATCGGGCCACTTTCCTGTGTCATGCTGTCTCTGGCGAAGAACAAACAGGGTTGCTATCATAAGGAACAACTCTTCCATCATACCGGAAAGGGTTCTGTTCTCCGGAACCCCGGTAAAGATCAGATGAAAAGCCCCGGACAGGGTCAAAGAGATCCCCCAACCTAAAAGGCAAAGGACAAACACGCCCAGTCTTCGGACCCGCTCTCCTCTCGATATGGCCAGTTCGTAAAAGAAGTAAATGGCCGGCAGGACCGTAAGTACGGAAGCGGACAAGACCGCGGCCATCATGGCCCCTGGATCCAGGGTGATTAGGTGCCAGCCGGAGGTTAGCACAAAAAGACTAAGAAACATTACAAAAAACCGCAGGAACCACAAGCTTTTTGGAAGGGTCCGGATAATATCAATGTAATTGCCGCAAAAGGCCTCATCCTTCTCTTCTCCCTCAGGAATCCCCTGCAATTTCTGATTCAAACGCTCAGCAACATGACTGAAATTATTCTTAGCCTTTTTCCCAAGGTCCTTTGTCCTGGCTACCGCTTTGGATATCTCGTCCCCTGAACCGATGGTGATCACCACAGTGGCCTTGGGCTTAGGATCATAATCCTCCAATCGAATCTCCCTAGGCTCCGCCAGAAAGGGATTCTCCTCTCGGCTTGGAACAAGTTCCTCTGCCAGTTCCCTGGGATCCTTTTGCAGTTTTTCAAGACAGTCCGGGCAAATCGTCTGTTCTGAAGTAGTGATCCGGCCACAGAGGACACAGGTCTGACGGTAGCTCTCCCCCAGCTCCATCCGGAGAAGCCGGGCCATATAGCGCTTTCCATAGATCGTCTTCAGTATCTGATTCTCCTTCTGAAGGGAAAGAATCGCCCTTCTATGCTCAGACTTTCGATCATCTGCTTTTTTCTTAAGTTCAGCCAAAAGAATCAGGTCTTTTGCTACTTCCTTATGCGTTGACATAATTCACCCCTATGTTTTATTTCTTACGTTAGACGTGCTTTTTATTATAGCGCAAACTTATCCCCGCTCCAATAACTGTTTTACATCCTGCTCTTCGTAGGTCACAGAGGCAATCCCCTCGGTCTCGATGCGGTACAGGGCGTGGGCTGCCAGATGCTCCGCCGCCTGCTCTAAGTCACGGACCCCCGGCTGATCGGCATAGATGGACACCACCTTCCTTGCCCCCTCCTCTGTCACGATGCACTCCTCTTCGGAAAGCTGCATCCTCTTTAAGACCTTCGGCAGGGAAAACTCCTGGAAGATCACCTTCTTCTCATCCGGGGTATAATCCGGGATATCGATCACCGCAAACCTTGTCATGAGAGGATCGGAGATCCGGCTCTTATCATTTGCCGTTGCAATGGGATAGACCCCCGCTGTGGGGATGGTACACTCCACATAGTTATCCGTAAATCCAAGGTTATCCAAAAGAGTCAAAAGGGCATCCGCCGGACTCATTCCGCTGCTTCCCGCCTCTGCCTTATCCAGCTCGTTGATAATAAACACCAGGTTGGAGGATCCGGCTGTTGAAAAGGCCTCCATGATCCTTCCCGGCTTAGCATTGGAATATACTCTAGGGCTTCCGGTAAGAGCCTCCGCATCGGAAATGGTACTCATATCAAGGGCAGTCCAGGGCAGTTTCAGGATCTTGGCCACCGCATAGGCGATCTGGGATTTTCCAACCCCCGCCGGACCACAGAGGAGAAGACCATAGGCCGGAAGAGTATGGGTCCGGTTGATCTGAATGATGGTTTCAATGATCCTCTGCTTAACATAGTCCATTCCATAGAGGTTTTCGTCCAGGATCTTCCTGGCCTCCACCGGATCGATGGAGGGAAAATAGGTCCCCTGCCAGTGAATATTCAGCATCATGGCAAGGGATCGCATGGCATGTCGTCTCTCATCTCCACTGATACTGTTGGATCTGGCCATCATCAGATTCCGCTTTGCCCACTCCTGCACATTCTCAGGCAGGGTC
>CADCQT010000091.1 GCA_902803645.1 uncultured Lachnospiraceae bacterium | reverse complement strand
GAACAGGTAAGACTCTTTTGGCCAAGGCTGTGGCCGGAGAGGCAGGGGTTCCCTTCTTTTCTATTTCCGGTTCTGATTTTGTGGAGATGTTTGTGGGTGTGGGAGCTTCCCGTGTAAGAGACCTCTTTAACGAAGCTAAGAACAATGCACCCTGTATCGTTTTCATCGATGAGATTGATGCGGTAGCCCGTCGCCGTGGTACCGGAATGGGGGGAGGTCATGATGAGCGTGAGCAGACCTTGAACCAGATGCTGGTGGAGATGGATGGTTTTGGTGAGAACCAGGGAATCATCGTAATGGCTGCCACAAACCGTGTGGATATCTTAGATCCCGCCATTATGCGACCCGGTCGATTCGACCGTAAGGTCTTCGTGGGAAGACCGGATGTTAAGGGAAGAGAAGAGATCCTTAAGGTCCATGCAGAGAATAAGCCCCTGGCAGAGGATGTGGATCTTCATGTGATTGCTCAGACCACCTCCGGATTTACAGGAGCGGATCTTGAGAATCTTTTGAATGAAGCAGCGATTGCAGCGGCGAGGGAGAATCATCCATACATCAGGATGAGTGATATTAAGAATTCCTTCGTCAAGGTGGGAATCGGAACGGAGAAGAAGAGCCGTGTGATCTCCGAGAAGGAAAAGAAAATCACAGCTTATCATGAATCCGGACATGCCATTCTCTTCCATGTTCTTCCGAAGGTGGGACCGGTTTATTCCGTATCCATTATTCCTACGGGAGCATCGGCAGCAGGCTATACCATGCCTCTTCCGGAGCGAGATGATATGTTCCGTACCAGGGGACAGATGTTAGAAGAGATCATTGTGGATTTCGGAGGTCGTATCGCCGAAGAGTTGATCTTTGATGATATTACCACAGGAGCTTCCCAGGATATCAAACAGGCAACAGAGATGGCCCGGGACATGGTGACCCGTTACGGTATGAGCGCCAGCATCGGACCCATTAATTACCAGAGTGGTGATCCGGATGAGGTGTTCCTTGGAAGAGACCTTGGACATGCAAGACCTTACGGTGAGAATGTAGCCGGGGATATTGATACTGAAGTAAAGCGTATTTTGGACGAGTGTTACAGTAAGGCTAAGGAGCTTATTTCAGAGCATATGGATGTGCTTCATGCAAGTGCAAACCTTCTTTTGGAGAAGGAGAAGATCGGAAGAGCGGAATTCGAGGCGCTCTTCAAGGATCAGGTTTTCCCGAAGGACGATATTGTAGCAGAACAGGACGGTATATCTGTAGAGGATATGTAGTAGGTGCCATATGAATAGAGACGCATTATTCAGTGATGGAACAAAATATTATCAGAACCCTCCGGAGCCTAAGAGCGGAGATACGGTAACGATCCGTCTTAGAACGGCAAAGGGGGAGGACTGTGTTGTTGTGCTCTGCACAGGGGATGAGAGAATTCCGTTCAGCAGAGAGGTCGAGAGTACAGATCCCTACTTTGATTATTTCAAGGGGGATCTGCAGCTTGAAGAGGATAATGTGTCCTACTACTTCGAGATCCGTACCATGGAAGAGACGATCTACTATGATCGTTTCGGTGCTTCGGATGAGGTGAGGTGGCAGTACCGCTTTACGATCGCACCGGACTTTTCCACTCCGGACTGGTCGAAGGGAGCTGTTATGTATCAGATCCTGGTGGACCGATTTGCAGATGGTGATATGGGCAATGATGTGGAAGATCATGAATATCACTATATTACCAGCTATTCCAGCCGGATCCGGGACTGGAATGCATTGCCGGCGAATTTTGATGTTTGTAATTTCTACGGAGGAGATCTGGAGGGGGTTCGTCAGAAGCTTTTTTATCTCAAGGGTCTTGGGATTGAGGCTATCTATTTTAACCCGCTGTTTGTCTCTCCTTCCAACCATAAGTACGACATTCAGGACTATGACCATATCGATCCCCATTACGGTGTGATCAAGGTAGACGGAGGAGAATGTCTTGCAGATGGTGATTATGACAATCACCATGCCACCATGTACAAGAAAAGAGTTACAGCTCTTGAGAATCTGGAAGCTTCCAATGAATTTTTTGCAAATTTTGTGAAGGAAGCCCATGAGAAGGGCATTCGTGTGATCTTAGACGGTGTATTCAATCACTGCGGATCCTTTAATAAATGGCTGGATCGGGAAGGAATCTATGACGGAGAAGAGGGATATGATCCAGGGGCTTATGTAAGCAAGGACAGTCCCTATCATGATTTTTTCCGGTTCTTTTCATCCGGGGAGGGAGACTGGCCCTATAACAATTCCTATGACGGCTGGTGGGGACATGATACCCTTCCGAAGCTGAATTACGAAGGCTCACAGAAGCTGGAGGATTATATTATAGGAATCGGCCGGAAATGGGTCTCTCCACCCTACAATTGTGATGGCTGGAGACTGGATGTGGCTGCGGATCTGGGACACTCCCAGGAATATAACCACAAGTTCTGGAAGAGGTTCCGCAGGGAAGTTAAGGAAGCCAATCCGGAGGCCATTGTATTGGCAGAGCATTATGGAGATGCTTCCTCCTGGCTGGCTGGAGATCAGTGGGATACGGTTATGAATTATGATGCCTTTATGGAGCCGGTCTCCTTCTTCCTCACAGGAATGGAGAAGCATTCGGATCGTTACGAGGGAGAACTCTTTGGAAACGGACGGACCTTCGAGATCACCATGCGGCACTGCATGACAGAGTTTTTATCCCCGTCCCTGTACTGCGCCATGAACCAGCTGAGTAACCACGATCACTCCCGGTTTCTGACACGAACCAATCATAAGGTGGGAAGAGTATCGGATCTGGGAAGTGAGGCAGCAGGTGAGGATATCAATATTCCGGTATTTAAGCTGGCAGTTCTGATCCAGATGACCTGGCCGGGGGCTCCCACCCTTTACTATGGAGATGAGGCCGGAGTTGTAGGATTTACCGATCCGGATAACCGGCGGACCTACCCCTGGGAGAATGTGAACGAACAGCTGATTGACTATCACCGGGATGCGATCTTTATGCATCGGTATCATAAGGCTTTGAAGCTGGGATCTCTTATTTTCCTGTCCACAGGACGTAATTTTGTCAGCTATGGACGTTTTACAAGGGATGAGAAGATGATCATAGCCATCAACAGCGGCGACTATGAGATGGATGTTACCATTCCGGTCTGGAAGGCAGAGGTACCTGCGGATTGCCAGATCACAGAGGTATTCAAGACATCGGAGAGAGGCTATTCCATCATGCAGCTTTCGGCGGATGTTAAGGGAGGATATTTACAGGCACATTTAGATCCATATACCGGCATCGTCTGGAAAAAGGATCTTTAGACAAGACATATGAAGACACAAGACCTTACCTTAGGCATCGTTGCACATGTAGATGCCGGCAAGACAACTTTATCAGAAGCCATGTTGCATACAACGGGGGCTATCCGTACCTTAGGACGGGTGGATAGTGGAGATACCACGTTGGATACAGATGAGATCGAAAAGGAGCGGGGCATTACCATTTATTCCAGGGAAGCCCGGCTTCTTTTGGATGGACTTTCTATTTCTTTTATTGATACCCCCGGGCATGTGGACTTTTCTGCGGAGATGGAGAGATCCCTGGCGGTTCTGGACCTGGCGGTTTTAGTGATCAGTGGACTGGATGGTGTACAGAGCCATACCAGGACCCTTTGGAAGCTGCTGGAGCGGTATCAGATCCCGGTGATCCTCTTCGTCAATAAAATGGATATTGCAAGAAGTACCTCCGGAGACCTTAGGGATTCTCTAAGGGAAGAACTGTCGGATGCTATCATCGATTGGACAGAAGAAGCATCCCGGGAGGAAGAGCTGGCCATGACAGATGAAAAGCTTCTGGATGCCTTTATGGAGAGGGGAAGCCTTACCATGGAAGAGATACGGGAAGCTTTTTCCAGAAGAGCTTTTTTCCCTCTGATGTTTGGAAGTGCTCTAAGAGAAGAGGGGGTGGAGGAGCTGTTATCCCTTATCGCCTCTTTGAATTGGGAGAGATCCTACCCGAAGGCTTTTGGAGCCAGAGTATATAAGGTGAGCCGGGACAAGTCCGGAAACAGGCTGGTGCATCTGAAGGTAACAGGGGGAAGCCTTAAGAACCGGGACAGTATCGGGGAGGATAAGGTCAGCGAGATCCGGCTGTATAACGGAGATAAGTACGAGACGGTGCCGGAGCTTTTCGCGGGACAGGTTGCAGAGGTCACAGGACTGGACCATGTCAGGATCGGAGATGCCTTAGGAGAAGAGGAGCCGATGCCAGCAGGGACGCTGGAAGCGGTTCTTTCCTATCGGATCATTCCTCCATCGGATGTCAGCATCTACACCCTTCTGGAAAAGGTCCGGATCTTGGAGGAAGAGGATCCGAAGCTGTCAGTGGAATGGCTGGAGGAGACAAAGGAGATCCATGTTCGGCTCATGGGAGCTGTGCAGACCCAGGTATTACAGGAGACCATGAAGCGGAGATTCGGAATTCTTGTGACCTTTGACGCCGGTAAGATCATGTATAAGGAGACCATTGCCAATGCGGTGGAGGGAATCGGACATTTCGAGCCCCTAAGGCATTACGCGGAAGTCCATCTTTTGATGGAACCGGGAGAGGCAGGAAGCGGGATCACTGTGGACTGTGACTGTAAGACAGAGGTACTGGCTTTAAACTGGCAGAGGCTGATTTTGACACATCTGCAGGAACGGGTTCATAGAGGCGTTCTGACAGGTTCACCTCTGACGGATGTGCATATCACGGTGGTGACCGGAAGGGCTCACCAGAAGCACACCATGGGAGGAGATTTCCGCCAGGCCACTTATCGCGCTGTAAGGCAGGGACTTATGAAGGCTAAAAGTGTACTGCTTGAACCCTGTTACAGGGTGATATTGGAGGTGCCCCAGGAGCAGTTGGGAAGGGCTATGACAGACCTTGGTAATATGAATGGGCAGATACAGCCTCCTGAAATCCGGGAAGGCAAAGGGATTCTTACGGGATTGGTGCCGGTGGCCTGTGTCAGCGATTATGCCAGGGACGTGGCGGCCTATACCGGAGGCGAAGGTAGTATTGCCTTTGAGATGGCAGGATACTATCCCTGTCATAATCAGGAAGAGGTAGTAGAGGAAAAGGGATACGACAGTGAAGCGGATCTTAGGAATCCCACCTCCTCTGTTTTCTGCGGACATGGAGCAGGATATGCCGTTCCCTGGTTTATGGTGGATAAGATGTCCCATATGCCTTCTCCCCTGGAGGGAAGCGGCCGCATCGATGAGGAGTATCAGAATCAGCGGATCGCCGAAGCGGTGCAGGAGCTGGAAGAGGAGGAAGCGGCCTATCGGCAGCGCCAGGAAGGCGGAGGGGCCATGGACCATACCTCCTCAAAGAAAAGCTCTTATCAGGGATATTCCGGCATGAGTCCGGAACTGGAGGAGATCTTCATCCGGGAATTCGGTCCCATCAAAAGTCCCATTGCCTACAGCCAGCCTGTGGTTCGGGACTATGACCAGCAGGAAGAGATCCGTAAGGCCAGGGAAGAATATTTTGATACCCACAAAGGGGCGGCGGACAGGCGCCGAAGCAAAGGCAAAAGAAAGCGCTATCTTCTGGTGGATGGATATAATGTGATCCACGCCTGGCCGGAGCTTAAGGAACTGACCCGTCATTCCTTTGATGCAGCCAGGGGACGGCTGTTGGATATCCTGTCCAATTATCAGGGATATGACGGAGCAGAAATGATCGTGGTATTTGATGCCTATATGGTCAAAGGAGGAAGCGGCTCTGTGCAGAAGTACCACAATGTCCATGTTATTTTTACAAGGGAAGCCCAGACAGCGGACGCCTACATCGAGAGAGCCTGTCATGAACTGGCCAAAGATGGGGATGTACGGGTAGTGACCAGTGACGGGGCAGAGCAGGTGATCGTGACAGGCAGCGGAGGGATCCGTGTTTCTTCCCGGGAATTTTTATCTCAGGTTCAGCAGATGAACGCCCAGGGATTGTCTGAATATCGGGATAAGAACCGGGGATAGATCTTAGGGAGTAAAAGGTAAGGAGTGGGATTTTGAAAATTTTGCATTGTGCAGACCTTCATCTGGATTCCAAGATGGAGAGTAATCTGTCAACAGAACAGGCACGCCAGAGGCGGGAAGAGATGCTGGATACCTTTCGACGTATGCTGGACTACGGTCAGCAGAGAGGGGTAAAAGCTGTCCTGATGGCGGGAGATCTGTTTGATAAACAGCATATTCGTAAGGTGGTAAAAGAAGAGGTAAAGCATGATATTATCTCCCATCCGGACATGGATTTTTACTTTCTGAGAGGAAACCATGACATTACAGATTTTCTTGAGGATTTTGATGAGATCCCAAAGAACTTAAAGCTTTTCTCCAGGGATCAGTGGATGCATTACACCTACCCGGAGGAGAATATTGTCATCAGCGGGAGAGAACTGGATTCTTCGGACCATAAGGATGTGGCGGCGGATCTGGTTTTAGACCAGACCAAGATCAATATTGTCATGCTTCATGGTCAGACAGAAGAGTATGAGATCAAGGATAAGTCCTACAGCTTCGACATGAGTCAGCTTCGTGGACGTTATATTGACTATCTGGCCCTGGGACATATTCACAGTTACCGCTGGGAGAGACTGGATGAAAGAGGGGTCTTCTGTTATCCGGGATGTCTGGAGGGAAGAGGTTTTGACGAGACGGGGCGTAAGGGCTTCGTTCTCTTAGAGATCGATCAGGACGGCGTAGAGAGTCATGAATTTGTCTCCCTTGCCCAGAGACAGCTCCATAAGGAGCAGGTGGAAGTGGAACCTGCGGATGATATGACAGGGATCATAGCCAGGGTTGAAGAGCAGGTCAGAAGTATCCCGGCCCAGGACCTGGTGGGGATCTCCCTTGTGGGGCGTAAATCCATGGACCTGGATCTGGATCTGTCCTGGATCGAGAGGAATTTCCGGGAGAGGTTTTATTTCTTCAAGGTGGAGGATAATACCAGAGTTGAGGTGGATTATGCTATTTTCCAGAACGACAGATCACTGAAAGGGACCTTCGTAAGAGTGGTACAAAGCAGTGAGAAGGAGTCGGAAGAGAGAAAGGCAAAGATCATTGAAATGGGCATACGTGCCATTATGGAAGGAGGTCTGGAATGAAACTGATCTCCTGTTATATCAGCGGATTCGGCCGCATGGAAGATACAAGCTTTGATTTTCAGGAAGGGCTGAACCAGGTACTTGAGAACAACGGGTGGGGTAAGACCACGCTGACGGTATTTTTAAAAGCCATGTTCTACGGTTTGGAATACACCCCCAGGAAAAATGCTTTAAGTGAAAGAGAGCATTACAAACCCTGGGGAGGAGCAGCCTACGGAGGAAGCCTGTCTATTTCGGTAGGGCATAAGTCCTACCGGATCGAGCGGACCTTCGGAGACAAGGATAAGGAGGATACTTTCCGTCTGATGGATCTTGGAACCGGAGAGGAAAGTAAGGATTATTCCGAGGCCATCGGAGAAGAACTCTTCGAGGTGGACAGAGAATCCTTTGAGAAGAGCATCTACGTTCCCCAGGGAGCTCTTGAGACGGTTATGACCACCCGAATGAATGCCAAGCTGGGAGGACTTGGAGCGGTTCAGGACGACATGAACCGCTACGATCAGGCGGTACTGGCTATTGAGGAGGCGAGAAAACGCTATACCTCGACCAGTAAGACAAATCCCGGACTTCTTCGGCAGCTCAATGAGGAAATCTCTTTGAACCGGGAGAAGGTTGCACGTATCCCGGAACTTCTGAAGGCATACGAGGCCAAGGCCACCATGCTGATGGATAAGCGAGCGAACCTTCGTCAGATGGAATACAGGAAGAGTCAGCTGGCCGAGCAGCTGGCGACCCTTGCCAGGACTGAGCAGGTGGTGGGAGCCTATCAGGCCAAGAAGCAGTCCCTGGAAAAACAGATGGAGACCATTTCAGATCTGGATGATTTCTTTGTTAAGGGACTTCCGGAGGAAGAGGAACTGGATGAGTGGGACAGCAGAGAAAGGGAACTTGAGGTGGCCAGAAGCCGTAGAAGCGCCCTTCGGGAAAAACAGCCGGAACCGGAGGCGGAGGAACTGCTACACCGCCTCTTTGATCAGCACCCAATTGAGCCGGAGACCTTAGAGGAATATAAGACCAAATCCGAGCAGATGAAGAACCTTCGGATCAAGGGAGAGCATGTGCAGATGACAGAAGAGGATCGTCTGGAGCTTTCCGAACTTAAGAATTTCTTCAACCGCAAGGATCCTTCGGCAGAGGAACTTTCTCAGCAGCTGGATCTGGTGAGTCGGCAGAACGTTCTCTCAGGGCAGATGAAAACCTTAGAGGAGCAGTATCTGAAAATGAAGACCCAGGTGGAGGAAAAGCGGGAGATGCAGAGGCTGGAGAGCGGGATTTCCACTCCGGTGATTTTGATGGCTATGGCTATGGCTCTGTTCTTCTGTGGCTATCTTTTCTTTACCAGGGTATCCGGAAGCAGTATGGCAACGGCTCTTGGGGTGGCCTGTGTAGTGGCAGGAGTGGCAGATCTTGCGATTCTTTTTATTTCTCTTTCCCACAGGCGAAACCGTCACAATGAAGTGAAGGAGACCATGGGCAATGAACTGCAGAACTCCGGAGACAATCTGGTCGCTAAGAAGAAGGAGTATGATGAGTTAAAGTCCATCAACGATGCTTTCCTTCGGGATTTCCCACCTCTGCCGGAGGAGGATGTAAGGCAGGCCATTCTTTTGATCCAGAGGAAGAAGGACAGATACGATTCTCTTCTGGCCAATGAGGAGAAATACAACAGCACCAATTCCTCCAATATGGAGGAACTGGCAACACTGCAGCTGGATCTGTACACAGCGTTGCACCCCTATGCAGAAGTATACGGGATGAATCTCTACGAGGATGCCAATGAGGGCGAGCTGTTAAGCAACCTGACGGAGCAGCTGTCCCTGTACCAGGAATATCAGAAGAATGAGCGGGAGCTTCATCGTCTCTCCGGAGAGATCGGATCCGAGACGGAGAGGATCCTGGGGATCCTTCGAAGTTTTCCCATTGAATCGGATTATACGGATCTGGCATCCGGTCTGAAGGAGATTCGGCAGAAGAGTCTTCTCTATCGTCAGACAGCCCAGCAGATCGCAGATCTGCAAGATGAACTGGCAGCCATTAAGATTGATGAGGAGACAGAAAATGCCATCAGCTTAGAGGAGCTGCAGTTTTCCCAGCAGAAGCTGGATGATGAGATCGCAGCCCAGAAGAAGTACATTGCAGATGATCAGAAGGAACTGGAAGAACGTTCCGTATCCCTGATGGAATGCGAGGAGGCAAAGGAAGCGTTAAAGGATCAGGAGAAGACCAAAGAGGCCTATGAGGAACAGGTGCATCTGTATGAGGATACGAAGAAGTATCTGATCCAGGCAAGGGAGGATTTCCTGGCAGCCTATATGGGACCACTTCGGTCCCGGCTTTCCCACTACCTTAGAAGGCTGTATCCGGGAAGTGATCCGGCGATTCTGACAGATGACTTTGAACTGGATATGAAAATGGCGGTATCTCTTCACGGGAAAAGCGGGGGAGGCCGTACCCGTTCGGCGGATTATCTGTCCACAGGTTATCAGGATCTGGCATCCTTTGCCAGCAGGGCAGCCCTGGTGGATGTGCTGTTTCGTAGGGAAGAGCCTATCCTGATCCTGGATGATCCCTTTGTGAATTTCGATGCAGAGAAGCTTCAGAGAGCAAGGATCCTGCTAGAGGAACTGTCGAAGAAATATCAGATCATCTACTTCACCTGCCATGAAAGCAGAGATATGAAGGAGGAAAGGATCAAAAATGCATATTTTCCGGAGGAATATGAGTTGAAAGGCTAATGTCCGGGTGCTATGATAGAGAAAACATAAGAATAGAAACCATGAGAATTGAGCAGGGTAACAACGGAGCGATCCGTCTGTTTGCCCTGCTCTTTTTTCGTAGTAGAACCATAGGAGGATAAACATGTTTGATGTGGCCATTATTGGAGCAGGGGTAACAGGATGTGCAATAGCCCGGGAGCTGTCCCGCTATCGGGTCAAGGCCTGTGTCATTGAAAAAGAGGAGGATGTGTGTTGCGGAACCAGTAAGGCCAACAGCGCCATCGTTCATGCAGGATTTGATGCCAGACCGGGGAGTTTAAAGGCGAGATTTAATGTGGAGGGGGCAAAGATGATGGAGGCCCTTTCCCGGGAACTGGATTTCCCCTATAAGAAAAATGGATCCCTGGTTGTCTGCACAGAGGGGCAGGATCGGGGGATCCTTGAGGAACTTCTGCGGCAGGGAGAAGAAAATGGGGTAGAAGGACTTCGGATCCTGGAACAGGAAGAAGTAAGGAAGCTGGAAAAGAATCTGTCGGAGGATGTGATCTGCGCCCTTTACGCTTCGGAGGGAGCCATCTGTTGTCCCTTTCATCTCACCATAGCCTTAGGAGAGAATGCAGCAGATAATGGAGTGGAATTTTATTTTGATACGCAGGTGGAGACCATAAAAAAGCAGGAGGATCATTATGAGATCCACACAAAGGCTGCGGCCGGAACCAAAGGATCTGAAATTGCGGGGAAGGAGATCCGGGCAAGGGCTGTGGTAAATGCAGCAGGGGTATATGGGGATGTGATCAACAACATGGTCTCAGAGCATAAACTCCATATTACCCCTCGGCGGGGACAGTACGAGCTTTTGGATAAGAGCACGGGAGATCATGTGAGTCACACGATTTTCCAACTTCCCACAAAGATGGGAAAGGGGGTACTTGTAACACCTACGGTACATGGAAACCTTCTGGTGGGACCTACCGCAGAGGATATTGAAGATAAGGAAGGGACAGACACAACAGCAGAAGGTCTAAGAAATCTGGAACAGTCCGGGGCACTTTCGGTCAAAGATCTTCCCCTTCGGCAGGTAATCACCTCCTTTGCGGGACTTCGGGCCCACGAGGAGGGGGGAGATTTTGTGATCGGAGAAGCAGAAGATGCAAGGCGTTTCTACAATGCAGCAGGCATCGAATCTCCGGGACTTTCTTCGGCTCCGGCGATCGGTGCCTATCTGGCGAAAGAGATTGCAAAAGATCTTGCCCTGGAAGAGAATCCGGATTTTGTGGGAGAGAGAAAAGGCATCCTCCATCCCGGGGATCTGTCCATGGAAGAGCAAAACGAATGGATTAGAAAACAGCCGGCCTACGGACGGGTCATCTGCCGCTGTGAGAGCGTAACAGAGGGAGAGATATTGGATGCTATTACAAGGACGCTGGGAGCAAGATCGCTGGACGGTGTGAAGCGAAGGACAAGAGCCGGTATGGGAAGATGCCAGGCGGGCTTTTGCTCTCCGAGGGTCATGGAACTTCTGGAAAAAACAGCAGGGCTGTCTCCTCTGGAAGTGACCAAGAGCGGAGGAGAATCTGTGATCGTCTTCGGGCAAAACAAAGAGATCTAAGGGAGGAAGAAAATGAAACAGTATGATCTGGTGATCGTGGGAGGCGGGCCGGCAGGTCTTGCAGCGGCAGTAGCCGCAAGGGATGCGGGGATCCGCGATATCCTGATAATCGAGCGGGATGGCAGATTAGGAGGGATTCTAAACCAATGCATCCATAACGGATTTGGACTCCATACCTTTCAGGAGGAGCTGACAGGGCCGGAATACGCCCACCGGTTTATAGAACAGGTGCAAGAGCGGGGAATCGAATATAAGCTGAATACCATGGTGATGGAGATCCGAAAGGATAAGACGGTGGTAGCCATGAATGGGGATGAGGGGATGTTTGTAATCCAGGCGAAGGCAGTGATCCTGGCTATGGGATGCAGGGAGAGAAGCCGGGGAGCTTTGAATCTGCCGGGATATCGCCCGGCAGGGATCTATTCTGCGGGAACAGCCCAGCGGCTTGTGAATATGGAAGGACAGATGCCGGGGAAAAGGGTGGTGATCCTGGGATCCGGAGATATCGGACTGATCATGGCAAGACGTATGACCCTGGAGGGAGCTAAGGTAGAAGTGGTTGCAGAACTGATGCCCTACTCCGGGGGATTGAAGCGGAATATCGTCCAGTGTCTGGAGGATTTTCATATTCCTTTGAAGCTGTCCCATACAGTGGTGAAGATCGAAGGAAGGAAACGAGTGGAGGCAGTTACCATTGCCAAGGTAGGGCCGGACAGAAGGCCCATACCCGGAACAGAGGAGCGGTATGAGTGCGATACGCTCCTGCTTTCCTGCGGACTGATACCGGAGAACGAACTGTCAAAGGGGGCAGGGGTGGAACTGAGTGGTATCACAGGAGGCCCGGTGGTAAACGATGCCTTAGAGACCAGTGTAGAGGGGATCTTTGCCTGCGGCAATGTACTCCATGTTCACGATCTGGTGGATTTTGTATCCGGAGAGGCGGCCAAAGCCGGGGAGTATGCAGCCCGCTATATACAGAAGGGAGATAAGAGGGAAGGAAGGAGCATTCTCCTGCGTCCCATGGAGGGGGTCCGTTACACGGTGCCGACTTTCATAAGACCACAGGAAATGCCGGAGGAGGTCACTGTGCGGTTTCGGGTAGCCGATGTGTATAGAGACTGTGCTGTGGTGACCTATGCGGGGGATCGTCAGATCAGTCGCCGTCGCAAAAAGATTCTTGCTCCGGGAGAGATGGAACAGGTGGTTTTGAAAAAAGAGGATCTGATGGAGGAAGGAATAGAAGATATCACCATCCGGATCGAAAGGGAGGCATAGAGTATGGAAGAAAGACAGTTGACCTGTATCGGTTGTCCCATGGGATGTCAGTTGCAGGTGCTTATGGATGGAAAAGAGGTGCAATCCGTAACAGGAAACACCTGTAAGAGGGGAGAGATCTATGCCAGGAAAGAGGTCACCGATCCCACCAGGATCGTAACTACAACGGTCCGGGTCCTGGGGGGAGCCGTTCCTGTGGTATCCTGCAAGACCGGGGCAGATATACCAAAGGATCGAATCTTTGACTGCTGTCATCAGCTTAGGGACCTGGAAGTAAAGGCTCCGGTCCGGATGGGGGATATTCTGTTGAAGGATATCTGCGGGACCGGAGTGGATCTTGTGGCAACCAGTGAAGCTGCAGCCCGATCCTAGTCCTGATGATCCGGGCAGTGGATCATGGCGATCTTCTCAATGAAAAAATGTAGGGAGCGGACCAGTTCAGTCTCTGCAGCCTTGTAAAACATTTCTTTCCCGTCTCTTCGGGAAGTGATCAGTCCGGCAGATTTTAACAACCGAAGGTGGTGAGAAACTGCCGGGCTGGACATCTCAACAGCAGCAGCAATATCGATGACGCACTCCTCCGTATGGCAAAGGAACCAGAAGATACGAAGTCTCGTAGGATCCCCAAGCTGTTTCATGGCTTCAGAGACAGCGGTGACGGTCTCAGGTCCCGGGACATGACGCATAAGATCATAGTCTGTGTCATTATGATGATGTGGAAAAGAATGATGTTCCATGATAATCCTCCCAGGTCATGTAGTCGAACAATATAACGATTAAATATATGCTTATTATAAGGGAGAATGGCGATAAGAACAAGGGATCGGTACTTGGTACTTGAGTGTCATTGGGAAAAGTAATAGAATAAAACGGATGTACGAAGAATGGGTGCATTAAGGTGAGTCATATGTTTCAAGTGAAGGAGGAGTACATGTTTTGTATCTATTGCGGACAAAAACTGGATGATAACGTGAGGTTTTGTCCTTATTGCGGAAAGCCTACGGGAGTTGGGCCAAAGCCGGTGGCAGAACCAAAACCGGTAGAGACTGCGGGTAGCGGGATTCCTTTGGAAGAGGAGAGAACGGTTGAGATCCCTGTGGCAGAGGAGAGAATTCCGGCAGCTCGGCAGGAGGTAGAAGAGGTTGCTCCGGCAACAGAGCCTATGGAAGAGGAGAGTAATCCGGCAGCTCGGCAGGAGGTAGAAGAGGTTGCCCCGGCAACAGAGCCTGTGGAAGAGGAGAGTAATCCGACAGCTCGGCAGGAGGTAGAAGAGGTTGCCCCGGCAACAGAGGCTGCGGAAGAGGAGAGTAATCCGGCAGCTCGGCAGGAGGTAGAAGAGGTTGCTCCGGCAACCCAGCCGGCAGCAGAACCGCAGTTTCAGGCAGTTCCTCCGGCAGGAAATGTGGCCCCGGGTCAGCAGCAGGCAGGCATGGGAAGTCCACAGGGTTACGCCGGTCCATACAACACTTTGTATGTAGCGAATCAGCCGGGGCAGCCAAAGAAGAGCCATAAGGGCATTGCCATTGCAGTTGCAGGAGCAGCGGTTGTGTGTATGGCAGTCTGTGGTATCGGTGGGGTATACCTTCTGACCAGAAACCCTATGCGGCATAATGCCATGGTCATGTCAGAAGACGGAGAATTCAGTCTTTTAAAAGATATCAGTAAGGAAGATCCCAAGGAATGCACCTTCGCCAGGGATTCGGATAGCAACTGTGTGTTCAGTGAAGATGGAAAGTATTTCTACTTTTTCAAGGATGTTTCAGATGACCGGGGAGATCTATGCAAGATCAAGGTCTCATCTCTTGGAAGTGATAAATCGGACAACAAGAAGAAGGTGACGGAGATCGAAAGCGGCATCAAGGTCAGCAATATAAACCGGGTAGGCAAGAACGGCATCCTGTACATGGCCAATGACGATCTGAAGTATTATGACGGCGATGACAGCATCACATTGGATGATGGTGTCACAGATATTGCAGCCAATGATGACGATAAGGTCATCTACTGGAGTGGAACCTATGATGATATGGATCTGAAGGTTGCCACCATCGGGAAGGATCCGGAGAAGAAGGACATTGATGAGAATGTAAACCAGATCTACCGTTATGATGTGGACCACCTGGTCTATGAGAAGGATATGGATGAGAACAGCGTGGGTACCCTTTGTGTTG
>CADCQT010000090.1 GCA_902803645.1 uncultured Lachnospiraceae bacterium | reverse complement strand
GTGAGCACGACCTTTATTACCTGATCCGGATCATACCGGCGTAGGGATGTCGATAGCTTATATCGTATACAGATAGGATAGAAGCGACACTCTGCGGGGTGTCGCTTTTTTGTATAACAACGAGCCAAGGTCTCATCTGCAAGCTTGCTTGCAAGGGAGACTTTGGCGACCCTGCGACTCTCCACTTCCTTTGACAACAACTTGGGTAAGGCCTATCGGGAGCACCACGTAGGTCGTTGAAAGGAGTCATAAGGTACTATGGAAAAGGGAAGCAAGCGCGCATACGCAACACAGATGGACGCCGCACGTAAGGGCATTGTCACGCCGGAAATGGAGATTGTGGCAAAGAAGGAAAATCTTCCGGTGGAGAAGATCCAGAAGCTGGTGGCAGAGGGCAAGGTGGCTATTCCGGCTAACCGGCTGCACAAATGTCTGGATCCCAACGGAATCGGAAGCGCCCTTAAGACAAAGATCAATGTCAACCTTGGTGTCAGCCGAGACTGTAAGGATTATGACATTGAGATGAAAAAGGTAATGAATGCGGTGGATCTTGGAGCTGAGGCGATCATGGATCTGTCCAGTCACGGCAATACCGAGCCTTTTCGTGTGAAGCTTACCAGCGAATGTCCGGCTATGATCGGAACGGTACCGGTGTATGACGCGGTGATCCATTACCAGAGAGACTTGAATACCCTTTCTGCCCATGATTTTGTGGATGTGGTAAGACTACATGCACAGAATGGTGTGGATTTTGTGACGATTCATTGCGGGATCACCAAGAAGACCATTGAGGAGATCAAAGCAGGTAAGCGTAAGATGAATCTGGTGTCCAGAGGAGGTTCTTTGATCTTTGCCTGGATGTCCATGACAGGGGAGGAAAACCCTTTTTACGAGTACTATGATGAGATCCTGGATATCTGCAGAGAATATGATGTGACAGTGTCCCTTGGGGATGCATGCCGACCCGGCTGTCTTGCCGATGCCACCGATTCCTGTCAGATCGGGGAGCTTCTTCGCCTGGGAGAACTTACCGAGAGAGCCTGGGAGAAGGATGTACAGGTGATGGTAGAAGGACCGGGACACGTGCCAATGGATCAGATTGCAGCCAATATGAAGGTACAGCAGACTATCTGCCATGGAGCCCCCTTCTATGTGTTAGGACCTCTGGTGACAGATATTGCACCGGGGTATGACCATATTACAGCAGCCATAGGCGGTGCCATTGCAGCCATGAACGGAGCAGCTTTCCTCTGCTATGTGACACCGGCAGAGCATCTGGCCCTTCCCAATGTAGAGGATACAAGAAACGGAATCATTGCCTCTAAGATCGCAGCCCATGCGGCAGATATTGCCAAGGGACTTCCGGGGGCAAGGGATATGGATGACAAAATGGCAGATGCCCGCCGGGCCCTTGACTGGGAGGAACAGTGGAAATACTGCCTTGATCCGCAGACAGCCAAGGCAATCCGGGAAGACAGACTCCCGGAGGATGACCACAGCGAAGCTTGCTCTATGTGTGGGAAATTCTGTGCGGTACGTTCAATCAACAAGGCGCTGGCCGGAGAGATGATTGACATACTCTGATGATCCGGTAACCGCAGTATCATAATAAAAGAAAACTCCGAAGACTAAAAAAGTCCTTCGGAGTTTTTTTATTGACAGCCGTGGATAGAATCTCCGGCTGTGATAAACGCTTTGTAGGGATGCGCAGGAATATGTATAGGAACTTTGTTGGATTTCATGATGCAAATTCTGCGCCGGGTTCTGCGGAGGGGTGAAAGCACGGAGATTTTGGGTAAGACTTGCAGACCGGCCCATACGTTGATAAAATATATAAAGTTTGGGTAAGACTTTAACTTGAAAAGTGTAACATTTTGGACTTCAAAAACGTTATATATATGTAAAGTAAAATAAAAGGAGGAAGATTATGAGAATCGGAATCATTGGTGCGATGCAGATCGAAGTGGATAATCTGAAGAAGCACCTTACGGATACCACAGAGGAAGTGGTAAGCGGTGTTACCTTTACCTCCGGCCGTGTAGATGGTGTCGAAGTGGTAGCTGCTGTCAGCGGCGTGGGCAAGGTCTTTGCAGCGATTTGTGCAGAGGCAATGATCCTGACCTACAAGGTAGACTGCGTCATTAACATCGGTGTGGCAGGAACCCTCTGCGATGAGCTGGGAGTCATGGATGTGGCCATTGCAGACAAGGTGGTACAGCATGATATGAACACATCGGCCCTGGGAGATCCGGTGGGGCTGCTGTCCGGACTGAATGAAGTGTTCCTTCCGGCAGATCAGCGACTTGTACAGGGAATCGAGAAGGTGGTAGAGGCCAAGGGCATTCACCACAAGGTGGGAACCATTGCCACTGGAGATCTGTTCCTGTCTAAGAACAGTACCAAGGAAAATCTCCATAAGAACTTTGGTGCTATTGCCGGAGAGATGGAGGGGGGAAGCATTGGACATGTGTGTTATGTGAATAAGGTGCCTTTTGCCATTCTTCGCAGTATCTCTGACGGTAAGGGAGCAGAGATGGATTATCAGACCTTTGCAGTGAAGGCGGCACAGGTTGGTATTGAGATCATCCTGGACTATATCAAAAGTGTGGCCTGAGCTATGAGAGAAGATACAGCTTTCCTTCGATGGATCCGCTGGCTACTGCCGGGGTATGCCATAGCACCCCTGGGGATCGCCCTTCTGGTCAACGGCCTTGGATACTTTGGAATTCAGCAGCTGCAGGGGTATCTGCATTTTTACGATTTTTCCACTGCCCTTGACCATGCACTGCCCTTTGTGCCCGGTTTTATGTACATCTATGTCCTGGCCTTTGTCCAGTGGACCATAGGGTTTTTAGCCTGTGGAAGAGAGGGACAGACCTTCTGCTACCGGTATATGAGTGCAGAGCTGGTGGCAAAGGTGATTACCCTGACCTGCTTTATTATCCTGCCTTCAACCATTGCAAGACCTCAGGTCACAGGAAGCGGGCTGACGGCGTTGCTGTCGAACATTGTATACGGAGCCGATGCACCCATCAATCTTTTTCCGTCCATTCACTGTCTGGAGAGTTATTTCTGCCTGAGGGTGGCCTGGAAGCAGAAGAAGACCGGAAGGGTATATCCCTGGATTACCAGTGTATTTGCACTGCTGGTGTTTGCGTCTGTGGTCCTTGTGAAGCAGCATGTGGTCATTGATATCGCAGGAGGGATCCTTGTGTTTGAACTGGGGCTTTTCCTTACGAGAAGGCATGACTTTAGCCGGATCTATCGTAAGCTGGAGTTAAAGATATAATGGATAAAAAGAAAGTAATGTGGGCGCTGGTGTCTGCGGTACTTGCAGTGGTAAGTGTTATCGCGGTCTTCTCCCAGGCGGGGAGTCTGTCTTTTGCAGATCTTCGAAGGACATTGGAGGGAGCGGATCTTAAGTGGCTTGTGGCATCAGCGGTTTCAAGTTTGTGTTTTATATTTTTTGAAGGAGAGGCGATCCTGTCGATTCTTCGTAACGTGGGTTATAAAAGAAGGCATGGTGAGGGATTTTTATATGCGGCGGGTGATGTCTATTTCTCGGCAATCACACCTTCGGCATCCGGAGGTCAGCCGGCCAGCGCCTTTTTTATGATGAGAAGCGGAATTCCGGGATCGGTGGTAACTGCCACACTGATCCTGAATCTGGTGATGTACACCGCCGGGATCTTAACCGTAGGAGCTTTTTGCATTATCGTAGATCCCACGGCATTTTTGCATTTTCATCTGATATCACGTATATTAATAATTGCGGGTTATTTGGTCCTTGCAGTTTTAGCAGTTGTATTTATACTGTTACTGGTGAAGCAGTCCATTCTGGAAAGCTTCTGCATTCGGTTTTTTCGGTTTTTGCATAAGATCCATCTTATGCGACATCCTGAGCGCCGGATCGCGAAGTTGGAGCGTTATATGGAGGAGTATGCGGACTGTGTTGCACAGATGGGAGGGAATAAAAGGGTTTTCCTTTCGTCCTATCTGTGGAATCTGGCCCAGAGGGTTGCCCAGATCACCGTATCGGTTTTTATGTTTTTAGCCACAGGGGGAGCGGCCAAAAATGCTTTTTCGCTGTGGGTAACGCAGGCTTTGGTTGCCATCGGTTCCAACTGTGTTCCGATTCCGGGAGGAATGGGAGTTGCAGATTATCTGATGATCGATGGTTTCCGGAACCAGATGTCGCACGTGGCTGCCACACAGCTAGAGCTTTTGAGCCGTAGTATGGCGTTTTATGTAAGTGTTCTAGTTAGTGGCCTAACAGTATTGATCGGATATTTCGTTTGCAAGAAACGTCCTAAGAAGGAAAAATAGAATGATCGGTTATTTTAACTATACAGTTTGGCTTACTTACATGTCTTTATTATCAGCAGTAATGGGAATCTTGGTCTCCCTTCACGGAGGGGGGCATCCCTACTGGGGGATCTTCTTCCTGATGTTCTCGGGATTTTGCGATGCATTTGACGGTAGAGTGGCCCGTTCTAAAAAAAACAGAACAGAAACAGAGAAAGGGTTTGGTATTCAGATCGATTCTCTTTCGGATCTGGTAGCCTTTGGCGTGCTGCCTGCCTGTATCGGTGAGGCCATGGGACAGAGTGGCCCGGGTATTGCAGGCGTCACCCGGCTGAAGTTCCACGGGAACCGTCTGATCTGGGTCTCTGCCCTGATGCTGGCGGTCATGATGTGGTACTGCCTTGCGGCTCTGATCCGTCTGGCATACTTTAACGTTATGGAAGAGGAGAGACAGAAGACAGAGGGCGGTTGCCGTAAGACCTACGAGGGACTTCCGGTTACTTCCTCTGCCCTGATCTTCCCGACGATCCTACTGCTGCAGTATGTGACCACCTTTGATATTACCATCCTGTATTTTATCGCTTTGATCGTAACCGGATTCTTGTTCCTGTCCAAGATCAGGATCTGTAAGCCGGGACTTCGGGGCATTTTATTCATGGTTGCCATCGGAATTGCAGAGGGCGTTCTGCTTCTTTTGGGTATGATCCTGGTTAAGCACGTACATCTGTAAGTAGGAGTAGACATGGCATTTGGTGTTGAATTTTTATATGAAACGGTACCGGGGCGTGTGCTGTTAAAGCTTCTGACTACCCGGGGCATTTCAAAGGCGGCAGGGCGGTTTTTAGACAGTTCTGCTTCGAAGTTTCTGATCCGTCCCTTTGTGGAGAAGAACGGAATCGATCTGTCAGAGTGTGAATCTTCAGAGTTTCGTTGTTTTAATGACTGTTTTACCAGAAGGTTAAAGCGGGAGCTTCGTCCTGTGGACCGTCAGCCATCCCATCTGATCTCCCCCTGCGACGGACTGCTTCGGGTCTGGAGGATACAGGAGGATCTAGTCCTTCCGGTGAAGGAGAGCCGTTACAGGATCTCCGATCTTTTACAATCGAAGGAGAAGGCAGAGACGTTTCGAGACGGTTATTGTCTGGTCTTTCGTCTGTGTGTGAATCATTATCACAGATATTGTTATATTGATGACGGCCGGAAAGGGGAGAATATTTTTATCCCCGGCAGGCTGCACACCGTCCAGCCCATTGCTCTCAGGCAATATCCGGTCTTTACCGAGAACTGTAGGGAATATACCTTTATGGAGACGGAGAATTTCGGAACCGTGGCGCAGATCGAGGTGGGAGCCATGCTGGTGGGCAAGATCGCAAATCTTCACGGAAGCGGTCATATGACAAGAGGCGAAGAGAAGGGCAAGTTCCTGTACGGAGGATCCACGATCATTGTGCTTTTGCAAAAGGATGCGGTAGAGCTTCGGAAGGATCTGTGGCTTGCCTCGGAAAAGGGAGAAGAAACTCCGGTAAAATTAGGTGAATGTATTGGAAGTAGGGAACTGTGATATTTCACAGTTCCTTTTCTGTTGTTCAAGTGATAGAATGATGGGGATACTTTTACGCGTAAACGCGATGTTGTACTATCAAAAGAAAGGAACACTATATGACTGGCTCTGTTATTGTTATTTTAGCTACCATAGCAGCCTATCTGATTTCGGTCCTGCTGATCGGTTTCAAATTCGCTCAGGTCAGCGGAGATTCCACCTCAGATTTTTACCTGGGAGGAAGGAGTCTTGGTCCCTTTGTTACGGCTATGAGTGCGGAGGCATCGGATATGTCCAGCTATCTTCTCATGGGATTGCCGGGACTTGCCTACCTCTCCGGTCTTGCCGATGTAGGCTGGACGGTGATTGGTTTGGCTGTGGGCACTTATTTGAACTGGCTTTTGACTGCCAGACGTCTTCGCCGTTACACCGAGCTTACCGGTTCCTATACCATTCCTCAGTTTTTCTCCAAGAGATTTCATGATGAGAAAAATATTCTAAGCACCATAGCAGCTGTGGTGATCATTCTCTTCTTCATCCCTTATACCGCCTCTGGCTTTGCCGCCTGCGGAAAACTGTTTCATTCTCTGTTTGGGATCGATTATACGGTAGCTATGGTGGCCTCCGCCGTGGTGATCGTTGCCTATACGGCAGCAGGCGGATTTCTGGCTGCCTCTACCACGGACTTCATTCAGAGCATCATTATGACCATCGCCATCTTTTTTGTCCTGATCTATTCTACAATCCAGGCAGGAGGAGTATCTGCAGTGCTGGAGAATGCCAGATCGCTGCCGGGATATTTTGCTTTGGATGCGTCCTATATGGCAGATACCCGTTCTTCGGTCCCCTATGGCCCTCTGACGGTGATCTCCACCCTTGCCTGGGGCCTTGGATACTTTGGAATGCCTCATATCCTCCTTCGCTTTATGGCCATTGAGGATGCCCATAAGTTAAAGATCTCCAGAAGAGTTGCCTCTGTCTGGGCTTTTGTAGCCATGATGGTGGCTGTGGGGATCGGTGTGGTTGGAAGAGCTTTGACTGCTGCAGATAAGGTGAAGGAGCTCTCCGGTTCTGAGAGTGAGACCATCATTGTACGGATTGCGGATATTCTTTCAAAGCACGGAATTTTGCCGGCTGTTATGGCTGGACTGATCCTGGCAGGTATTCTGGCAAGTACCATGTCCACCTCGGATTCCCAGTTGCTGGCAGCCTCATCCAGTGTTACAACAGATATCCTGCAGGAGGCCTGCCACCTGAAGCTTTCCAGGAAGGCATCCATTGTAGCGGCCCGTGTCTGTGTTATCCTTATCGCTGTTTTAGGCGTATTCCTGGCGAGAGATCCCCAGTCATCTGTCTTTGGAATCGTCTCCTTCGCCTGGGCGGGATTTGGCGCCGGTTTCGGTCCTGTTGTGATCTGTTCCCTTTATTGGAAGCGGACGACCCTCCAGGGAGCTGTAGCAGGCATGATAAGCGGCGGAGCCATGATCTTCGTCTGGAAGTACCTTGTGAAGCCTTTGGGTGGAATCTGGGGCATTTACGAGCTGTTGCCGGCCTTTATGGTCAGCCTGTGCTTTATTATCCTGGGAAGTCTTCTTACTCCGAAGCCTTCTAAGGAGATTGAGGAGGAATTTGATCGGGCCAAGGGGAAGCGGCCTCTGAGTTAAACGCTCCGCGAGGATGCGCACGGATTCGGACAGGAATTTGTCTGCTGAAGCAGACCCGAATCCGGCGCGCAAGACTCGC
>CADCQT010000089.1 GCA_902803645.1 uncultured Lachnospiraceae bacterium | reverse complement strand
CGAGGATGCGCACGGATTCGGACAGGAATTTGTCTGCTGAAGCAGACCCGAATCCGGCGCGCAAGACTCGCGAGCGAGTCTTGACTACGGTCAGGGATGCACAGGAATAAGAAATCTTTCACAAAAACGGGAGGGGAAATTTGTGCAAGTGGTGGCTAAATAGCTAACTGCATTGTTAAGTATGAAATTAAACCATATACTCTTATTAAGCTAAATGATAAGTAAGACGCGTCGAATAATTAGCATGTATCCGAGAGGAGAAGCAAGAAAAAGGAGGAAATACACTATGAAGAAGAGAAAAGTCCTTGCAGTTATGTTGGCAGCTGTAATGGCGTTGGGGGTTACAGCCTGCGGATCATCCAGTGGCAAAAAGGGTGGTTCCGATAAGGGCTCAGACAGCAAAGAGTTAAGTTATGCAAACATTGAACTTGGAAAAGACTATACAGACTTAAAGGCCAACATCACCATGTTCAACCACAGAACAGATATGGACAGCGATGAGTATGGCGGAAAAAACTGGAAGCAGTATCTGGAAGAGTTTAATAAGGAGTATCCAAATATCAAGGTGGATATCACAACAGATACAAACTATGCAGATGATGCATTAACACATCTTCAGTCCGGCGATTATGAGACCATCATGATGATTCCGGCAATTGATAAATCCGATCTTTCTACTTACTTTGTAAGTTATGGTGATATCGATACCATGCAGAAGGAAATCAATTATGCAAACACCTGGATGTACGACAAGGAAGTGTACGGAGTACCTTCAACAGCTACCACACAGGGTATTGTATATAACAAGAAGGTTTTCGAAGAGGCAGGCATCAAGGAAGTTCCAAAGACACCGGAAGAGTTCTTGGCAGCTCTTAAAGCAATCAAGGAGAAGACCAAGGCAATCCCACTTTACACCAACTATGCAGCAGGCTGGACCATGGGTGCTTGGGATGCTTACATTGGAATCAATGCAACAGGTGATACCAAGTATATGAACCAGAAGCTCTTACATGCCAAGGATCCATTCCAGGATTATGGCGACGGAGCACATGCCTACAATGTATATAAGATCCTCTACGATGCAGTTTCCAATAAGCTCATCGAGGATGACTATACCACAAGTGACTGGGAGAGCAGTAAGACCAAGTTAAACAACGGCGAGATTGGCTGCATGGTTCTGGGATCCTGGTCCTATCCACAGATGGAGGCAGCAGGCAAGAATGGAGATGACATCGGATACATGCCGTTCCCGATCACCGTTGAGGGTAAGCAGTACGCTGTATGTGGAGCAGATTACAGCTACGGTATCAATGTAAATGCATCCGAGGAAGAAAAAGAGGCTGCTATGGTATTTGTAAAGTGGATGACAGAGAAGTCAGGTTTCTCTTACAACGAGGATGGACTTCCGGTAGATGCATCCTCAACAGATACAAAGCTTGATTTCAGCGGAGTAGATCTTCTTCAGGATGATCCAGCTGTTGAAGGAGAAGAGGATCTTTTGAACAGCTTAAATTCTGAGTCTGAGTTGAACATCAATGCAGGCGGTAATGACAAGATCCAGGCTATCATCGAGCACGCTGCCAATGGAGATAAGAGCTTTGATGACATTATGAAGGAATGGAACGAAGCATGGACATCTGCCCAGGAAGCAGAAGGCGTTGAGGTCAAGTAAGACAAGAAACAAAGAAATATTTCCTCCAGGGGGGCGCAGGTCCTCCGGGAGGCTTGATCCAAGGGAGGATAAAATGAGAGAGAGGAAACAGATCGGACAGGAGAGAGGCATGATCGCCTGGGCAAAGTCCCGTAAAGGACAGCAGTTTTTTACGATTGTAGGGTTTATGATCATACCATTGACTTTGCTCTTGATTTTTACATACTTCCCATTTGCGGAAATGGTGAAGTTTTCTTTTTACAAAATGAAATACACCACTCCGGTGGATCGAAGGATCTTTGTGGGCTGGCAGAATTATCTGGATGTTTTTCGCCGGAAAGACTGCTTTGGAGCATTGAAGTTATCCCTCTATTACATGGTAGGAGCGATTCTTCAGTTGTTCCTTGCACTGTTTTTGGCAACGATCTTAAGCTTTAAGATCAAGGGAGGCAATCTCTTTAAGGGATTGATGTTCTTCCCGTATCTGATCAATGGAATTGCAATCGGATTTATTTTCAAGTTTTTCTATACCCGTGGATTTGTATTTGATACCGTACTCACCTGGTGCGGCTTTGATCTGAACCATCTTCCCTACTGGCTCAAGGATCAGGCTGTGAATAACTGGGCGTTGGTTGGAACCTCCGTATGGAGATATCTGGGACAAAATATGGTGCTCTTCATTGGAGCCATTATGTCTGTGGATGCTGGAATGTATGAGGCTGCCGAGTTGGACGGAGCCAATAAATTTCAGATTTTCCGTTATATTATTCTTCCCTCCATTAAGACCATTGTGACATTGAATGTGATCCTTTCCATCACAGGTTCGCTCTCAGCATTTGAGCAGCCCTTTGTTATCACAAGCGGTGCAAACGGAACCGGAACCTATTTTGTAATCATGAACAAGATCGCACATACCAGCCAAAAGGTTGGACTGGCATCTGCAATGGCAGTGGTATTACTGCTTATTATCTTTGCCTGCACCATCCTTCAGAAGCTGTTCTTCAAGTATATCTTCCGTAATGCGGATGCAGAGGACGAGTCCTATGCAGCCAAGAAGGAGAGAAGAAAGCAGGAGAAGGAAAGAGTGAAAGCGGCAAGAGCAGAAGGAAAGAAGGTTTGAGATGAAAAAGAGTATCAGAACAAGTGATATCCTGTGGAACGTTTTGAAATATGTGTCCCTGATCTTCTTTGGATTCTGGGCTGTTATTCCCATCGTATCCTGTGTGATCACAGCGTTTAAGACAGATGATGAATATCAGAACACGTCTGTCATGACATTACCCAAGAACTTTTTGAATTTTGACAACTTTGTTCAGGCTTTTCGCCAGGCAAACATGGGAAGGGCTTTCTTAAATTCCATCATCGTTATGGTGGTGGTGCTGATCGTTTCCGTCATTGTGGGAACACAGCTGGCCTTTGTGTTGACAAGATTCAAGTTTGTGGGAAATACCGTAATTCGAAATCTATACCTGTTTGCATCCCTGCTTCCGGCGGTGGCAATGCAGGTTACCGTATATAACATCATGTCCACATTGCAGCTGGTGAACCATCTCTACGGTTACATCATCATGATGTGTGGAACGGATGTCATCTCCATCTATATCTTCATCCAGTTTCTGGAAAATATTCCCACATCTCTGGATGAAAGTGCCATCATCGATGGAGCAAGTTACTGGACCATCTACTGGAAGATCATTCTTCCCCTGTTAAAGCCGGCGATCGTAACGGCCTGTATCCTTAAGGGAGTAGGCGTATACAACGAATACTACTGTGCCAACCTCTACCTTATGGATGATCAGTTGCATACCATTGCAACCTCTCTGTACACCTTCGTAGGCCCTATGGGAAGCAAGTACAATCTGATCTGTGCCGGGGTTATTATTTCCTTTATTCCGGCGCTGATCGTCTTCCTCTTATTCCAGAAGCAGATCTATTCCGGAATTACCAACGGAGCAGTAAAGGGCTAGGTG
>CADCQT010000088.1 GCA_902803645.1 uncultured Lachnospiraceae bacterium | reverse complement strand
TCTTCCCTTGCCACGATTCTAGCCATTCGCCTCTTTGGCAGCTACGGTGCCGGCATCGCCACAGGTGTTATGACCCTTCTTGTCCTGCTCTTTGGAGAGATCACTCCCAAATACATTGCCGCCCGGCAGTCCATCAAAGTCTCCCTTCGGTGCAGCGGTGTCATCTATACCTTGATGGTGGTCTTAACCCCTGTGATCTGGGTAGTAAACCATCTGGTCAGCGGAATCCTGCGTATCCTCCGGGCCGACCGGATAGAGGATACCTCCTCTATGACAGAGGAAGAGTTTCGAACCATCATCGATGTAGGATCCGAGTCCGGAGCCATTGAGGATACGGAGAAGGACTATATCAACAACCTCTTTGATTTCTCTGACACCAAGGTGAAGGAACTGATGATCCCCAAGATCGATGTCACCATGGTCAGCACCACCGCCTCTTATGAGAAGATCCGCCAGATTTATGTGGAAAGTATGTACACCAGGCTCCCGGTCTACGAAGAGGACTCTGACCATATCATCGGTATCCTGAATATGAAGGATCTTCTCCTTAAGGATCCCGGAAGCAACTTCTCCGTCAAGCGCCTGCTGCGAAAGCCTTATTATACCTATGAGTTCAAACGTGCATCCGACCTCTTTCACGATATGCGCCGGGAGCGGATCCACCTTGCCATTGTTCAGGATGAGTACGGGGATGTGACCGGAATCGTCACCATGGAAGATCTGTTAGAAGAACTGGTGGGAGAGATCCGGGACGAATACGATGCCAACGAAGAGGACGATCTGATCAAGGAAAGCGATACCGACTATACTGCCATGGGCACCATGAACCTGGATGATCTGTGCCGACAGTTAGACCTTCCCTTCACCTCCGAAGATTACGACACCATCGGCGGTTACCTTTTAGGCCTCTTTGACCACTTCCCGAAGGCCGGAGAATCCTATGTATCCTCAGAGGGTATCATCCTCTCTGCCTCCACCGTTCGTCGCCGTCGTATCGTAAGAGTCCATATCCACCTTCCCAGAAAAGAACAGACAGAAGAAAAAGAATAGCATCGAACATGCCAAAAGCCACAGGATTCCTTGTAACACAGGATCCTGTGGCTTTCTTTTTCCTTACCCTTTATCCCGGGACAGCTCAGGGCAGGGACCGGTATTCCTTACCGTTTTGACTTAGGATCGTATGCACCTGATAGGAAATAATATCCCCCTCGATCGCATACAGGCAGATCCGGCCTTGCTTCGCCCTTACATAGGCACTATGTTCCTTCTCATCATCCCTGTACCGGTAGACGATCACATATCCTTTTGCATCAGGATCCTGCTCCCACTTGACCACCTTCTCTTCTCCCTTTGGAATAGATTTTCCACTGACATACAAAGGACGGATATAAGGGTATTTCTTACCAGCAGAAATCTTCTCAAACCTGTGCTTTTCATCCGGATCTCTTACCCAGACTTTTATACGATAGATATAGCATCCGCTTTCCACGGGCTGATCCACATAGTCCAACCGCCCATTCTTACTGCAGGGCATCTCTTTTACTATTGTCTCCTCTTCTCCCTCTTTTCTTCGAAGGATCTGCACCAGCTCCCCCCGGGAATCTACGGTAAAGGATAGGTGGATCCCATCCTCCTGATAACCTTTGCTGTCTGAGAGAATACGAGGTCTGTCAAGTTTTCCTGTCCGGATATGATATTCTCTTCCCCTAAGGCTTTCATAACCTCCCAACTGCCCGTAAACACGGATCTGATAATTTTGGTTCTCTTCTAAGTCCCTTAGAATCACCTGCTTCTCATCTCCCCGGACAAAAGCCTCCTTAACGGGGCCATCCTCAGCTTCCCAGGTAATCTTATATCCATCGCAGCCCTGAGGTTCTTTCCACTCCACCAGAATGCTCTTGTAACCGGCCTTACCTTCCACGCCGGATACCTCAGGAACATATCCCATCTCCCTGGCATCGCTCCAGGGGCCCAGGACTATCTTCCCATCCGGGGTATCCGAAAGCTGCCTTCCTTCTCCCCGGATCCGATACTCATAGATCCCAGGTTCCACCTGATCCCGGTAATAAGCCTCCCTGTGTCCCGGATCAAAATGCCAGCCTTCCCCTATGCTCTTTTCATCTAAGACCGCAAGGTCCTCCCAGTTGCCCCTCTTCTTCTCTCCCATCTGTTTGCAGCATCGCCTCTGGATCCGATAGACAGATGCATCTCCATCCACCGTTAGATATAGTCCCAGTTTTCCATCTCCCTCGGATCTTACCCTTACCTTTGGGGGATCGATTCCCCTTGTCCTTGCCAGGGCGTAGGAGACCGGTGCCTTCCTGCCTCCAGAGAAGGTCTCCATGGTAATACGATAGGTCTGATCCTCCTGCAGATCGGAAACGACGGTCTCTGTCTTCTCCTCCTCATTGATGCCCCGACGAATCTGTCTGGTGATACGGCTTCCATCTTCCCCTTCTAATGTCAGATCGATCCTGTCCGCATCAGAAAAAACCTCCCAATTGATCCGAAGGGAACGGTTTCCTTCTTCACAGAAGATTCCCAGATTTTCTTCTAAGACACCGGGCTTATCCAAGATCTTACAGTCTCCAAACTTCTCCTGCCAAAGAGCCAGTCCTTCTCCGCTGATTCCCTCATGTCCCATACTCCTTGTGTACTTTTTGCATGCTTTGATCTGCTCTCCGGTAAAGAGCCACCTCTGCTGCATATAGCCCGAGGTCTTCTCATAGCGATCCGAGGTTTCCGAGAGAAATTCCTCTCTTTGCTCCCTGCATCCGGTCCGATTATTTGCATTTAACTTTTCACAGGCAAACAAAGCATCTGAGAGTTCTCTTTTATATCCCCTGTCCTTCCAGACAGAATATTTCACAAGCCCCTGCCGTTCTGCATCGATCTTCCTTACAAAGACAGGTGCCGCATCCTCAGTATGATCCGATCCACCGCTTTCTGTAGCATCTTCCCTCATCTTATCATCCACTTCCTTAGAATCCATAGAATCCGATGTAAGGACGAAAAGCTTTGCCACAAATACGCTCTTATTGACCTGCCATCCCTCCTTCGGATGCTCCCACTTATCTTCCACTTCGTAGAAGATGGAAGCAGATCCAAGATCCCCTAAATTCCTAAGGTCCTCTAAGTCAAATCTCTTATTCTTAAGATCCGTATATACCCGGATATTTTCTCTTGGGATGGCCCCATCCTCACGATCAAAGGCCCTGACTCTTTCGGGAGACAAAAGCTTTTCCATGATCTCCTGCTTCTTTTTTTCACTGTGATCACGCAGATCCTCATCATAGATACTGCCATCTATGGCTGAAATCTCCGGATAGGCATCCCATACGGCATACAGCGTTACGACAGCTCTCTTCTCCTCTATTTTCCAGTGGCCGTCCCTTACAGCAAGGAGGAAAAACTCCATGGTATCCGGCGGCAATTCCTTCCCCTCCTGCAGCACTCCCTCTTCCGTATAGATACTGTCATCCTTAAGGCTCCATCCCTGCCAGGAAAACCTTTGGGTCTTATCCACTTCTTCCCCTGCATTTTTATCGTAGGACCTGCCTGCCACTTCCTTTTCAAAATACGGCCTCCCGGTATGATCTGCTCCGTCATTTCCCGGCAGTTTATCTCCCATGCCAAAGCCTCGGATCCTGTAGTTTTTTGCGCCGTTAGTCTGTCCGTTCCCATGAAAATACAGATCCACATCCATATCCCAGTGTTCGTAGAAGTCATGATCCTCCTCGTAGATCCTCCGAATCCTCTCTTCATGCCACAGCTCCTTCGGCTTCTCTTCCTGATCGCTCCAGCCCTTAGATACAAAAGCGCAGCTGATCTCTTCTCTTTTCCCTCCCTTCTCATAGAAGATCCGGCTCCTGTCCGTTTCTCTATGATCACTGTCGGTGGTAAAGTCCGTCGCCTCCCGCCAGTAAAAGGGGGTAGGTTTGGGATCCTCTGTCACCACACCATCTACAGAAGTTTTAATATTTCCATGATAGGTGGTCTGAAAAAGGGCGGAAAGCACCACAGTACCGACTCTTCCGTTTTGCCTCTCTTTCTCCTTTGGCTGATATTTCTCTGAAAGAGCCTTGTCGTATCCATAATCTCCTAATCCGCTTCGAAGAGCGCTCTTATGCATAATCCGATCTTTTCCTACTTCCACTGCATCAAAATCCAAAGTAAAAAGCCCACGCCTGTGGCCGGCGTCCTGATGGCTACCTCCCCCACAGAGCCGATCGGCACATTCCAGAATCTTCCCCTTCTCCTCCAGGGGATCCTCTTCAAAATAGCGCCTGCTGCCATCTTCAGAAAAAAGCCTGATCATCTCCCGACCAAGAGCACGGTCCTTCTCCCCCAGAGCGATCCTTCCGCAGCTTCCTTCCTCTCCCTCAGGATCTATATCATAAAGCTTTCCGTAGGCATCAATGACATGAGAGATTTCCTGTCCTTCTTCCCTGGTCCGGTCTAAAAAAATAGGATTTCCATCTTCTCCGTTTCCATCCACTCCGGCCCCCGGCTTCATAACAAAATCTCCCTTCTGCCATACGCCGGCTCTGGTATTTCCTGAGATATTCACCCCGGAACCTAAGGTCAGTCTTCCCCGATTTGCAATTCCGATCTGCCCATCGCAGATGCACACAGCAGCCTCTTCTCTTGTCCTGGAGGTTGCCCCCGGCTTCCCTGCCCAAAGAGAGACCACGCCGGTTTTGGCATTATCGATTCCTCGTCCTGCCGCCTGAAGAACACCGCAGTGCAGATAAAGCCTTCCAGCATTTGCAATTCCAGTTCCACATGCCCCTGACATATCCATACCGGTATACAAAACCCCCGGTTCCTTTCCCTTTTCGAACAAACCGTCTAAGGTCGCTATGGCACATCTTTGATTTACGACCGCTTTTCCCTGGGATGATGAGGCAATGGTGATCCCCTTCTCCCTCGTCCCAATCACAAGGGAAGGATAGGGAAGCTGTTCATAATCCACCATCTCCTTATCCTCAAAAAGACCTGCCACTCCGTTTTTTATACCGCATTCTACTCCTGATATCCTTGCACCGGATAAAAGCGCAACTCTTCCATAGGCATTGAGGATCCCCGTGTTCCCGGAAATCACTTCTCCACGGACCTTCAGGCAACAGGCTCCTCCGTCATCAAAGTCACCTTCTGCCTTTGTCCCCTGACCGAGGAGATCGTAGACTCCCGCCAGCCATCTCAGATCCTTTTCCACCTGTCCCTTTGGAAGGCTTTTATACTCCCTTTCAAACTTATGCTCAAGCCCCCACTGCAGGTCTGCAAGTTCCCTCCTGGTTTTGATTCCGTCATCATCTCCGTAGATCCTGGTATCCTCAGGGATCTCCATGGGCACTGCAGTGGAGATTCCCGCTGCCACACCTTTGCCTTCTTTCTTATACCAGGCTCCGGAATGCCTTGCTTCTATTTCCACCTTCTCCCCTAAGGTTACCTTCCCGTTACACTGGATGCCCACCCCGGAGAGGTCTTCATTCCCCGGAAACACTCCGGTATACACAAGGATCCGGCATCTTTGGAGCAGTACCTGTCCTCTTTTCTCCTTCGGGACATAGGAAAGCCCTCTAAGATATTTCTCACGGCTATAGGTTCGCCTGCTGCCAAGAGCCTCTGTAATGGCATCACATTCTGCATCATGGAAGCTATCGATCCCCTTTGCTCCGTATAACCGGCAGTCCTCCACCACCACATCTCCCCGTCCTCTCTGGTCGATGCAGTCTCCGCAGTCCCCCCGTAGAATAGAACTTCGGATCCGGCAATCGGTGTTTCCCTGGACAAAGATTCCGTTAAACCTTCCTATTATCGTGGAATTCTCCACCTGAATATGAGAGTGATCCCCTAAGACCACTGCAGGCTCGCCCACACAGATTCCGCTCCCCTCCGTCTGGGAATGGGCGGTAAAGATTTCTCTTTGTCCCATGCCATAGAGGTGACAGTCTCTGACCCTTACACTGCCTCTTGCAATGTAGACCGCCTTACTAAAGGCATCCACATCCACATGGTCAAGGATCAGATTCCCCTTTGAATACAGGCTTGGATCCTTCGGCTGATCCTCTCCCCCGTAATAGCGGCCTGCCATAAAGGCTCCGCCGCCACCCTCCGCGGTCTTTGCCCTGTATTCTCCTCCGACGCTTTCCTGGTCTATGATCCGACCCTTATAGGAAGCCACCTTCAGATCCTCTACCTGCAACGTGGCATCGTTTCCCACTTGAAAACAGTATGAGCCCTCACCTGTGTAGCGGACCTGCCTGCCCTTTCCATGAATCGTTACCGCATCAATATTTTCATGAAGCCAGCGCCCTCTGGCAGCTCCATCCACAGCCACATGGCCCTCCTCTCCTGTCACTTCTATATCATTGACAAGATACAGCTGCCGGTACTTATGGACCTTTTCTAACAGGTCATACTGATCATATACACAAGGGTCCTTTTTTGTCTGCCCCGTCTGTATAACACTTCCGCTGTCCTGTCCACTTCTTTTCACAGTTTCCGTTCCCGTCTGCCCATAAGAATAACAGGCAGGAAATGAACAGGTATGGTCCTCATCCCTATTGCTGCAAGTCTTATACCAGCCATAGACCGGCACTTCTTCCTTCCAGAAGTAGGTCCTGTGATATGTAAGCTTCACCTGCCAATCTTCATAATCCAAAAGCCCTGTGACCTCCCCGGATACGGTATTTCCGGCACACCGAAGGACAACCCCCGGCATCCTACCGCATCGCCCCTCTCCGGAATAATAACTTACCCAGGCTCTCCAGCTGATCACATCCTGATATCCCCCTGTACTTTTCTTTGGAAGGGTGTAGGAAAAAGTCCCTTTCATTTCCTTTTTTCTTATTGTTTCCGCCTTTTTTTCTTTCGCCCCCACACTTAACGGCAGCATAGTCAGTACCAATATAAGTGACAGGACGATCCCTCCGATCCTCTTCACATGAACCCCCTAACGATAGATCGCCATATAATTCACGTCCGTTCTGGCCACTGATCCAATGGTTATCCCATCCACAGCCTCCCAGCCTGTAAAATGCATTTTCCCTACATCCGGAGGAACTCCCGGATCCTTGATCTTTTTGCCCTCACTGACAGCAAATCTGCGATACAATGTATTTTCTCCTTTTACGTAATCAAGCCCCAGTTCCCTGGCAATATCCCAGGGAATATAATAGGAGACCTGACAGTTCTTCTTCCTGCTCTCCCGCTCTACAATATAGGTCGCCGTAGCCTCACAGCTTCCCTTCCTTCCATCCGGATGGGTATACCACTCCTTGGCATGGACACAAAGCATTCCTTTTTTTACATCTGCCTGCAGAATATCCACCTGCACCTTAAGTCCCGGATCCTCCTCTCCCTTGATCCGGTTCAAAAACAACTGCATGAAGCTGGCACTAAGGGCATCCTTATCATGCACCTTCGTATCGCCGCTGATCACCGCTCCCTCCAATGCCTGCTTCGCCGACAAAGACAGCGCTTCCTCCAACTCTCCCTGACGAAGGTCCCTCCCATGTACCGTCATAATAGCCAGCACCACCATCAGAATCATGCCTCCTGATACCAATGCAAAGATCGCATGCTTCAACCTGACACCTCCCCCCGGGTCACATTCATATAGATATTCCAGGTCTCCTGAACGCCCTGCCAGTCATCGGTATAGACTGTCAATCGGTAGCACCCCCTCCGGTTAAAACAAAGCCATTCCAACCCCTCTTTTCCTGAAGTAAAGCGGACCTGATCCGTCACGTCCCATTCCCTGTCCCGATTGCAGTAATATACATTAAGCACTTTCATAACCTTGGGACGTTGCCCATGGATCGTAAAAAACGTCTTCCCTTCTCCGCCACTGTAGCAGTATTTCTCTCCCACCTTCGCTGTAAGCGTACTCTCCATCCTGACATTTTCCTCCTGTCTGTTCAGCGCACGCTCTGTGGCAACGGTAGACTCTCCTTTTTCCTCCTTTAAAAGGCTCTCATCGCAGTACTCCGCTGCCCGGGCAAGTCGCCCCCAAAAGCAGCATCCTGCCAGCAGAAGAAACAGCACAAGAGAAAAAGCACTGATCCGCAAAAGAGCCTGTCCGTAATCCTGTATCACTTCCTTCATCAGGTCCCCCTTCCCTTACAGAAGATAACGGGTATAGCGTACAAAAAGTTCTCCCAGGGGACCGGTACTGCTGATAAAAACAGCCCCGCATATCCCCAGCATCCCCGCCAGACATATAACAGCAAGTATGCCCTCTCCATACTCTTCCATCACTTCCTTCATAGATCCTCCTAAAAACTTCCAAGCATAGAAAGTACAAGGCCAAGGGCCGCCATAAGACCGCCTCCGCCGATAACATATACAATTCCGATTCCGTAATCTTCAACGATCTTTTTCATTTTCTTCCCCTTTCTAAGGAATCACAGCTTCCACCTTATGGACTCTTACCAATCCCATAACAGGGATCTGGAAACGATAGGTCAGGGTCGCCCTGGCAAATCTAATATGGTTACTACCTTTCTGGGCCGACTTATCCACAATCAACGGATCTTCTCCACCGAATTGTTCCCTGGCATCGGATTTACAGCCCTCTATCACCTCACGGGAATAATTGGAACAGCTGATCTTATCCACATACCCACTCAGGGCCCGATTGGCCCTTGCTGCATTCAGGGATGTAGTAATAAGCCCCACTCCGATAAATACCAGGACAAGAGAAAAAAACAGCCCGGTCATTGCCTTGATTACAGTATCCATACACGCCTCCTAACCGATCCCGGTTCCCATATGCCCCAGATACACAATGAACAAAAGGATCATATCCACCACCAGCTTAAGACCTCCTGTCAGCTGAGGAGCAAGAAAGAGGGCATACATTCCTGCCAGAGAATCCTTGTCCTTCTGTCTTGCAGCTTCATCCTGCATCTTCTGGTTCCTTCGGATAATATCCGCAATCTGACTTCTCTCATCTCCGCCGTTCCCTTCTGCAATGGCCAGTAGCATCTTCATGGTGCTTTTCACCTCAGGGAGGGTAAAATCACCAAGAAATTCCATATAAGCCATCCGGTCATTGGGATTTATGGTAAGTCTGCCGATCAGTTCCTCCAGAGCCGGTTTTAAGATCCCCGGAGCACTGTCATAGGACTTAAAGATGGCCACCTGTACATTCTCCGACTGCATCAGAAGAGACAGCTGCATCAGCCACTCCGGAAACTTCGCCTTCAGTTCCTTTGTCACCGACCGTATGGCTGCCCGCTTTCCCAGCTGATCCAACGGTCCTCTGCCATAGTTTCTGATCCTCTGGTACTGCTTTATGTACATTTCTTCCTTCTTTTCCTTTTCTGCAAAATACCCAGCTGTCAGCTTCTTATCCGCCCAATAATAGATCAGAAGATCTAATACCAGTACCACTATGGTCATCACCTGTGCCACAGGATGTCCTGCCACATCCAGATCCATCTTCCCCGCCATGTAATAGATCATGGAACAAAGCAGAAGAGAGGTCAGTATAGACAGCATCACCTCCCGCCGCTTGATCTTCTTCTCCTGCTGCAGGGCAAAAACGCGGTCCGCCCACATTCTTCTGGCGGAAAGCAGAAGATCCACCGACTCCCTGCATTCCCCTCCAATCTCCTCTGTCCGAAGAGCAAAGCGGTGCATCATGGGAAGGATGGGATAGGGGTAGTTCTTCTCTATGATAGCAAGTCCCTTTTCCTGGAAATCCGTCTCATTATAGGTATAGAGAATATGATCCCTTGCCTCTGCAATCGTCTTCTTCATCTCTCCCTCATCGAAAAGCTCTGCCGTATCCTCCAAGGTGGTCAGTACCTTCCTGGTATTCTGAAAGGAATATAAAAACTGCTCCATATACACATTCAGATCGGAAAACTTCTGCTGATAGTACCTGTTACGATAGGCGTTTCGCACCAGAAAGGGCAAAAGAACCATCCCCGATGCCAGCAGAATGACCTGGGGGATCACATGCAATCCGAAAAACCTCCCCAGCAGGATCATCCCAAGGCACATAAGGGAGTATTCCGTTAATGTCCTTTTTACAGAAAAAACATAACCGTATTCCTTCAACTCATCCGATAGCCTGTTCTTTTCCTTTGCCAAGATAGGTTCCCCCCTCCCTTGTCTTTCTCAAAAACTCCTTCTCCATATCCTGCAATTGCAGGGCGTTATATTCCCCTCTCTCTTCCGCCACCATGGTAAGCTCCGGAAAGAGGGGCTCCAGACGGCCTTTTTCCTCTCTTATCTCATCCTGTCCATCTCCTTCTTCCTGCCACTTCTCTTCTCCGGAGGTCTCGACCCATTCTCCCCGATCCACCACCAGGCGGCAGCAGTTCCTCCCCTCTTCTCTTGTAAAAAATCCCACCTGATCTATGTACCTTCGCAGCTTATAGCCTCCCTGGGGATCCTTTCTCATCCCCTGGCGAATCAAAATACCGCAATCTATAAAACTGTATACGTCATTTTCCATTCGCTCAGGGCTTACTTCTCCCCCCGCCATATTGATCATCCGGTCCGGAAGCTTACGGATATCATCTGTATGAAGTGTGGTCATCCCTCTGACTCCGGTGGAAAATCCCTCCATCAGGTAACAGACCTCCTTTGACCTGACTTCCGACACCATCATCCACTTGGGATTTAGTCGCAGACAGGTCTTGATGGCCTTCGTGTAGTCCATCACCGGAGAGATTCGAAGGGAAACACAGTCACTCCCCGGGGCAATGGCCTCGTAATGCCATTCCGGATTATCTTCAATGGTGATCACCCTCTGGTCCTTTGGAATAAACCGAGAAAAATACTTGGCACACTCGGTCTTTCCCACCCCCGGTTCTCCACAAAACACCAGATTCATCTTCCCCAGAACACAGTCCCGGATCAGATCGTGGGTCCTCCTGTCACAGTATCCCTCCTCTAACATCTTCTCTAAGGTAAGCCTGACAAAGGGAGGCGATTTACGGATACAGATAGCCCTCCCCGACATGGCCACGGATTCATGCACCACTGTGATCCGAAGAGTATCCGTCTCCGCCTCAAGCACCGGACTTTGCTTGTGAAAAGGCTTACTGACGGTGTTGGCCACCCTCTTGGTAAACTCCTCCACAAACTCCCTGCTAAGCACCTCTTCCTCTATGGGATAACGGTGGTTTCTGCAATCTGTGACCCAAAGCCTCCTCCCATCATAATCAACATCCGTTATGTCATCATCTGTGATGTATGGATACAGTGGTCCAAAGTACTCCCTGGTGATGCTAACCTGCTTCTTCTCTCCCATGTTCCCTCCTTATCAGGGTAGTGACTTCGTTGCATTCTTCGCCGACTCGAAAAATCCGTCGATAAGACTCTTAAAGGCGGATCCCACCACACTGTTTCCGTCATGTCCGATGAGAACGGTAATCACTGCAATCAGCGCAAGGATTGCCACTACCGTGATAAGAGCCGGTCCGTATTCTTTTAAAATATCCTGCATAAATTTCCCCTTTCTATCCTTCCTATGTTTACGACAAACTGTGAAAAACCGCCGCGAATGCGGCAAAGTATCAGATGATGCCCCTGCATCATCCCTTTGCTCCTCCCGGATGCGGAGCGAAAAGATCTTACAGCGCTGCTGCGTATTTAGAATACTCCCAGCAGATCCCGAATACAATTAAGAAAGTCTAAAGATTTTATAAACAAAAAGTTTATAAAGATAAACAAATTATAAATTATTCCCCGGCTGTGTTATAATGTCTTTGGCAATTTTCAACAAAGCAGAAAGATATGAGGTAAATTATGGCTTCAAATCCAATCGTTACCATTACAATGGAAGACGGAAGTGTTATGAAGGCGGAGCTGTACCCACAGATCGCTCCTAACACGGTAAATAACTTCATCAGCCTGATCAACCGTCATTTCTACGACGGCGTCATCTTCCACCGCGTGATTCGCGGATTTATGCTCCAGGGCGGTGATCCCGACGGAACCGGTATGGGTGGCCCGGGTTACTCCATTAAGGGAGAGTTTACAAACAATGGTTTCCCCAACGACCTTAAGCATACTGCCGGTGTTCTTTCCATGGCACGTACCATGATCCCGGATTCTGCCGGAAGTCAGTTCTTTATCATGCACAAGGACGCTCCTCACTTAGATGGTGAGTATGCCGCTTTTGGTAAGATTATCGAAGGCATGGATGTGGTCAATGCCATTGCCGAGACCAAGACCGGTTTTTCCGATCGTCCTGTGACAGATCAGGTCATGAAGACTGTCACCGTTGAGACTTTTGGGGAAGAATATCCGGAACCGGAGAAATGCTGATTCCCATTGGACCAATACTGAAATGTCAAGACTCGCTCGCGAGTCTTGCGCGCCGGATTCGGGTCTGCTTCAGCAGACAAATTCCTGTCCGAATCCGTGCGCATCCT
>CADCQT010000087.1 GCA_902803645.1 uncultured Lachnospiraceae bacterium | reverse complement strand
TTATACAATGACGGCTCCATCAATATTTGTAAATGCTTTTTCTTTGGATTCTTCGCTATCCATAGCTGTTATCACTGTGTTACTTGGTACATTCACAATGAAAGCCAATGAATCCATTAGTACCAGTGAATCTTTGATTCCCTTTTCGCCGGCTTTGGCAACCCCGTTTGCAAGACGACTGTTCTGCTCCGGTGTCAATTCGATCTCCCTCTGAAGAAGACGCTGGGATGCGTGCTTTGAAAAATGCACCTCCCCGGAGGTCTCCTTAAGTGTTCGATTTAAAATATCCCGGAAGGATGCCTGCCCCGGACTGGGATGTGTATTCCCGGTCTTTTGGGTGTTCAGATACGTATCTGTAATCTGAGCGATAGAGGAGAATCCGTTACCTATGGTCGTACTCATAGCTACCTCCTCAAAAAACAGTTTTTCACAGTTTATTTATCGGCGACCTTCGGGGATTTGCTTACCCCCGAAGGATATATTTTAAGCGGTAGGCTGTGTGTTATCTTCCTGATCCCCATCTGCCGCTGTCTGATCAGCAGAGGTTGTATCTCCTCCTACTGTATCCGTAGCACCGGTGGTCTGTGCTGTGGACTGCGCGTCAGAAGTTGCGGTATTTGTCGTCTCATCTCCAGTCTTATCAGAAGACTCAGTCTTCTTATCTGCATTGTTTAATTCAACAATCCGGTTCACATAGGCATTCAATGTAGTTACCGTCTCTTTTGAGAGAAAACCCCGCTGGTAAGAATTCATGGAATCGTACAGATTCTTGATGGCCGCCACACTGTCTGTGTCTTTCTTTGTAAGGTAATTAAGTTCCGGAAGCTGCTTAAGCATGTTGTCAATGGTCTGCGCCGCAAGATTTGCCTCGTAATAATCTGCATCCTGAACACCTTTGATCTCAGAAAGCTTATATTCCTTCCCTTCCACTGTCAAGTAGGTAACACCATCTCGAACGGTAGAGCTTTCCACTCTTCCGGTGAAGACCTCCCCATCCTCTGTGCTGACATTCGCATACTTTCCAACAAGAGAATCCGCATGGATACTTGTCATATCAGAAGAAACATTCTGCAGAGCCTCTACCTGAGAAAGGTTTGCCATTTCCTTGACATACTCTGTGTTATCTGTAGGCTCTAAGGGGTTCTGGTATTTCATTTCAGCCACAAGCAGCTTCAAAAACATCTGCTTGGTATCTTCCATTTTATTAGCAGCTGTTTTCTCTGACGACTTGTTTTTATTTTCTACATTATCAACGGATTTTGCACCTGTGACTTCTCCGTTCTTAATAGGCTCGATTAAAGGCATACTGCTCCTTTCTATACTGTATAGCTAACAGTATTACCAAGATCTCTCATAATGGAAACTTCCAAAGCCTCCGCCTCTGTCATATCATCCAATAGGACATCATCCATTGATAGGTTAATGTCACGATTTCTTCTGCCTGCATCGGACGTCCCTTCCGGATCATCACCGGCTCCAAAGGAATCCGACATGAATTGTCCGGCTGCATCATGCTGAGTGTTTCCCTTCTCCAAGTTCTCTTCAAAGGCATGGGTTCCTACCGCAATGGTGATCTCATTGACCTTGATCCCCGCTTCTTTTAATTTCTCCTGAAGATCCGCCAGTCGATTCTCAAGGGCGTGCTTTACCGCCTCGTCCTGTGCAAATAATCTTGCGGATATATCGCCGTTCTTTTCCACCACCTGCATGATCATACGGCCAAGGCTCTGAGGATTTAATTCCATCTCCATCGTTCTAACCTGGGAGGTAATGTTCGTCTTTGCCTCCCGAATGATCTGAGCGATCACATCATCGGTATCAATGGAACTATATTTGGATACAGCAGAAACAAGTTCTCCCTGAAAATCCGCTGTCACATTGGCCTGAGGCACTGCAGCACCAGCCGCTGCACCAGTCGGATCCGCCTGTCTGGCAGGAGAAGATGTATGACGTTCCTGTCCAAAACTTTGCTGCTTGGCCTGACCATCTCCATCCCCGGTATCCTTCGCTGCATCTATTGTCAGGGCATTCTGCTGATCCTCTGCCATGGTCCTTATGTCAGAATCCTCCATAGGGGCGTCAGAATCTAAAACCGGCGCCGGTCGCTCTAACACAGGAGCACTCTTCTCTTCTGTTGATATAATGGTATTGGATTCATTGCCGGATACAGCGGATTCCTCCAGAGCGCCTTGTGCTGCTTCATTCAGTAAAGCTGCCAGATCTCCATCGGATAAAACCTCTCCCTGCTCCTCCACCAGCTGCCACTGGCCGGGATCTAAAGAGAGCTGTCCTAGATCGTCCTGCGCAATTGACTGGATCTGCAAAAACAGATCCTTCATAGAATCAGATACCAGTAACACAGATGGATCGTCCTGTCCGGACACCTTAAGCAACAGGTCCTTGAGATTTGCCGGGTCCAAAAGATCCGCAAAGCTAAGCCCCAACACCTCCATGGCATCCTCAAGTTCTTCCTCTGTAATGGAAAGTTCTTCTGTGATCGCATCCTTCACATCTGCCTCGAAGCCCTTCATAGCTTCTCTTGCATCCACGACTTGATCCTCCGTTACCGGTCCTGAAGAAGTCTGTGTTCCGTGAAGTTCCGTCACTGTTCGAATCGGGTCCTTCCGACTGAAATCTGTTCCGCCACTGTCTGCTTTTAGATTCGTGATCACCTCTGTTTGCTGGACATTGGGTCCCGCCAGATCTGAGCCACGCATCATGGTCTGATTCATCAGGGAAAGAAAATCCTGACCATCCTCAGGATTTGCTCCCTTTTTCTTGGCAGACGGTAGCGAGAACGGATTGGCAGCCATTACATCAAAGTTCTGACTGGTCATATCGTCCTCACTTTCTTTGTCTTTTCTACCGTTTACTTACAACCTATATATCGGACAGTTAGTCCGGATCCATTAGCTTTGTTACAGCAGCTGCTGTATCTGCATCCATCTTACCCAGAATCTTACCTCTGGACTCCTTATCCATGCCCTTTAATATCTTGGCTACCAACTTCAGATTCTTTGTCATGGTATTAAAGATGGTTGCAGCTTCCGCCGGCTTCATGGAGGAATAGGTGGCGATATAATCCTTTAGCTTCTCATCCTGCTGAATATCCGATACCACCTGCTTATACAGCTGCTCTGCTGTCTGTGGCTCAATGGATTCATAAAAAGTCTTATACTGCTCGATATCCGGAGCATTTTCCGCATATACCACTTCCTCGTAGAATTTGGCTTTTATTTTTTCAAAAGCAGCCTCATTCTTTTTGTACTTTTTAAGTTCCTTGCGGATCTGGGAGGAATCGGCACTGGCCTCTTCCGCCGCCTTACGCTTCTTTTTCTCTGCCGCCAGTTGCTTTTCCAACTGCTTAACCCGGTTAACCGCCTCGTTCATAGAGGAGAAGGCATAAGGGTCATTCTCCTCCTGCACTGCTATGTCACTTTGAGGCAGAATCTTATTGACAACCGGAACATTCTTAAGATATGGATAGAGAATGGTGGAACCGATCCCTCCCACATCCATATGAATCAATAAAGCAATGATGGCCAGCCATACAAGGAGAATCAAAAATGCAACGAAGGCAATCACGAGCCCTCCGCCTTTTTCTTCCTCATCTTCCTCGCCGGCTTCTCCTTTTGCCTTTGGATCTGCCTTTTTGGATGTATCTTCTTTTTTCTTATCGTCTTTCGCCTTCGGCATGGATATCTCCTAACCTTATTATTACTGATCTCTGTGATAGGTAAAACTAACCAGTTCGTCTGTTATCTTATTGTCTTCTGATGCAAGCTCCTGCTTAAAAGTCTCAAATGCCTTTTCTTTTAGTTTCTCATGAGTCTTGCGATCCTTCATAATCTCATCCAACTTACGCCGCTCTGCTTCAAGATTGGTCTGCGCCTTCTTAAGCACAAACATCTGATCCCGGATCATGGTCTTCATGGCCATAATACTGTTTTTTAGCCTCTGGATCTCCTTTAGATCCAAGGGACCTAACTGGGCATCGTGAAGCATCTGTTCATAGCGTGCCCTTCGCAAAAGCAACTGCTGGAGTTTTTCCTGCTCTTCATTTACCTTCAATTGGGCCTGGGCATAAGCTGCCTTTTCCTGGGTCTCTAGCAGCATCTTCAGGTCAAGCACATTCTGCATGCGGTATCGAAACTTCGCCACAGCGTATCACCTCCGACTATACTGCCTGACTGGTATTCTCAGGGGAAGGGAACATGTCCTCAAGAGCCTTTACCTCATCCTCAAACTGGAACTTCTCGTCCGTGGCCTGTAGAAGGAATTCATTGACTTCATCGATCTTGGAGATGGCAAAATCGATCTTTTTATTGGAGCCGGCCTTATAGGCTCCAATATTAATCAGATCCTCCGCCTCGGAATAGGTGGCCATTACATTCTTCAACTGCCCCGCTGCCTTTTTATGCTGTTTGTCAGCTATGGCACTCATAACTCGGGAAATGGAAGCCAATACATCAATCGCCGGATAATGATTCTGCTGAGCCAATCGACGATTCAGTACAATATGTCCGTCTAAAATACTACGTGCCGTGTCGGTGATCGGCTCGTTAAAATCATCTCCATCCACCAAAACGGTATATAATCCGGTGATAGATCCCTTATCAGAATTTCCTGCTCGTTCAAGGAGCTTGGGCATCTCAGAGTAAACAGACGGCGGATATCCCCTTGTTACCGGGGGCTCACCGGAAGCAAGGCCGATCTCTCTTTGTGCCATGGAAAAACGGGTAAGAGAATCCATCATAAGCAGTACATCTCTGCCCTGATCACGGAAATACTCCGCTATGGCAGTTGCCGTCTTGGCTGCCTTATTACGTATCAGCGCCGGTTTATCCGAAGTCGCTACCACTACAACCGATCTGGCCATACCCTCCGGTCCAAGATCATGTTCCACAAATTCCCGGACCTCCCTGCCTCGCTCTCCGATCAGAGCAATGACATTGATTTCTGCCTTGGTATTACGGGCAAACATGCCCATGAGGGTACTTTTTCCAACGCCGGAACCAGCAAAAATCCCAATACGCTGTCCCTTCCCCACAGTAATAAGACCATCCACAGCTTTTACTCCCAACGGAAGCACATCGGATATGATCTCTCGTTCCATGGGGTCCGGTGGCATTGCCTCTGCAGGATAGGAGGAATCTACATCCTCTAAGGTCTCCGCATCCGTGGGACGGCCGATACCATCCACCGTATGCCCAAGAAGACCATCTCCCACGGGAATAGAAAGGGGCTTGCCTGTATTTACCACAAGACATCCCACTCCAACACCTTCGGTGCTGTCATATGGCATTAGCAGCAGCCGCTTATCCAAAAAGCCTACCACCTCTGCCATAAGCCTTGTATCCTTGTCGATGATGATCTCGCAAAGGTCGTTAAGCTTAGCATCCGGACCCACAGACTCTACTGTAAGGCCCACCACTTTGGCAACTCTGCCCAGATGATCATAATGAGGATGATCTAACACACTATAATATTTTCTATTATCAATCATATCCTCACCTCAATCTCTCATGGAATTCAAAGTAAAATACCTGAAGATAGCATCAGGATGATCCCAGTATCTTCAGGTCCTTGATTAGATTATTCAGTTCCGTATCCAGACTGCAGTCATAGACACCACCATCGGTCTCGATCATGCATTTCTCATCCGTCAAAAGAGGATCCTTGACCAGATCAAGGGCAATGCCGGAACCTACCTTTTCCTGTAGGCGATCCTTCTCCTGATTCAGTCTCATAAAATTCTTCTCATTGACGCGGATCAAAAATTCCCGGGCATTTTCAATATTGGATAATGCATTATCTACAAGATGGAGGATCATATCCTGATCATCGGAAAAGGTAACGTGAAAGGCCTTGCCTACCACATCGCAGATCACCTCTAAGAGATCCCGCTCAAGGCTTGCCATCTTTTCACGGTAGTCCTGTTCCATCTGACCCCTTTGAGCATCGAGAAATTGCTGCTTCTCCAAATATTCACCCTCTGCCTGGGCAACACCTTCCCGATAACCTTCCTGTCTGCCTTCTTCCCTGGCATTGCTCTTAATAGCCTCTGCCTGGGCCATAGCTTCATTTCGGATCTGATCCGCCTGAAGTCTTGCATCTTCCATTAGCTGCTGAGCATATTCTTCAGGAGAGATTTCAGGCTCACTCTCACCGGGATCTTCCGATTCAATCTCATCAAGAGGGGGCTCCTCCGAAAGATTGCCCTCTGCATCCATATAGATCACCGGTTCTCCCAGATCATCCACCGGGAAAACAGGATTCCCCTCTTCATCTAATTCAAGTAAAGGGTTTCCTTCCTCGTCCAACTGAATACTTTCAAAAAAGTCCTGGGCCATCTGCCTTCTGCGTTCCACCCTCTGCTGACGGACCTTCTCTTCATACGCCTGGATATGAGCCATAATCCTGTCATTAGAATCAATGACTCTTTTGTCTTCTGCCACCGTCTGGCCATGATATATACTATACAACCAGATCATCACCTCCACCTCTGGAGATTACGATCTCAGAAGCATCCTCTAACTTACGGATCACACCAACGATCTTCTGCTGAGCCTCCTCAACATCCTTCATTCGTACAGGACCCATAAATTCCATATCTTCCTTAATCATAGATGCAAGTCTGCTTGACAGGTTCTTAAAGATCGCATTCTGTACATCCTCATTGGCACCCTTAAGGGCAACACCAAGATCGGCATTGTCCACATCACGAAGCACACGCTGAATGGAACGATCATCAAGCAGCAAGATATCTTCGAACACGAACATCTTCTTGCGGATCTCTTCTGCAAGCTCCGGTTCTTCGATCTCCAAAGCCTCCATGATACGTTTCTCTGTACCACGGTCCACGGCATTGAGGATGGCAACCGTTGCATCCACACCACCCGCAATGGTGTAGTCCTGATTGATAAGAGATGAAAGCTTTCGTTCCAATACCCGCTCCACTTCCTTGATAACTTCGGGCGATGTCCGATCCATCATTGCAATACGCTTTGCTACATCCGCCTGTTTCTCAGGAGAAAGTGCACCTAAGATCATAGATGCCTGAGAAGCAGGCAGATAAGAAAGGATCATGGCAATGGTCTGCGGATGCTCGTCCTGAATAAAGTTTAACACCTGAGAAGGCTCGGTTTTCCGGATAAATTCGAAAGGACGAACCTGCAAAGATGCAGTAAGCTTTGTAATGACCTCCTGAGCCTTGCTCGAACCAAGGGCAGTCTCCAAAAGCTCCTTTGCGTAACCGATACCACCTTCGGCAATATACTGCTGCGCAAGACAAACCTGATAGAATTCATTGATCACATCATCCTTGACCTGAGGAGAGACGGACCTTGTATTGGCGATCTCAAGTGTAAGCTCCTCGATCTCATCCTCTTTTAGATGTTTGAAAATATCCGCACTTTTCTCAGGTCCAAGCGTAATCAAAAGTACCGCCGCTTTCTGTACACCTGTTAGATTTGCGGAAGCAGGACCTGCGCCTGCCGACATAGCTGAATCAGCCAATTTATTCACCCCAGTCTTCGTTTAACCAGTTACGCAACAGATTTGCCACGGCTTCCGGCTTTTCATCAACAAACTTCTCAATAAGCAATCTGGCTTCGGACTTCTCGTTGTATCCGATATCCTCCAGATTCTCCTCCTCCTGCTGTTCCTCAAGCAAAGTCTCCACAGATACTTCCTCTGCAGCTTCCTCTTCCTTCTCTTTCTTGAAGCTTCGGAAGGCGACAAATCCCAGAAGCAGGAAGATAAGAACAGCCATGGCGATCTCCAGCCACTCCACCCAGGTCCGTCCATTCTCTGAATAATGGAACTGGGGAACATCATAGGATGTAATGGAGATATTCGCCTCCGGAATACCTGTAGCGCGGGAAACCGCTGTAATCAAAGAGGCATCCGGTGTAGTGGAAGTCATTGCAGAATTCTTGGATACAAACTCATCAAAGGTGGTGCCCTTTAACTGACCACTGGCCTTCATCGTATCCTCATCATAAATCACATTATTATATGCTGTGATGGCAATGGATGACTTCTCCGGATCTACTGCTCCCGGCTCTCCCTCTGTTGTTGTGATGGTCTCGTTGGGCAGATAGTCCTCTGTTACATCACTGGATTCAGAATGAGACTTGCTGCTGTCCTCTGTCACATAGGTAGGATCATCATTAGAATCTGTTCCCGGGGTACCGGAAGTACCGTTATCGGAAGATGTAGTCTTCTCGGTACGGCTGTCAAGATATCCCTGGGTCATACCATCCGCAACAGAATACTTAAAATCCTTCGTCTTCGTCTTAGAAAAATCCATGGAAAGGTTCGGAGATACCTGTACATTATCATATACAGCATTACCACCGGAATTTTCACTTAAAACCTTTTTAACCTTGTTAGCTACATAATTCTCCGTCTGCTGCTTAACAGATAAATTTGATGAAGCCTGTCCTGCAGAGGTGGACTCTTCTCCGCCGGAAAAGAGGATATTATCGTCTGAATCAATAATGGTGATCTTCTTCGTCGTGGTATTGCCAAGACCAGTTGCAATATATTTTGCAATGGCAGAAGCCTGATCTCCGGACATACTGTCAGAAAGGCCAAGCAACACATTGGCAGAAGCCTCTTCCTTAGAGGCTGCAAGTGTTCCATCATCCGCCGGAATATTCAGATTAACTTGAGCCGTCTTAACATTTGACAGGGATTCGAGCTGCCGCTCCATCTGCTTCTGCAGAAAATACTGGTTCTTACGCTGCTTGTCAGCCTCTGTTGTTGTAAAACTTCCATCTACAACATTAGAAAAGGGATAATCCGAATCGGAAGTGCCGCCACTATAACCATTGCTGTAGATTCCGTTGGTTCCAAGCAAAATGGTAGCATCCGCTTCTGCATCCTTATGAATGGTAAACGTCATACCATCCTGCGACTGCTGATACCAGATTCCCTGGCCGTCAAACAACCCCTTGATCGTGTTGGCCTCTGTGGCATCCTTGGCTGTTACAATATCGATATTCGTAGGTCTCGTAACAACAAAACCCAAAATACCAAGCGACATAACCACAACTGCAATGGCACTAAGGATTAGTGCCTTCTGACGAGAGGTGAACTGCTTCCACCACTCTAATATTCTGTTTAATATTCTTTGAATGCGCTCTGGCATATACTATTCTCCTCAGGATGATCTATCACTAGATCTGCATATTCATAATTGTCTGATAAGCCTGAATCATGTTGGTACGTATCGCATTGGTATACTGCAATGCAGTAGACGCCTTCTGTGCCGCGATCATCATATCATGTGTATTGTCAGAAAGACCCAAAGCAAACTTGACCTCCTCTGCAGAAGCCTTGTTCTGAAGGGTGTTCGTCTCATCCAAAAGTCCTTTTGCAGCATCAAAAATAGTTCCAAAATCCTCACCGGAAGGGTTTGTTACCCCAGGTCTGGCCGGAGCTGTCTTATAATCTATATTGATTGCTGAAATATCACTCATGAAGTTACCTCTCTAAATCAAGAATTACCAATAGAAATTCCCTGTTGTGCCATTGCCTTTAAAGAATTAAAAGCCGTAACATTGGCCTGATATGCTCTGGTGGCATCAATCAGATTGGTCATCTCTGTCACAGTATTTACATTAGGATAGCTGACATACCCGTTCTCATCCGCATCCGGATTGGAAGGGTCATAACTCATAACAAAATCCGTCTCGGTATCCTCTTTGACTTTTGCAACACGAACACCATTCCCCTTATAGGCATTGCGATAACTATCCAGAGTGTCCGCAAAGGAAGGGGTAAGCTGCCTCTCCTCGAAGGTGACAATCTTACGTCTGTAAGGACCAGACCCGTCCTCGGAATGGGTGGTGTTGATATTTGCAATATTCTCTGCAATGGTATCCATACGGAATCGCTGCGCCGTCATACCGGAAGCAGCAATGTCAAAAGACTGAAAAAGCGCCATAATGATCCTCCTTATGAGCCGGTCACGATCTTGAATCTAGAGAACTCTCCTGTCACAGCGGTGGTAAGTGCCTGATAGCGAAGCTGTTCACTGGCAAGTTCAACATTCTCTGTATCCACATCAACATTATTCTTATCAATACGATAAGAATAACCTTCTGCATCTGTGTACAACTGCCCATTCAGATCATCTCCATTATAATCCAGAGACTTCACAGCCTGATCCAGATTACTGTATTTTGTCTTGGATAACTCATCTAAAAGGACATCCTGAAAATGAACATCCTTACGCTTATAGGTAGGAGTGGTGGCGTTGGCCAGGTTGTTGGAGATCACCGTCTGCCTAAGCCAGCTGGCATCTGCCGCCTTATCCAAAACATTGATATAATCAAAGGCATCGGAACGAAGCATAGTATCCTCCCATCGACGAAAATCTGTTGCTGGGCGCAACAAACCTAAACTAGCATAATCTTACGTTTCTATTATAAATTATCATTTTAAAAAGGCAAGCCCTTTTTCGATATCTAGTGGTCAGCAATACGTCAGAACACCAAATCGTGAAGTCCTTTGACGTAAAAAGAGACTTACACAAATATGTAAGCCCCCTCAGTATAACGTAAATCTTAAATATTGCGAAACGTTTGTCAGTTCATGGCATGAGCCTGATCTCGCATCTTTTCCAGCTCATCAAAAACCGAATCGTTCAGTACCTTGATATAGGTTCCTTTCATTCCGGATGATCTGGACTCGATAACTCCTGCAGACTCAAATTTCCGAAGTGCATTGACGATAACGGAACGTGTGATTCCCACACGATCAGCAATCCTTGAAGCAACTAAAATCCCCTCGCTGCCCTTAAGTTCGTCAAAAATATGCATGATTGCTTCCTGTTCAGAGAAAGACAGGGTGTTAATGGCACTTCTTACATCCTGGATTTTACGGCTCTCTTCGGCATTCTCTTCGTTGACAGAACGCATCATCTCAAGCCCCACTACCGTAGTTCCATACTCTGAAAGAATAATATCATCAATATCATATTGCCTGTCGTACCGGTAAACAAAGAGTGTACCAAGTCTCTCTCCTGCTATATCAATAGGTGATATGATGGCCGAATAGGATGCGATATCCTCTCTCTCGAAACCGAGGGTCTCCAGGTTGACATTTTCCTTGGTGGAGAGAATAGAAAGCAGTCGCTCATTCAGCATGGGATCGATAAATCCTCCCACCTTGTCTACGATCAG
>CADCQT010000086.1 GCA_902803645.1 uncultured Lachnospiraceae bacterium | reverse complement strand
TGCAAACGATGATCAGCCGGATCAAGTCAACGGAATTATTCATGACTTCTTGAAAACAATCAGCAGATAAATCCAAGGATCAATTCGAATTTATCGAGATGAACGGTGGAACGTTATCTTGGAAGATAATCTTCCTAATGTATGAGACGGCAAATCACGGCATCAGTAGTATGATACCGCCCCGTTTACACCTTTTAAGGTGAACTACCCGACGAAAACATGATTACCGCGATTATCTGCTATATGTGGATGATCGCGGAATTTTATCGCGAGACCTAAATATTATGGAAAGGAAAACATACATGTCACATATCGTTCGCAGAGCAGGAGAGGGAGATATCCCGTCTCTTATGAAATTATTAATGCAGGTCAATCGTGTCCATCATGAGGGGCGCCCGGATCTGTTTAAGTTGACAACAAAATATACAGAGGATGAACTTCGTGTCATCGTGAAGAACGAGCAGACTCCGGTATTTGTCTGCGTCGATGAGGATAGCCAGGTACTGGGGCACGGTTTCTGTGTTCTACAGCGTCCAAAGGACAGCAGGTTATTGGAGGACCACCTAACACTGTATATCGATGATATCTGTGTGGATGAAAATTCCCGGGGTCAAAAGGTAGGCAAAGAGATCTACGAGCACATCGTCTCCTATGCCCGTCAGTGTGGCTGTTACAACCTTACCTTGAATGTGTGGAACTGTAATCCCGGTGCGATCAGATTTTATGAGAGCCTGGGACTTGTACCTTATAAGATCGGGATGGAACAAATTTTGAAATAATGTTACTGTTCACCGCCGAGCCCCAGGATACGCCTTGCCTTTAACGCGTAAAAGTGTTATGCTAAGAGCAATGCGTAACAACTATGAAAGGGGTATGTATATGGCAACAAATCAAAGCGCACCATACAAGGTATATCTGGAGGAGAACGAGATCCCAAAGCAGTGGTATAACGTTCGCGCGGATATGAAGAATAAGCCGGCACCACTTCTTAATCCGGCCACACTTAAGCCGATGACCGTAGATGATCTCTCGGCTGTATTCTGCAAAGAGCTGGCAGAGCAGGAACTGAATAATGATGATGCATATATTCCGATTCCGGAAGAGATCTATAACTTCTATAAGATGTATCGTCCATCTCCACTGGTTCATGCAGAGTTTCTGGAGAAGGCACTGGATACACCGGCCCATATCTATTATAAGTTCGAGGGAAATAACACCTCAGGAAGTCATAAGTTAAATTCTGCCATCGCGCAGGCTTATTACGCGAAAAAACAGGGCCTGAAGGGTGTCACCACCGAGACCGGAGCCGGTCAGTGGGGAACAGCACTGTCTATGGCATGTTCCTTCTTCGATCTGGATTGCAAGGTCTATATGGTCAAGGTCTCCTATGAACAGAAGCCGTTCCGTCGTGAGGTCATGCGTACCTACGGAGCATCGGTAACACCTTCTCCCTCCGATACTACCGAGATCGGAAGGAAGATCCTGCAGGAGCATCCGGGAACAACAGGATCACTCGGTTGTGCGATCTCTGAGGCTGTTGAAGTGGCAGTAGGAACAGAAGGATATCGTTATGTATTGGGCTCTGTCCTAAATCAGGTCTTACTCCATCAGAGCATTATCGGTCTCGAGACAAAGGCGGCACTGGATAAGCTGGGGGTTAAGCCGGATGTGATCATCGGTTGTGCCGGAGGCGGCTCCAACCTGGGTGGTTTGATTTCACCCTTTGTGGGAGAAAAACTCCGGGGAGAGGCAGACTATGATATTATTGCAGTAGAGCCGGCATCCTGCCCATCCCTTACGAGAGGAAAATTTGTCTACGATTTCTGTGATACCGGAATGGTTACACCAATTGCTAAGATGTACACCCTTGGCCATGACTTCATCCCCTCTGCCAACCATGCGGGAGGTCTTCGCTATCATGGAATGAGTCCTGTTTTATCTCAGCTCTATGCTGATGGTCTGATGCGGGCAGTTTCTGTAGAGCAGACAGCAGTTTTCGAGGCGGCTGAGCTTTTTGCAAGAACAGAGGGTACACTTCCTGCTCCGGAGTCCAGTCATGCCATCCGGGCAGCGATCGATGAGGCCTTAAAGTGCAAGGAAACAGGAGAAGAGAAGACCATTGTCTTCGGATTGACCGGAACCGGATACTTCGATATGGTTGCATATGAAAAATATAATAATGGTGAGATGAGTGATTATATCCCCACAGATGCAGATCTGGAGAAGGGATTTTCCTCCATTCCGGATTTTGGTATCTAACGATCCGTTATAACAGCGGATATTCCGCCGGGGCTTTGGCTCCGGCGGAAATTTTTATTTCAGTCGGTTTCATATCATCCGACTGAGACAATCCCTCCGCAAGTTTTGTTAATGTATTGCGTGCAATATGATTTTGTGCTATTATATCACCAGAAACTATATAAACAAGATGCAGAAGGGAGATATCCATGGAAGCAATTGAGAAAGTAGCTCAGTTTCTTAAGGAATGCGGTACATATTACTTAGCAACAGTAGAGGGAGATCAGCCAAGAGTTCGTCCCTTTGGAACCGCAGAGATCTTTGAAGACAAGCTGTACATCCAGACAGGTAGAAGCAAAAATGTATCAAAGCAGCTGGCAGAGAATCCGAAGTTTGAGATCTCCGGCATGAATAAAGGCGAGTGGATCCGTGTAGAAGGCGAGCTCGTGGATGATGATCGGATCGAGGCGAAGAAGAATATGCTGGATCATTATCCATCCCTTCGGAATATGTACGATGAGAAGGATGAGAATACGCAGGTCCTTTATATGAAGAATGTTACAGCTACCATCTGCTCATTTACACATGAGCCAGAGATATACAATTTTTAACTTTCTGCATCAAAAGATTGCACTTCTTACCGTTCCATGTTACAACTAAATCAGGTATTGATTTAGGGATTTGTAAGAATAGCAAGGAGGAAAACATGGCAGAGAACAAGTATGCAGGTACACAGACAGAGAAGAACCTACAGGAGGCTTTTGCAGGAGAATCCCAGGCCCGGAATAAGTACACCTATTTTGCGTCCGTAGCTAAGAAGGAAGGCTACGAACAGATGTCGGCACTGTTCCTTAAGACTGCAGATAATGAGAAAGAGCATGCGAAGATGTGGTTTAAGGAACTGGGGGGACTTGGGGACACCAACTCCAATCTTGCAGATGCAGCAGCCGGTGAGAATTACGAGTGGACCGACATGTATGCCGGATTTGCTGAGACTGCAGAGGCAGAGGGATTCCCGGAACTGGCAGCGAAGTTTCGGATGGTAGCCGAGATCGAGAAGCACCATGAAGAGCGGTATCGCGCACTTCTTAAGAACCTGGAGACTGCACAGGTATTCGAGAAGTCTGAGGTTAAGGTATGGGAATGCCGGAACTGCGGACACATTGTAGTGGGAACCAAGGCTCCGGAGGTATGCCCGGTTTGTGCACATCCTCAGAGTTTCTTTGAAATCCATGCAGAAAACTACTAATAGGACCGGACTTATCCTAAGTCCTGAATAAGTAAGAGATCCATAGCGGATTTTTGGCCCGGAGACCATCGTCTTCGGGCTTTTTCTTTTTTCTTATTTACATTAGTGCGTAAAAATGATACTTTATTATCGCTGTAGCATGATAAAGCAGTAGTTGGAAAAAGAAAGAAACAGGAGATATACGTTATGAAGAATTTTAAGAAACTACTGGTTGTAGCCCTGGCCGCAACAATGGTAATGGGAATGGTTGGATGCAAGGGAACCTCCGGCAAAAAGACAGACAGTAAGAAGACGGTAGAGAATACGGACAAGAACCTGGTGGTGGGTTTTGACCAGAATTTTCCTCCCTTCGGATATGTAGGAAAAGATGGAGAGTATACCGGCTTTGATCTGGAACTTGCAGCAGAAGCAGCGAAGCGCATGGATGTAGATGTCGTATACCAGCCCATCGACTGGGATGCCAAGGATATGGAACTGTCCAGCGGTACCATTGATTGTATCTGGAACGGTTTTACCGTAAATGGACGTGAGGATCAGTATGCCTGGTCTGATGCCTATATGAACAATGCTCAGGTCTTTGTTGTACGTGCGGATTCCGGCATTACATCCGAGAAGGATCTGAAGGGCAAGATTGTGGATGTTCAGAAGGAATCCTCTGCTGAGACCGCATTAAACAGCGATGATAATAAGGCCCTGACAGGAAGCTTTTCACAGCTTATCCCGGTAGCCGACTATAATACCGCTATGATGGATCTCGAGTCCGGTGCGGTAGATGCGGTTGCCATGGATAAGTTTGTGGCATTGGATCAGACCAAGGATAAGTCTGATACTTTTAAGGTCTTATCCTATGAGATCTCCTCTGAACAGTATGCCGTTGGCTTTGACAAGAAGAATACTGCCCTTAGGGATAAGGTCAATGAAGCATTAAAGGAGATGAATGCGGACGGAACCTTTGCGAAGATCTCCAAGAAGTATTTTGGTGAGGATGTATCCATCTTAAAGTAGTGGAAGGAAATCTATGGATATCACAACGATTTTTACAGAACTTGCCGGTGGTATGATAACCACCATCCGGATCTTCCTGCTGACCCTTTTGTTTTCACTGCCCCTGGGACTTTTGATCTCCTTTGGTCGCATGTCAAAGCTTTGGATCGTAAGGACCATAACGAAGATCTACATCTCCGTTATGCGTGGAACCCCTTTGATGCTGCAGCTCATCGTGGTATATTTTGGGCCCTACTATATTTTTGGAATGACCATATCCTCTTCCTATCGTGGAATCGCAGTTATTATTGCCTTTGCTCTGAATTATGCCGCATATTTTGCCGAGATCTATCGAAGCGGTATTGAATCCATGCCGGCAGGACAGTACGAAGCAGCGAAGGTATTAGGATACAGTCGCATACAGACCTTCTTCTGGATCATTCTGCCTCAGGTAATCAAACGGATCCTTCCCTCCATTACCAATGAGGTGATTACCCTGGTCAAGGATACCTCTCTGGCCTTTTCCATTGCCTATGCAGAGATGTTCACCCAGGCCAAGGCTCTGGCGGCAACCGCCCATAATGTGATCCCTCTGCTGGCAGCCGGATTGTTCTATTACATTTTTAATTTCATCGTAGCCCTGCTTATGGATTATGCAGAGAAACGGATGAATTACTACAGCTAGGAGAGCCCATGAAGATTTTAGAAATGCATCATGTAAAAAAGGACTTCGGTACTACAAAGGTCCTTCAGGATATTAACCTTTCTGTAGAGGAAGGAGAGGTGGTCTCCATTATCGGGCCTTCCGGTTCCGGCAAGTCCACCCTTCTTCGTTGTGCTACTTTTCTGGAAAAGATGGATGACGGAACCATTACCTATGTGGGAGATTCTGTGGTTCGCTCCATTGATGGAGCCTCCGTTTACGGATCAAAGGCACAGCAGAAAAAAGCTTGTTCCTATTTCGGACTGGTATTCCAGAATTTTAATCTTTTTCCTCATTTTTCTGTAATGAAAAACATTACAGATGCCCCCATCCGCAATCAAAAAAGGCCAAAGGATGAAGTGGAGCGGGAAGCAAGAGAACTACTGGCGAAGATGGGACTTTCGGATAAGGAAAATGCATACCCCTGTGAGCTGTCCGGCGGGCAGCGGCAGAGAGTATCCATTGCCAGAGCTTTGGCCATGAAACCAAAAATTTTGTTTTTCGATGAACCTACATCCGCGCTGGATCCGGAACTGACACTGGAGATTCTCAAGGTCATCCGGGAACTGGCTCAGGAGAAAATGACCATGGTGATCGTTACACACGAGATGACCTTTGCAAGAGATGTTTCCAACCGGATCATCTTTATGGAGAAGGGTGTGATTGTGGAGGATACAACGCCACAGAAGATGTTCTCCTCTGAGAATGAACGTACCAGGGCATTCCTGGGTAAATATTATGGAAGCGGTCATTAGGATCGATATGGACATAGGACATGGAAACCATGACGGTTTCCATGTTTTTTTTGTCAACAAAAGCGGTAGAGTGGTCGATATTATCCATGAAGCGATAACAGCAGAAGCCGTAGGGGGTATGAAATGGATACGACAAAAACCGTATATCAATGTGAGGAACAGTTCCGGGATTTTATGATGAAGCGATTACATCAGGACCCGGATACCATGTCAGAAGAGGAAAAATCCCAGATGCGCTCCCGTATTGAAGCAAAATTACGGGCCGGAAAGAAGCTGTCACCGGAGGAGGTCCGTTTTCTGCAGCAGACGGATCCCCAGGGTTACCTCCAGTATATGAGGATCCAACAGTTGGCTCAGGCACTAAAGTCCCAGCTGCAGCATGCAAGGACCAAATCGGAGGCCAATCGCATCATCGCCGCCGCCATGGGCGCTGTTTCGGACAAGGATCCTGCCAAGGAATATATTATCGCGGCCATGAATAAAGTAGCGATCGAATTCAAGAGTTCCCAGGCATATAAGAAACTGCCGGAAACAGAGGCAGAACTTGCAAAGCAAAAGAATAAAAAACCTCATCCAACCCCAAAAAATGAGGACAAGGATGAGGTTGAAGATGAAGATCCCTTTGATCCGTTGGATTGGTCACCGTTACAGGACGTAATCGACGGGCTTCCAACCTTCGATCATCCGGCATAAAGAATACATCTTAATGCATATATCTTCTGGCAAATGCTGCACCAAGGATACCCAGCATCAGCAGTGCGGATACAAGAACTGCTGATGTTGGAAAAGCAGCGGTCGCTACAGAACTTCCGAAGCCGCCGGATCGTACTTCCTTATGGGAACGGTTCTGTTCAATGGCAGCCTTTTCATTTGCAAGCATTGTATCCCAGGAGATCGGAGTGATCTGTTTCATATCATTTGCCGTCAGTACATCAGCGCCCTTAGGCATCTGTGACAAAGCAGTAAAATCAGCCCCCTCCCGGGTAACACCCATAATATACTCATCCGGTTGTCCCGGAATTCCTCCAACAATATATACGTCAGAGTAGTCGTAACCGGCTTTTATACTCTTTGCAAGAGTACGAAGGTCTTCTCCCTCACCAAAAGAGATTACACAGAATTTGCCTTCCTTTTCCTTGATCTCTTTCTGTTCTGCCGCTGTTAAGTTCTGTTTTCCGTTTTCAGATAAAGGCTGAGATCTGCCCACCGTGAAGGTATAGGTTTTATCTGAAATCTTGACAGGGATCTCCCAGATATAAGGATTCTCTTCAAGGGAATCCTGAATAGATTCTGATGAAGAATCCTTGCTGTTCTCCAGTTTAAAATCTGTATAGACTTTATATCCGTTGTTTAAATCTGCCTCTGTGATCTTCGTATCCGGCAGATCTGCATCTGCGATCCACTGCTGCATATCTGGAAGCAGTGACTTCATCTCCTTAAGATCCTCAGACCCCTGCAAAAGGTCAGTGGACCGTAGTCCAACAGTACCAGCCTGTGCAACAGTCATACTACTGATCATCAGCGTAACAGCGGTTAGAATCGTTAGTATAGAAATTTTTTTCATTTTATCACCTCTCAGCTGTCCATGCTTTCATATATTTAGCCCTTTCCGGGACATATTGGGTTAACAATACTACATGATAAGTATACTCTGATTAGAATGATCTTAAAAGTTGATTTTTATACTCAGAAGCGTATTATTATATTGGTTTTGTACATTAAAGAGGTAAAGATACACCTTCTAAGAATGTAGTATTTGAACGACACTTATAATTCAAGTTTTATATCATTGGTAAACGTACACCGGCATGCGGAGTATAAAACTGTATGCCGGTGTTAGAAGTCTATAATCTATTCGCATAATACCTCTATTGCGAACATAAGACTATTTTTATATAATAGAAGAGCAGGGAGGACCGGTATATGTCATACGAATATAAAGATGAACTGGACGCAAATAATCAACTTAAAATTCAGAATATGTTGGCGGAGCTTCCGGTTTCCGTGGATCGTTACATCACATCCACAGCCAGAACCAAGTCCACCAGAACCACTCTGACCTATGTACGAATGATCCGGGCTTTTTTTCTATATATGAAGACCAACCACGAAGCCTTCGAAGACCTTCCATTGACCCGTGTCACCGGAGAACAGCTGAACTGTATCTCCTTAGATGATGTGGATTCTTTTCTTGCCCATCTGAAGGCACATCAGATCGACCATCCCGGCAAATCAAATAAGAATAACACTGTGGAGGTCTATATCAGCGCGCTGAATGCCTATTTTGGATTTTTATATAAGAGGGAAGAGATTCAGAAGAACCCCTTTCAGTTCGTTGAGCGACATCATGAAAAGGTACGTCGCCCTTACTACCTTGTAGGAGATGAGAATGAGACCTTCTATCAGAATATTCTGTCCGGTGAGGGTCTGTCCCCGAAGATGTTAAGTTCCAGGGAACGCTATCATACCGCTTTCCGGGATTACATGATCTGTCGTATCCTTGGAATGACCGGGATCCGTGTGTCAGAGTGTGTGGCTTTGGATCTTGATGATATTAATTTCAAAAGCAGATCCTTCAAGGTGATCCGCAAAGGGAATAAGGAGGCTGAGATTTTTTTCAGTGACAAGGTTGCTGAGGAATTAATCGAATATATTGAAGATATCCGTCCCATCTATCAGCCAAAGGAAGACGAGAAAGCGCTGTTTCTGGTCGCACAGGGGACTCACAGGGGGCAACGTCTGTCTGTTCGCTCGGTAGAACTTCTAGTCAAAAAATATGCCGCAGCCAGTGGGATCACCTATGCAGGGGAATTCAGTGCCCACTCACTGCGACATAGTTTTGCCATGGAATCTCTCAAAAAAACAGGGGGAAATCTATCCCTGACCCAGAAGCTCTTAGGACATGAGGATATTTCCACTACCACCATTTATGCAGAGGCTACGGAGGAAGAAATCCGTAATGCAAGGAATCTTTTTTGAAGAATATATAGATTACTATAATAACAAAAGAATTCTGGGTACATATCAGTCCCGGGGCGTCTTTTTTATTTTATACAGACCATATAGATTGGTAAGAACCGACAGGGTATCAAAAAATGCCCCTGTATAGGATCCCAAAAGGAAATGATACAAGATCCATGGGACAGAAGTTACGGTCACAAGAATCTTGAAAAGGAGCTGATCCTTTACGTCCATGCATAGAATATATACCGTGCAGACAGCGGCCGGGAGCAAGCCTAAGAACCCCTGCTTATTAAGTAGAAGGGTTGCACCGATGGAGGCTGTAATAAAAACCGCTTTCCATCTGCCGTTTAATTTTTCTTTATAGCATAAGTAATTACGAAAACAGGAGAGAAGATTATTCACCGCACCGGTAATCCCTCCCAGTAAAATCATGCTGATGGCCTGCATCAGAAGCTGAAGAATCTGGATCACAAGAATTCGGGTCTTCTGCCGCAGGATGCCAGAGCCCACCTGAATAAAAGCTGCAGCAAGATCAATGATATTGGCAATGAGTTGAAGCATAATGTCAAATTCCTTATTAATTTAATTGAAACAGAAAAGACAATTGTAACGCATTTTTATGGGAAGGAAAAGTTTTTTCGCTAAAAAGAAGGAAAAACTTTTCCTTTCTTATGCTATGATAAAATTTACGAAAAGGAAAACTTTACCTGTTCCTATTACAATATATAAGTGTAAGGGCAAATCCCAGACAGCCGGCGCAGGGAATAAAATCCTTATATAGATAGAAACGAGGATAACAGGCTATGAACAACAATGAATTCGAGCAGTTTGTGCGAGAATACGGCGCTCATATTTTAAGATTTTGCAGAATGACGGCGGGAGAGAGAGAAGCCGGAGATGAGCTGTATCAGGACACCATGCTGAAACTGACGGAGAAGGTGGGACAACTGGATACCGATCAGAATACAAAGAGCTATGCTTTATCCGTTTCCATTTTCCTTTGGAAGAACAGGCGACGTAAAAATGTATCAAGAAAAAGACTGGTTCCAACAGACAGTTTGGAAGTACTATCGGACGAAGGATGGGAGCCTTGTGACAATAGTATTTCCCCTGAAGAAAGACTGTTAAGTGATCACGAAACCCGTGTTGTCAGGCAGGTGGTCTATCACCTCCCTGAAAAATACAGGGTACCGATACATCTTTTTTATTCTGCAGAGATGCAGATTGCACAGATCGCTCAGATACTTCATATTCCGGAGGGAACTGTAAAAACAAGGATGAGAAAAGCAAAAAAGATGATAAAGGATGAACTGGAGGCATTAGGATATGACAGATGAAAAACTTGATCAAATCTTAAAGCAGGCCCTTGCTCCTGAAATAGACGAACATGAAATTACAGTAAATGGAAAGGCAAGGGAAGAAGCAATGAAGAAAGAGAATGCAAACAGAAGGATGAGAAGATATCGTGTAGCAGCTGTAGTAGCGGCATCCATGGCATTAACGGTTGGCGTGTTCCAGATTCCGCAGGTCAATGCAACAGCGAATATGTTCCTTCAGAAGATCATGTATCAGTTTACCACCAAAGACAATAAAAAGGTCGATCTGTGCATGACAGAGAATACGGACTTAAAGAATGCTCCTACAAAGGATCTGAAGTATGATACTCTCCAGGATGCAGGAAAAGCGCTGCATGTGGACTTCTTGACCTCCTCTGCTTCGTGCACCACAGGGAAAAAGCATATTTCCTATACCCCCATCCTAAACGATAAGGGAGACATCGATTCCATCGAAATCTCAGATGATCTGTATGCCATTGGGGATTTGAAACATCCGAATGTGATGACATTTAAAGATACAAGTACCTTAAATATGATCGAATACAATAATGGAGATACTTACAAGTCTCCCATTGGTATGCAGATCGCAATCGCTGTATCTTCTGATGCTATCAAGAATCCTCGTACAGGTGTTACCCACGGAGCATCCTGGAATGCATCTATGGATAAGAACTGCAAGAATTCTACGGTTTATAAGATGAAGGCCGGTCCAAAGGCATTCATCGAGACCACCAAGGGAAAGGCAGAGGACGGCCTTGGACCTGAGGTATGGCAGAACCGTGATGGAAGAATTACAGAACTTACATCAGCTGTCTTTACCTACCATGGTGTGGAGTACTCTTACTTTGGAGCCGTAAGCGTTCACACAATGGAAGAGTTCTTAGATACCCTGCGTTAACTCAGTCGGAGAAATCCCCCACCGGCCCGCGTCAAACTCCAGCATATCTGTACTGCTTTTGACACGACCCGATGGGGTCATTTTTCTGAAATCAATGCGCCACCATACGATAGAACACACCTGCACTTATAGAAGTCGTTTGTTTGATTGGTTCTCCATCGATGCTAAAACCAGCCTTCTCATAACATTTAACAGCTCTTGCATTCCATGTTCTAACTTCAAGATAAATCGTCTTACCGGGATATAATTCACGAGATAATTCAAGCGCTTCCTCACATATTTCTCGTCCATAACCTTTATTGCAGCAATCTGGAGCCACACCAATCCCAAAGAAAACTTCTGTCTCTTCATCAATCAAGTTAAAAAAGCCAACCAACTGTTTTCCATCATACACTGTATAATAATTGTTAATTGGATTAGCAAATCCACGCTTGTCTTTCAGCTGCTCTTCATATGTCGATGTATTATAAATAGCATATTCACCTTCGTACTTCCATCCACATATTTCATATTTTTCATCTTCTGTTGTTTTATGATAATTAATCAAGTCATTCCCTCCAAAAAATTCGGATTTAATATAGTCATCGCTTCATATTAACTGTAGAATCTGAGCAGTCTAAACGAACAGCCATCTCTTTGCGTGTTAACCCAGACTCTTCACGCAACAATTCTACAATCTGTAGCTCTCG